>JAIYDP010000223.1 GCA_027487435.1 Verrucomicrobiaceae bacterium | reverse complement strand
CGTAAGCTTGCTCTACAAAACTCCACTGTTACCAAGCCCATCCAAAACAACGGCGGAAACTTGCTAACTACCGGGAGCGGTACAATTACCCTGAGCGGCGTTAGCGGCAGCGGAATCGGCGCTACGGAGATTAGCCAAAATACTACTCTTGTTCTCGGAGTGTCAGACGCCCTCAACACAGCTGCAAGCGTAACGATCGGATCATTTGGTGGCACCGATCAAGGAACCTTCAGGCTCAATGGTTTCAACCAGACCATCAATGGACTGAACGCTAGTGCAACCGGAGCGACCCGCGTGGTGCATAACAACCACGCTACAAACGCCAGCACTCTCACCGTGGGCAATGGTAACGGTAATGGCGCATTCAATGGAGCTATCGTTAATGGTGGCACAGCCACTCTTTCTCTCACCAAGGTAGGATCAGGCACGCAGACTCTCAGCGGCACTGGCAACACTTACACCGGCGCGACCACGGTCAACGGCGGCACGCTTTCTATCACGGGTTCACTTAGCTCCAGCACCGCATTGACGATGGGCGGCGGAACGTTCGCCTATTCCAGGGCTACAACCCAAGCCGTCAATGGTCTGACGGTCGCCGCAGGTAACTCAGTGATCACCAACACAAATACAGGCACCACGAATACGCTCACTCTAGGTGGTATCACTCGCCCCGCCGGTGGGGGATCAGTGAATTTTTCTACGGCCACGGCCACAAACAATGTCATTACCACGACGGCGGCAATCTCCAATGGCATTCTCGGTCCATGGGCTACGGTGGGTTCGGATTGGGCTACAATAGATGGATCAAATAGGATTGTGGCCTACAGTGCCTACACGGATGTTAGCCGCCTCACACCAGGCACTATTGCTGATGCTTTTGACTCCAACGTTCGCATCATTGAAGGCTCTGGATCTGCCGCCCAAATTGGGATGGCTACAACGGGTATCACGACCATCAATACCCTGCTACAAAGCGCCTCAGGCGGCACAGGTGCTGCTACCGTCGATGTCGGCACGGACAATACCCTGCGAACATCTGGAATTATTATGGCCACCACATCGGGGGCCTTAACCATCGGCACTACCCCAGACAGCGGAACGGTGACCGCAGCGTCCGCTGGTGGAGAGTTGGCTGTCCTCAACCGAAGCACTAATGTCCTTACCCTCAATTCGGTCATCGCCAACAACTCGTCAGCCTCCTCCCTTACTAAGCTTGGTTCCGGTAATCTCATCCTCTCCGGCAACAACACTTTCACCGGCGGCGTGACAATTCATTCGGGCGCTTTACAAATCAACCATACTGGAGCACTCAACAGTACGGCTGGTTCACAGAACGCTGTGGTCTTTGGTACCTCTAGTACCGGCGTATTGACTCTCAACGGAAATAGCGTCACCGTCGCCAATCTTACAACCAACGCCACCGTTGGCACACCGATTGTCCAAAATGCAAATGCAGCTAACGCTACACTCACAATCGGTAATTCAACCAATGCCAGTGGAACCTTCGCCGGCGTATTGCAGGATGGTAGTGGTAGTGGCACCCTGAGGCTCATCAAAGCTGGTACAGGTACTCTGACACTTTCGGGTGCCAACACCTACTCTGGCGGCACGACAATCGCGGGCGGTGCAGTCATTGCCGCAAACAATGCGGCTTTTGGCGGTGCTTCTGGCGGAAGTATTTTATTTAGCGGTTCTGCCGGAATGCTCTTAAACAACGGCATCAGCATCCCTAACGACATCACTTTAGGTACTAATCCAGGGTTATTAGGTGCTGGTCTGATCCGAGTGGCGAATGGCCAGACCGCCACAATTTCAGGCACGATTACCATCAACAATACCCCGACTGCGGGCGGGCACTTTGGCGGAATCGATGGTAACGGCAGTGGCATCATCAACATCTTGGGGGCAGTCAATTCCGATTCTGCGAAAGTGACACATCGCAGCGGCACTGCGATCTTAAGCGGTGGCGGATCCTACGCGCAATTCGAAACGAATCAGGGCACCACAAGGCTTGGAGCCAATAATGGCTTGGCCACAAATGCCACATTGACTCTCGGAGCCAGCGGCAATGCCAATTTCGACATGTCGGGATTCAACCAATCACTAGTCGGCATCTTCAGAGCCAACAACACAACTAGGATCGGCAATAGCTCCACAGCAAACTCCTCGACGCTGACCACGACCGGCACCAGCACCTTCAGCGGCATCATTCAAAACACCTTGGGTTCGGGAAATAGAACGACGGCGCTCACTGTCGGCGGCGGATCGTTGACACTTTCTGGAACCAACACCTACACAGGAGCGACAACCGTAAGCTCTGGCACGTTGAAACTGGGCGCGAACAACGTCATTGCCGATGCCTCAAACGTCGTCATCGGTGCCGGCACGCTCAATGCTGACACGTTCACTGACTCCGTTGGCACTCTGGATGTCACTGACACCGCTACCGTCAACCTCGGCACTGGCGCGGCTCTGTCCTTCGCCGATAGCAAGGCAGAAGATTGGACTGGCGGATCTCTCAATATCATTGGCACTCTTGGTGCTACCTCCATCCGCTTCGGCGACAGTGCCGACGACCTAACAAGCGCCCAACTCGCGCTCATTAGCGTCAATGGCAGCGGAGCAGGCACCTACGCTCTAGATTCGAATGGCTACCTCGTTGTCGGAGGCGGTACCACGCCCTACCAAACATGGGCGAGCGAAAAAGGACTTACTGTCTCGAATCAAGCAAACAACCTCGATCCCGATGGTGACGGTAACAACAACCTTGCAGAGTTTGCCTTCAACGGCAATCCCCTCAGCGGTTCAGACAACGGCAAAATTTTCCTCTTAACCGAGGATAGCGATGCCGATGTCGATACCACCAAAGAGTTGATTCTTACCATTGCCGTTCGCTCTGGCACCCCCGCATTCGCTGGATCGCCAACACCATCCGCAGTTCATCCAACCGACGGCCTCACCTACAGCATCGAAGGTAGCATGGATTTGAATGGATTCCCAGCCAGCGTAACTGTCGTGCCTACCGCAGTCACCACAGGACTACCCACCGCAGGAGCAGGCTATGAATATCGAAGCTTTAGTCTCGACGGTTCCAATGACCTTTCCAGCAAAGGCTTCCTCCGTGCGAAGGTAACAGCGCCCTAATTTTTATAAAACAATAACCAAACAACACGGTGATTTTCTCGCGGGGAAAATCACCGTTTTTTACGCCACAATCTGCAAAGGGAAGGCTTTGTCTCCGCTCATCGAACATTATCTTCGTGCGTACAATGATTACAGATTCCGGCCATGAATGATGATGCCGAGATCCGAACTAGAGTGCCAGAAAGTCGCTGCCAAGCTTTGTTGTGCAAGGCATTTCATGATCGCAGTGTTCTGCAACCAAACATGCTGACCCAAGGCCTAAAATAAATTGCTCGGTAAATGTTGGCAGCGAATGCAGATGTGACAACTCAAATTCGGGATTATCGATTGAAGAATCAGTTCTTTTTGATGCCTATTCTCAATGGCAAGTTGACAAAAAAACGCTACTTGGGGATTTTAAGATCAGTTATTATATATAAAAATCATTTGTCAATCTATCATTATGAGTTAGTCTTTCTCTGAGGAAATCAAGTAGGTCCAGTCGCACACAATTGGATCAACCTTTTATTCATCTGTTGAAAGTCAGAGAGAAACGATATTCATGAAACCATGAGCATGGCAACAAACAAACGTAATCTGTCTCACGCCTTTCTCTTCGCTGCTCTTTGTGGAGCGCTGACGATGGGGATCCATGCGAGAATATGGACGAGTGCCGATGGAACAAATACTTTTGATGGAGAATTGCAATCCTATCATCCAGACACTGGCTCGCTAGTCGTGAAGTTAGCCAACGGCAAGGAGATGAAATTTTCCCAAGAAAAACTCTCTGCCGCAGACATTGCCTATCTCAAGGAGAAGGGTAAAATCGACTCAGTCCCTGCCGGAAAATCCGTTCTGCCTCAAGGAAAAACTTGGATACCTATCCCCGAATTGACGGACGAGTTCGAGGGAGCCAAGTTGGATGCAGAAAAATGGCACGATCATGATCCTGGATGGAAAGGACGTGAACCTGGTTACTTTTCTCCAAAAAACGTTGCCGTTCTTGATGGCAAGCTTCACTTAACCGCTCGTGTGGAGTCTCTACCCGATCTTCCAAAAGGCTACCATACCTTCACCACAGCGGCGGTGAAAAGTAAGGCTTTGGTGAAATACGGATATTTCGAGATCAAATGCCGCCCTATGAAGTCGAAGGCCTCTAGCGCATTCTGGTTTTACCGTAGCACATCGCAGGAATGGACAGAAATCGACGTGTTCGAGATCTGCGGTGTGGATGCGAAATGGAAAAATACTTACAATATGAATGCGCATGTTTTCCGTACACCTACGGAGAAAAAGCACTTTCAGAAGCCTGGCAAGTGGAAAGCACCCTTCGATTTCGCCGATGACTTCCATCTCTATTCCTTGGAATGGAACAAGGATGTCATCAAATGGTCGGTGGACGGCGCTCTAGTGCACGAGATGAAAAACACGCACTGGCATCAACCGCTGAACATGTTGTTCGACAGCGAGACTTTCCCTGATTGGTTCGGGTTGCCAGACAAGGCGACCCTTCCTGCCACATTTAGTATCGAGTATATTCGATCCTGGCGGGAAAAATAGCCAGTCTCGGCAATGAGTTCGATGTGTCTCTGTCCAATCTCCTTTTGGGCGGTGCGCAATCAATTTCATTTATCTTACACTCGTCAACTTCCCCCCTTTTTTTGGGATGCCTGCCGATGCAGGCCTGCCGATCCATATCTAAAATTAAGACACACATGCGTATTGCTCTCTCCACTCTTCTCCTTTTCATGACTCCCCAGGCAACATTTGGAGAAACATCCTACTATGTGGACGCTACCCACGGAAACAATTCCAACCCTGGCACAGAGAGCAGTCCTTTTCGGACAATTCAGGGTGCCGCCTCAGTCATGGCATCTGGGGATAAGTGCATCGTGAAAGCGGGAACTTACCGCGAACAAGTCACACCAACCAGCAACAATGTCACGTTTCGCGCCGCAGAGGGAGAGACTGTCGTCATATCCGCCTACGAGCACATCACCGTCTGGACGGTTCACAGCAATAATATTTATAAAGCGGATCTTGCGTGGGACGACCTCGGCGACAGCAATCAAGTGCTTTACAATCAGCAGATGATGAATCTGGCTCGCTGGCCCAACAAGACCAATTACGATCCCTTTGATATTCAAGCCGTCCGTTCTACTTCGGGCACCAACTCGAGAATTTCCAACTCGGGCATTCCCGCTTGGAATTGGGCCAATGGCGGAGTCGTCTGGTATCTTGGCGTGAATCGCTGGACCTCTTGGCGCCAACCTATTACTAGCTCTGCGGCAGGAGTGATCAACTTCAACACGCTCTCCGCCGATTGGCAATACGGCGGCAGCCACAGCCCGACCAGCGGCGGTGAGATGATCCTCTTGAACATCCTTGAAGCCCTCGATAGCCCTGGAGAGTGGTTTATTGATCGCACCGCCAATCGCGTCTATTTGCAAACACCCAATGGCGAAAATCCCGATGAGGGAACTGCTCTCGTTCGTCGGCGGACAAATGTGTTCAATTTGAATGGTCGCACCGGAGTCAAACTTCATGGCCTTCAGATCGAGGGCGGCAACGTTGATCTCAGGGGCGCCAACAGTTGCATCGTGGAGAACTGTCGTATCCGCTTCGGTAACCATACGATTGCTTCCACCAGCGCAGCATTCGTAGGACAATCGAGTATTTCATTAAATAGTAGTTCTGTGAATAATACGATCCGTCAAAATGACATCCAGTGGGGTGCTTCCAGCGGGATCGCGGTTAGCGGCACGAACAATTTGATCACCAACAACCACATTGGAAATTTCAATTACCTTGGAAGTTACGCGGCACCTGTAGAAGTAAGTGGTACGAATCATAACCTGACGCGAAATCACATCTTCAATGGCGGACGCGATCTGATCCGCAGCGGCGGCGTCAATGATAGCAACATCAGCTACAACGACCTGCACCATTCCAGTCTCATCAACGACGACTGTGGTGCGATTTACTTTTGTTGTAACACCTACAATTTCACCCGCATTCACCACAATTGGATCTATGACTGCAAATCGCGAAACGAAAACGTCAACTCTTACAAGTCCGTGGGCATCTACCTGGACAACAGCACCAAGCAAGTGATCGTAAACCATAACGTCATCTGGGACATTGAATGGTCGTGCATCCAGATCAACTGGGAGGGGACGGATTTGCTCCTTTTCAACAACACTCTCTGGAGCAATTCTGGACCGAATAGCAGGTCTATGGATCAATGGGCGAATGGCTTTTCTTTCTCGAACGTTCCCGTTTGGAATACCTTGGCAAATCAGAACACCTATCGGACCACAGATTTATCGAACACCTGCACCCTCACGCTGACCGTAAATCCCTTCGAGGATTTTTCCAACCGCAATTTCACTCCTAAGACCGGAACCTGTCCGATAGATGCGGGAAGGGTTGTTTCCCCATACACAGACGGATTCGTAGGCACAGCTCCCGACATTGGTGCGTATGAAAGAGGAGCAATACCTTGGGTTGCCGGGACGGATTGGGCACTCAATGTCGGCGACAGCACTTGGAACGGAATCAGCGGTAACTGGTCGGACACCACGAATCCTGGCGGAGTCTGGTCGGGCGGCATTCCCGCTAACCTTCCAGATTCCACTGCCTTTTTCACCGGCGTCGATATCGTCGCTGACCAAGTCATCAATCTGGATGCCGCCCGCACCATCGGCAACATCACCTTCGACGATGCCACCATTTCATCGAACAATCTGACGATCAGCGGAGCCAGCATCCTCACTCTAGATCGCACATCGGGAGTGCCGATCATTGATGTTACCCAAACGGGCCGTACATTGACGATAGCCAGTCAAATCTCCGGTGCCGACGGCTTGCAAAAAAACGGCACAGGCACACTACGCCTTTCTGGTGCGAACAATTACGCCGGAATCACCGTCGTCAACGGCCCCCTTCACATCTCACACAACAATGCGCTCGGTAGCACCGCTGTCGGTAGCCATACCACCATCGCCGCCACTGGCACTCCGGGTACTGGTGCGAATTTGGTTGTCAACGCTGGCATCAGCACGGCGGAAAATATCACTATCACTGGTAGCACGGAAACCACAGGAAATTTCAGTCCCGTTATCAGCGGCACCGGAACCCTGACAGGCACGATTACCTTGTCCAGCCCGAGTGGAGGCATACGCTTTAATGGTGTCACCTTTGAGGGAACTATCACCCAGTCGTCCGGAACGGGACGCAATGTTGCTTTAAATGGTGTGACCCTTAACAATACTTTAAGCCTGAACGGCGGACAAGTTCAAGTCTTGGGTGGAACGACAAAATTGAATTCTGCTCTCGGCGGCACCGCCGCTACAACAGTCATTGCACAATCAGGCGTTCTTGTTTTAGGAGCGAACAATGCCCTTCATACCAATCAAAACTTGAGTGTCGGAACATTCGCAGACACAGATCAAGGTACCTTCAGGCTGAATGGATTCAACCAGACCATCAATGGACTCACGAGTCTTTCATCTACAGCTCAGACCGGTAGCCGCATTGTTAGCAACGGCCATGCCTCTACAGCCAGCACGCTCACCGTGGGCAATGGCAATGCCACCAGCACATTCAATGGCACGCTTATCGACGGATCGACCGCTGTACTTACACTCGTCAAAACTGGAACGGGTTCCCAAACCTTCATTGGCTCCAACACCTATTCCGGCACCACCACCATCAGCAATGGCAACCTTGTTTTGGGTAACGCACTCTCCATGCAGAACAGTGCTCTTAACACCACGGCTAGTGTCAGTGGCACAACGACTGCCGACCTTCGCACCACCGTCACCACTCTCACTCTCGGCGGCCTGATCGGCAACAAAAACTTTGCTTCTAGCGGTGGTGTATTCGACACCAATGACGGCGGCTACGGCAGCGTCACCGCGCTGATCCTGAATCCTGGCGCAGGTGCCAGCCACAGCTACTCCGGAGTGATCGCTAACGGAGCTTCGGGCATGACCCTTACTAAGACAGGCGCAGGCACGCAAACGCTCGCGGGAAATAACACCTACACCGGCGTAACTAGAGTCAATGCTGGCACCTTACAACTGGGCGCAAACAACGTCATTCCGAATACCTCCAACGTCACCATCGGTACCGCCACACTCGACGCGGACTCCCGCAAGTGCACTATGGGAACCTTGGATGTCACAGGAGCTGCTGTGATCAATCTCGGCATCAGTGCCACCCTCGTCTTCGCGGATAGCAAAGCGGTGGATTGGAGCGGTGGCACGCTCAACATCACCGGCACCCTAGAAGCCACATCGCTGCGCTTCGGCAACAGCGCCGACGACCTCACCTCCGGCCCAGGCGGACAACTCGCGAAAATCACGTCAATGGCGGTGGACCCGGCACCTACATCCTTGATGCGAACGGCTACCTCGTCCCCAGCTACCCCTATCAACACCGGGCAGAATCCGATGTCGCCTTCAATGCCGATACCAACAATGACGGCGTGAGCAACGGTATGGCATGGATCTTAGGCACTACCCACCCATCAGAAAATGCACTACCTCTACTCCCCAAAGTGACCCCTAACGGAAGCACGGTCCATGTCACTTTCCGCTGCCTCAAGTCCCACAAGCGAGGCGGTATCCCATTGAAAGTCCAGACCAGCACCGATCTCGGCATCAATGATTTTTGGACAGCGAATCAGACGCTCGTGCCTGATGAGTCAGCTACCGTCAATGGTATCGTTTTCGTAACGACGGATGAAGGAGATTCAATCCAGGTCACAGCTAACATTCCCACCGCAGGTGCCAAACTTTTCGTCCGCCTGAGTGCAGAGCCCAACGTGCCATGAGTATGACCATGCGATAGCCGCAATCGCACCAACAATCGTAAACCCGAGATCCGAAATAGAGCGCCAGCAAGTTACTGCTAGGCTTTGATGTGCATGGGGGTTCATGGCCACAGTGGGCTACATCCAAATATACTGCCCCAAGGTATGAAAAGCCTTGCGCAGCAAATGATGGCGTTAGACTTCGGACCTCGGGTTAAAGAGTGTGGTCGATGGCGTGCTATCCCGCGACTTTCGAGTTGAGGCTATTTCGCTATACTGGCCGTTTAGCCTTCTGATGATATGGCAATGAATCAATCCAAATTCCCATGGGGCATGATATCTATCGCCTCTTGAAAGCCGAACGATCTCGCAAATTTCGCACCCATCTAACTTGGTGAATGTAGGATGTGTTTGTCGTGAAATATTATTTTGTCATTTGGCAAAAAATGTCGTTTTTCAGACACGTGCAATGGTAGCTCGATCCGATTCTCTGCAGAGTTGATCTCACGCATCCATGTTCGTTAAAAAACCAAACACATCTAAATTCTTATGAAAATCCAAGATCATTCTCCTGCTTTGGCACATTTACCCATGTCCTGCTCAAGTGTATGCTCGGCTCAAAACACGCCAACTTACCTTGGCGGCAACCGGTGTAAAAAGTTTCATACCCCGAAATCAGCCAACTTATAAGAATCACTAAATCCTTAGAACTTCATTTTCGACATCAAAAAACATCCACAATCATGAAAAAACTACACCGTCCGGCATACAACGTTGCCATTCCCATTCTCAGCGCACTATACGCCTCCTTCTTCCCTGTAATAGCTCAGGAAACTACTGCCGATGTCTTGACTGATCCAATTGTGGACATGCGACGTCCCGAAGCGAGAGCCAAAGCCGTAGCAAAAATCAAAACCCTTGAAAAGGCCCGCGCCGCCAAAACCCGCGCTAAGGCGATCGCGAAGGGGCTTAAGATGAGGACGAAAAAAACGGACGGTGGAATCCTCGAACTCGTGGATTTCGATGGCGAGAAACCAGTTTATCTAACAACTTTCAACACAAACGCCGCGATCTCCACATCCGTAAACCTGGTTCAGGTCTCACCCTATTTGTTGGATGGTTCTGGCATTATCGCCGGCGTCTGGGACGGTGGAGCCATTCGACCAACCCATCAAGAATTCGCTAATGGCAGTCGTGTGAGCGTCATGGATGGCGCAGCAGCAATCTATCACGCTTCCCACGTGGGGGGCACGATTGGAGCGCAAGGAGTGAATGCTGATGCCAAGGGGATGGCTCCCAACATCACTCTCCACTCCTACGATTGGAACTCGGATCAAAGTGAAATGACGAGCCGTGCGGCAACTTCACCGAATCAATTCGATACGAAAATCTATTTGTCCAATCACAGCTATGGTTATGCGAATGGTTGGAACGGCAATGAATGGCTAGGGCAAGGCACCGATCAGAATGCGGTTGACACAAGTTACGGGCAGTATGATGGAACAGCGCGCGATCTCGATAGCGTTGCCTATGGTTCTCCCTACTACCTTATGTTCTGGGCAGCTGGAAATGAACTCGAGGACAAGCCTTACTTGGGTGAAACGGTGAAAATTGGCGATGTTTCTGTGTCATACAATCCATCCATCCACCCGCCCGGCGATGGGGAATATCGCAACGGATTTGAATGCATCGGCTCTCATGGTATTGCGAAAAACCTCATCACTGTGGGTGCCGCAGAAGATGCTGTAACGTCCGGCCTGCGCGATCCATCAAAGGCCTCCCTTACTTGGTTTTCCTCGACTGGCCCTACCGATGATGGACGGATCAAACCCGATCTCATTGCCAACGGATACGAACTCTTATCGCCCACTCACGAAGGCGATTCATCCTATGGCATCTCCAGTGGCACCAGCATGGCCGCTCCGAATGCCACAGGCTCTGCTGCCTTGGTCATCGATCAATACAAGCGTCTATTCAACAGTGCCATGAGAGCCAGCACCCTCAAGGGATTATTGCTGCACACCGCGACCGACATCGGAAATCCCGGGCCAGACTACAAATTTGGCTGGGGCCTCATCGATACAAAAAAAGCAGTGGATCTTGTCCGCGACCACCATGCATTTCCTCTGAAATCTCGCATCATCGAGGATCAGGTCACCACTTCCATCACCACCCGCGTTCATTCATTTCTGTGGGATGGTGCATCTCCCTTGCGCGCCACGGTTTGCTGGACAGATCCCGCTGGCATGTCCACAGATCTCCATGATTCTCGCAACCCCTCGCTTGTCAACAACCTCAACCTGAAACTCATCGCCCCAGACGGTGCCGAGTATTTCCCCTATGTCATGCCTTTCGTTGGTACATGGACAGTGGCATCGATGAATGAGAACGCCACTACTGGCATCAACAACACCGACAACGTCGAAACGGTCAATATCCCAACTCCTGGGCAGATCGGTACATGGCAGGCCGTAGTAACTTACACCGGTGCTCTGACCAATGGAAACCAGGCTTATGGCCTGATCCTTTCCGGCACTGCAGATTCACCTAACACGGTCAATGTCATCTCGCCAAACGGAGGGGAAAGCTTCTCTCATGAGTCTTCTTACCCGATTAGATGGGCATCGAATGTTTCAGGCAATCTCGCCATTGAGTTACTCAAAGGCGGAACACTTCACAGTGTGTTGTCGGCGAACGAGATCAACGACGGTTCATTCACATGGACAGTACTACCCTCGCTACCGTTGGCGTCGGACTATGCTATCCGCTTGAGAAGTGTGAACAATCCGTCTTACGTTGGTACTAGTGCTGGGACGTTTACGATATTGCCTTACGTGCCAGGAGGTTCTGGTAGCATCTCGCGCGAAGTGTGGACGAGCATACCTGGCACGTCGATTGCGGACATTCCCGTAGATAGCACGCCTGGGATCAGCGATACGCTTACGAGCTTCGAAACACCTTCTGACTGGGCAGACGACTACGGAACCCGAATACGGGGCTACATCACGCCCCCCTCTACAGGAAGTTACACGTTCTGGATTGCCTCAGACGATAACAGTGAATTGTGGCTTTCCTCTGACAATCGATCCGAGAACAAAGTGAAAATCGCTGAGGTAAACGACTGGACCTCGTCGAGGGAATGGAACAAGTTTTCAAGCCAGAAGTCGTTAGCGATTAACTTGATTGCGGGTAACAGGTATTTTGTAGAAGTTCTGCAGAAAGAAGGTGGAGGCGGCGACAATCTAGCGGTTGGCTGGGCGAAACCAGGGCAATCTACCACATCGCCCTCCGAAGTAATTCCCGGAGCGCAACTCTCACCGTTTGATCCGAATCAGCAAGGAGTTGAACCGACTTTCACCTACTACCGCTTCACACCAACTCGACTGAGGGACGATTTGAACGCGAATAGCATTCAGCTCTCTGAGTTCGAATTTGCTTGGAACACCAATGTGGTTACTCTCTCAAACGCGACGATCACGAACCCTAGCGGAAGTAGCCCCGGTGATGAAGGAGTCGCCAACATTAGCGACGGAAATACCGCGACAAAGTGGCTGGATTTTAACCGCAGTTCGCTGGTCTTCCAATTCATGGCTCCCACCACGATCGACAGCTATCGCTTCGCAACAGCAAACGATGAGAGCGGCCGAGATCCGATAAGTTGGCGGATGGAAGGTAGTCAAAATGGAATTTCGTGGGTGATCCTCGAAGAGCGCAACGTGGAAGTAGTCACAACTGAAAGGTTCACCTACACCAATTGGTTTGTCTTGCCCAACGACAGCCCTCCACCGGTTGTGAATACACCTCCTGTAGCCAATGCCCAAAGTGTGACCACATCGGAAGACACCGCCAACACGATTACACTGATTGGCACTGACGCGGAGGGCCAGGCACTGACCTACATTGTTGTCTCTACACCTGCCAACGGCACGCTGTCTGGCACCGCACCGAGCCTGACTTACACCCCCAACGCGAATTTCAACGGCACGGACAGCTTTACCTTTCGAGTCTATGACGGAACGTTGAACTCTACCGACGCAACCGTCTCGATCAACGTTGCAGCAGTAAATGATGTTCCCGTCGCGATAAGCCAAAACGTTACCACTGCGGAAGACACTGCTTTGGCTATAACTCTCAGCGGATCGGATGTAGAGAGCAATCCTTTGACTTACAGTGTTGTATCAGCACCTGCAAATGGTACGCTGAGCGGCGTTGCCCCAAACCTGATTTTCTCTCCTTCTGCAAATTTCAGTGGATCCAGCAGTTTTTCCTTCAAGGTAAACGATGGCACCTTGGATTCTCCAACGTCCACCATTTCGATTACGGTTACCCCGGTCAACGATACTCCCGTTTTCATCATCAATCCGATAGTCACCGCTGGAGCCAGCGAAAATGTTGCTTACATCGGCCAAACTGTGGCTGGACTAGCCATCGATGGCGACGCAGGAGACTCCATCAGCTACTCGAAAGTAAGCGGACCTTCCTGGTTGCTTGTGGACTCGAATGGAACGCTTTCAGGAATACCCCCTACGGGATCTGCTGGTCTGAATTCCTTCCAAGTGCGAGCCACAGACAGTTCATCGGCGAGCGCGAATGCCACCCTGCAAATCACCGTTACAGGACTTCCCCTCCCATGGATTTCAAGCGATATCGGCATCGGTATGCTTGCTGGATCGACGACATTCAATGCGGGCACTTTCACCCAAGCTGGATCAGGAGTCATTGGTTCTACCAGCGATCGCATGCGTTTTACCTATCAAACCCTGACGGGCGACGGTGAGATCATCGCAAGAATCAGCTCCCTGCAAAACACCGGTAGCTCGTCACGTGTCGGCGTTGTGATCCGCGATTCACTGGGAGCGAATTCGAAGCAGATTTTTATGGGCATGTCCGGCACAAATGCCTTCCGATGGATGCGACGCACCGTTACAGGTGGCAGCACCACTAGCTCCAATAGTAGCACAGGTACAGTTCCAAATACGTGGGTACGCCTCGTCCGTAGCGGCACAACCATCACAGCTTTTAAGAGCTCCAACGGCTCGTCATGGACCAATGTCGGTAGTACTACGAACACGACATTTGCCAGCACATGCTACATCGGACTCGCAGTGAGCAGCGGCAGCAACTCCACACTCAACACCTCACTATTTAGCAATGTCAGCGTGACTCCATAATGGTTGCATGCTAATCTGGGCGTTTGTAGTGTGATCGACATCCAATCTAACATCTACATTGTCAAATGGCAGGCCATCAATTTTAACCCGAGATCCGAAATAGCGCACCAGAAAGTCGCGGCTAGGCTTTGATGTGCAAGGCGTTTCATGGCCGCAGTAGGCTGCATCCAACGTTGCTGCCTCAAGGTCTGAAAAAATGCCTTGCGCAGCAAATGATAGCGGCGTTTTAAATCGCATCTCGGATTTAAACAATCAAACAACGCTGAATGTAGCCTGATCAGTGAACATCGTTGCTGGCTAAGCCGTTTTTTTTGCAGAAAATCCACTGAGCGATATCAGGATCGGTTTTTGGAATGCTCTGCATTTGGCATGCGCAAAACTCGATGAAATTTTGTCGATTCCCAGCAATACGACCATGATAAATCCATTTCCTACTTCAAATCGAACCGATTTTTCTAGGATATAGTCGATCTTTTCACCAACTTAGGGAGACGTATGGAGTCAAAATTCCTTTGAAATTCGCTATTTTTACTACTAGTTCACAGTTAGAACGAGTATCTACCAAAAAAAAACTTTATTTCCGCAAGATTTTCGATTGTAAACGCCTGCGGTGAACATTAAGTCCTAATCAGCCCAACACCATCTATGTTGTGGTGAATGCTGACGATTGTTCATTCTCTGCACTCGTGCAGATCCAACTTTCAGGAAGTAATGGGTTTCTTCCTGAATACCCGGGAGTGTCGTTTGGATGGCGACACTCCCAAAAATTTTCAAAGCTCTAGAACGCCAAATACTTCACTCATATCAATCGAAATGAGACGAAAATCATTCCTCCCCCTTACCGCTGTCAGCTTATCCCTGCTGGCACATGGAGATTTGCAGTCACTGCGGATACACACAACTCGACTGATGGTGAACCTAGGCCAACGGTCAGCTTGCAGATCACGTTGACTTCACTGCCAACTTTACAGGCATAGACATTAAACCCGAGATCAGAAGTATTGGGTCAGAAAGTCACTGCCAGGCTTTGATGTGCAAGGCATCACATGGTCGCAGTGAGCTGCATACAAAGATGCTGGCCAAAGATCTGAAATACCTTGCACAGCAAATGATGGCAGCGAATGGCGTCGTTATACTTCGGATTTCGGGATAAACTGTACTATAGGTAATGTCACTTTATAGGATACAAGAAACTGCCTACCATTTCGACCTCCGGCAGATCCATGACCTTTCGCTTCATCCTCGGAAACACGTCAGAAAACCATTTTTTTTGCAGAAAATGCACTGGGGGATATCAGTATCACCTGTAGAATCAAAAATATTGATAAAATACGGAATCTCTGATAAAATAAGCTCTGCTTCGAAGTAACAACGAAATCGTCATGGCAATTCACCCCGTCCCAAATAAAAACGACTTTACGTTGGCTATGCTTATTTTTGACGAATCCCGCTGCGACTGCGGATGAACAACACAAAGACTTCAGATTCTCACTGGTCATGCCAATGAGCAAATACTCCCCAAACTGATAGCGAAGTAATCCTTACAAAAATTCCCTACAGAAGATTCATGAAACATAAACCTCTTATCCTCACCACACTTTTCCTGGCCTGCGCGACGGCTCTCGTTGCGCAGTCCTTCTACTCCGGTCCCACGTTTTTCTCGAAACGCCCAGACGAAACCAAATCCCTCACGAACATCGAGCGCTTCGGTCCTGTGGGAATGTCCATCGACTTAATCCAACCCGCCTTCACCATGCGCATCAAGAGCATCGAGGAAGGCTCGCCCGCCGCTGCCACCGGCAAGCTCAAGGCAGGGCAAATCATTGAGTCGATCAACGGCGAGCCGCTCAAGGACATCGACCCGCGCATCCAACTCGGCAATGTCATCACCAAAGCCGAAGCTGCCGATGGCGTGCTGAAATTCGCCGTCAAGGGCGAGGCTGAGCCAGTCATCGTGAAAATCCCCGCACTCGGAGCCTACAGCCCGACATGGCCGCTGAATTGCCCGAAGTCCGATAAAATTGTCCGCAATCTCGCCGATTATATCGCCAGTCCCAAAGGCGACAAAGGCATAGGCGATCTCGGCATGATCTTCCTGATGTCAACGGGTGAGGAGAAAGATATGGCCGTCGTCGGCGAGTGGGCGCGAACCATGAAACCCCACACCTATCCTTGGTTCATCGGCTTCAGCGGCATTTCGCTCTGCGAGTATTACCTCCGGACCGGCGACCAAGCTGTGCTACCAAATATACAAAAACTCGCCGACAACGCCGTTGCCACCCAATACAACGATGCTTGGTCGGGACGCGGCGGCCCTCCCGCTGTCACCTATGGCAATGGCCACCTCAACGCCGGCGGCACCGCCGTTTTGACCGCGATGTTACTAGCCAAAGAATGCGGCGCGGAAATCCCAGACACTGCCCTACTCAGCGCTCTCCGCCACTTCTATCGTTACGCCGGACGCGGCGGCAATCCCTACGGCGACGACCGCCCAGAAATCGGTTTCGTGGACAACGGCAAGACCGGCAACCTCGCCTTCGCCATGGCCGCCGCTGCCGCACTAACGCCCGATGGCGAAAAATCCGTTTATGCCGCCGCTCGTGACAGTGCAGCTAAAACGTCGTTCTATTCCACCAGCTTCATGCTCCACGGCCATACCGGTGGCGGTATCGGCGAAATCTGGCGCAGCGGATCTATGTCCCTTTTACACGACAAAAAACCCAAGCAATACCGTGATTTCATGGACAACCGCCGCTGGCACTACGAGCTTTCCCGTCGATTCGATGGCTCGTTCGGCATCCTCGGCGGTGAGGGCTACGATGTGATGAAGTGGGGCGTCGCCTACGGTTGGGCCTACACCGTTCCGCGCAAAAAACTCCGCATCTTTGGCGCACCGCCCACGAAGTTTTCCAAACTCTTTCAACTCCCGAAACAACCTTGGGGTGTCGAGGCCGACAATGAATTCCTTTCTCTCGAAGCCGTCCCCGACAAAGACGGAAAAATCCAAGACCTCTCCCAAGAAACCCTCGCCAACGACTCCAGTATTCCGTTCCTCGGAAAAATTCTTGGCCCACAAGGCGAAACCGACGAAGGCATCCGCAGCTTCATTCACCACCAAGATGTGGTCATTCGTGAAATCGCCGCTGCCAAAGCCCTCGGCATCAACCTCGGCTACATCGGCTGGAAAGCCCCCGGAGGCAAACCCCGCCCGCATCTGATGATGGAGTTCCTCCAATCCCCCTCCCCCCGTGTGCGCCGCCCGATGTTTTCCCAGATCGCTAGCAACCTCAATTCCGCCACCTTGCCCAAGGAAGTCTTCGACCTCGCCGTCAAAGCCGTCGCCGACCCCAAAGAATCTTGGTGGGTCAAGGATGCCGCTCTCCACGTCATCGGCCTCGGCCAGCCAGACTGGGTCGTCCCGCACGTCGATCTCCTGCTCTCCTACCTGAACATCGACGAATGGTGGCTGCGCAACGCCGCCATGAAAGCCCTTACCCCCATTGCCGCCGACGAGCGTACCTACCAAAAAATCCTGCCTCCGCTCGCCGATTTAATCCGCACCAACCAGCGCCCCGCTCTTACCCTCGGCCTTATGCCAGCGATCCGTGAGAAAATCCGCGCTGCCAGCCCTGCCGTTCAACAGCTCGCCATCAAAACCTTGCAGGAATCCTACACCGGCTACACTGGCACCGCTAAGGCCCCCGGTGGACTCAACATCAGCAACCACCTCGATTCCCACCTCGAATACATCGCCGCCTCGCTCGCCGACTTCCCCGGCGGACTCGACGTGGTCTATGACATCGCCCGCGAGCGCTACCCCAACGAGATTCTGCCCTACAAGAAATTTTTCCTCAATGCCGATCCCGCCACCTTCGGCCCCAAGCTCAAAAAAGCCATCACCCCCATCATTACCGACGAACTCATCCCCGAATACATCGGCCTCAATCGCGCCGCCCTCAAGGACTACGCCGCGGCAAAAATCCAGAAATCCGACTGCGGCCCTGACAC
Organism: Verrucomicrobiaceae bacterium; assembly: GCA_027487435.1. Taxonomy (GTDB): domain Bacteria; phylum Verrucomicrobiota; class Verrucomicrobiia; order Verrucomicrobiales; family Akkermansiaceae; genus UBA956. The sequence goes on along the minus strand of JAIYDP010000223.1, from coordinate 2,829 downwards.
CCTCGACGGCCTAGCAGCACTCCACTTACGCGCCGGAAATTCCGACTACGAATGGCGCAATTTCGTCGATATCCGCAAAGAAGAATGGTCTTACCACTCCTTCGATCCCATCGCCGCCGAACAAATCCCCTTTGATCAAATCATCTACCGCTACCGCAAAGTCACCCTGCCCTCCGGCATGGAAAACTGGTTCGCCGCCGACTTCGATCCCGATAAAGCCGGCTGGAAGCGCGGCAAGGGCCCCTTCGGCCAGCACCTCGGAAAAATCGCCGATGGCCCCGCCTCCAAATGCAGCCACTCCTGCACCGGCCCGATGTGCTACGGTGCGGAAAAAGCCAACACCCTCTGGGAAAAGGAAGTTCTCCTCCTGCGCAAAAAAGTCGCCCTCCCACCCCTCAAGGAAGGTCATCGCTACCGCCTCCGCGTACACCAACGCGCCCACGTCGGCAACGGCGGCGGCTTCGGCGTCTGGGTCAATGGCAAACCTATGGTCGAAAAACTCCAAGGCATCGGACGCGGTGGCGGCGAGAAACCCTACGGTGCTTACATCACCCAGGAATGGCTCAAGGATTTTGGAAAAGGCGAAGTCACCATCGCCGTACAATCCTTCCTCCGCTACAACGACAAATACAACGTGAACCCCACCAAGCCCGAACCGCAGGGATTGATCAGCATCGACATCGAGGAACAAAAAATTCCCCCGATCGGCGACGACCTCATCCGCCAATCCGCCAAATGCGTCGGCATGCTCTCCAGTGAGTGGCAAGCCGCCCAGTTCTCAGAAAGCGACGAGGAACGCGCCAACGCCCCCAAATTCCAATGGGATGGAAAATTTGTCGAAAATCCCTCAGCCCACGGAAGCTGGAAACTCATCGCCCAAACGGCCACCATCGAAGCCTTCGACCCCGCCGCCAAACCCACAGCCGCGAACAAGCCGTTCGTCACCAGTCTCCAGCTCGCTGACAAAGGTGAAACCGGCCACCCGCTTCTTGTTTGGTCAGGCGACCACATGATGGATCTTAACAGCTACCAAATGCATCTTATGAAAACCCAAACTATCGCTGGAAAGAAATTTCTCTTTATCGAAGCTGGCGGATTCAACATCAAAAACAAACCTGGCTGGACATCCTCCTGGCTCGTTTTCACCCAAAACTAAATGATGTCTCTCTGACTCCACCCCTGTTACTCATTTCTCTGCAATCATGAAACTAAGAGCATTCAAGCATCTCATCTCCATCGGCTCGCTCCTCACAGCCATCACCAGCCTCTTCCTTACCAGTGTCAGCGCCCGCACATGGACAAGCGCGGATGGAAAAAAAACGTTCCAGGGAGATTTGATTTCCTACAATGCGGAATCGGGTGATGTTACGGTGAATCGCGATGGCAAACGCTTCACTTTTAAACAGCAAATTCTATCCGCCCCCGATATTGCATTTCTCAAATCAGCAAATACCACACCGGAGACAACTCCCAAGCCTGTCGAATCAGTCGCTCCGAAATCTTCTGCCAACATTCCAGTAAATAAGATCGCCCTTCAGGGCAATGGCAAGCCTGACTACACTTTCAAACCTGCACCATTCGATAAACGCTCCACTTGGTTGATTAAGAACTTCGGCCCCGTCGGCATCGGCATCATGCTCGAAAAGGGTCCGGTGATGAAAATCCAAAACGTCGAGCCCGGCTCACCCGCCGAAAAAGCTGGCAATCTGAAGCAAGGCGAAATCATCGAGAGCATCAATGGCGTAAAACTCACCGATACCAAGCGCGACGCGCGACTCGTCCTCGGCGACCTCATCACCGAAGCCGAGGCTACCGATGGCAAAATTCACCTACAAATCAAGGACAAGGGCGTCGTCACCGTTACGATTCCTGTGCTCGGTCGCTACAGCGCGACATGGCCGCTGAATTGCCCCAAGTCCGACAAGATTGTCCGCAACCTTGCCGACCTCCTCGCCAAACAAGGCAAAGCCGAATGGGGTGCCATTCTTTTCCTGCTTTCGACCGGTGAGGAAAAAGACCTGCAAGTGGTGCGTGGCTGGATGAAAGAAAAAGAGCCAACGTGGGCGCATAACTGGGCCGTCGGCGTCGAGGGCATGGGGATTTGCGAATACTACCTCAGAACGGGTGATGCCTCCGTGCTTCCCATGATTCAAAAGGGCGCAGATCACCTGCGAGACAGGATCTACAACGGCGGCTGGTCCGGCAGAGCCGCTTCGTTCAATTACCAATCTGGTGGCCACCTCAATGCCGCCGGTGTCCACTGCGTTACCTTCCTCATGCTTGCGAAAACATGCGGCGTGAATGTCGATGAAAAAACCTTCCAAAGCAGCCTTTCCCATTTCTTCGACTACTCCGGCAAAGGCAGTGTGCCCTACGGAGATTACGTGCCCAAACCTGGATTTGGCGATTGCAATGGCAAGACTGGAGGTTTGGCACTGGCGATGACCGCCGCCGCTCGTCTGACACCCGACGGGGAAAAATCGATTTATGCAAAAGCCGCTCATACCAGCGCCATCAAAGCCTACTACGGAACCCACAGCTACAACATGGGGCACACCGGAGGCGGCATTGGCGAAATTTGGAAATCCGCTGGTGTGAATTTATTGACCGAAAAGCGCCCGAAACAACATCGTGATTACCTCGACTCAAGGCGGTGGTCTCTCGAACTCTCCCGGCGCTACAACGGCGGCATCGGCATCGCGGGTGGCGAAGAGGGCAACTACGACAAAGCTTCTGGGGAAAGACCGATACCATGGGGCACATTCCATGCACTCAATTACACTGCGGCGCGCAAACACCTGCACCTCTTCGGCGCTCCGCTCAGCAAAT
>JAIYDP010000018.1 GCA_027487435.1 Verrucomicrobiaceae bacterium | reverse complement strand
GTTCACCACGATTTGCAAACGGTGCGTGAGTATTTTGACGAAGTGATTCTGATCAACATGCGTGTCGTCGCCCATGGTCCCACAGCGACGACATTTACCGAGGAAAATTTGCGCAAGACCTATGGTGGAAAACTGACTCTGTTAGGCGAAGCCGCAGAAGCCAATGCTCGGCAATCCGCGGGAAAACATTGAACACTTTTTCATTTCGTGTGCTTTGCTCTTATGTCGTTATTTCGCAATATCATCTTCAACTCTTTTCTCTGGCTAGTTAGCATGAGTAGCATGTTCGTCTCTTCGGCTAACGCACAAGAACAGCCGGGATCTTTAGCGAAGACTGAGTCGATCACTGATCGTTCATTCTCTATGCCGACGGCGGATGATTGGTGGCGTGTGGTCACCTTGAGAGACTACAATACGCGCGTGGTGCTTGCAGGGACGACCTTGTTAGGCGTTGCCGCAGGCGTGCTTGGTTGTTTCACTCTCTTGAGAAAACGGGCTCTGATGGGCGATGCTCTAAGCCACGCAACTTTGCCGGGGATCGGCTTGGCTTTTATCTTCTCGGTCATGGCGGGTGGCACGGGGAAATCTCTGATCATCCTATTACTAGGTGCCACCGTGAGTGGCGTGCTTGGCTTGGCAATGATCCTCCTCATCCGGAATTTGACACGTTTGAAAGAAGACACCGCGCTGGGCATCGTGCTCAGTGTTTTCTTCGGTGCAGGAGTCGCGGTTCTAGGCGTGGTGCAGAGTATGGGGCAAGGCCATGCCGCTGGACTTGAGTCATTCATCTATGGAAAAACGGCTTCCATGGTAGCGAGTGACGCTCAGCTCATCGCTTGGGTGGCGGCGCTGGTGATCTTTTTCTGCATCGTGCTGTTCAAAGAATTTCGCCTGATTTGTTTCGATGCAGATTATGCCAAATCGCAAGGCTGGCCGACGATTATTTTGGACGTGTTGATGATGAGCTTGGTCATTGTTGTGACCGTTATTGGCCTACAAGCGGTAGGGCTGATTCTGATCATTGCGCTGCTCATCGTGCCTGCGGCAGCGGCCCGATTTTGGACGGAGCGCTTGGTGGTCATGATGGTGATAGCCGGCTTGTTCGGCACCGCTAGTTCACTCATCGGAGCATCGCTTAGTGCTTTGTTGCCGAATTTTCCCTCCGGAGCGATGATCGTTTTGACCGCCACGTTTTTTTTCTTAATCAGTATGTTTTTCGGTGCAGAGCGTGGGATATTGATCCGCTGGGCTAACCGCAGGAAATTTGAGAAAAAAGTCCGTCGCCAGCATTTGCTTCGAGCCATTTTCGAACTTGTGGAAGGGGATGCAACAGTGGCTGGTTCTACTGGGCATGCCATTTCTTTCCAAGAGTTGCTTGCCATGCGCTCTTGGAATGCGGGGCGACTCTCACGTGAGGTAGCACATGCGGTCAAAGACGGACTTATCATCGACACCTATACGGCTGACCGAAAGATCAAATTCACCCAGCAAGGGTTTCGCGAAGCCGCACTCGTCGTTCGCCAGCACCGCTTGTGGGAACTTTATCTTATCACTCATGCCGATATCGCGCCGAGCCATGTCGATCGTGATGCTGATGCGATCGAGCATGTTCTTGGTCCAGAGATGATCGCAGAACTGGAAAGCCTTCTCGATACATCAGGAGTACCTGCGAGTCCGCATCTTGTCGAAACCCAATCCATTCCTGGACACTAAAATGATCATCACACGTATGTTAGAGAGCTTGGAAAGTTGGAGTTGGCAATTGGACGGCTGGATCATTGCGGCTGGTGCGCTTTGTGCCGTGGCGAGCGCCTTACTAGGACCCTATTTGGTGTTGAGAAAGATGAGCATGATGGGCGATGCGATCAGCCACGCCGTGCTGCCCGGGCTGGCTATTGCCTTCTTGGTAACGGACAGCCGTGCCAGCTTGCCGATGTTTCTCGGCGCGGCCATCGTCGGCTTGCTCACTGCTATTTTTACCGAATGGATCCGTAGGTTTGGTAAAGTGGATGAAGGTGCAAGCATGGGAGTGGTCTTCACGGGGCTTTTTGCGCTGGGTTTGGTCCTCGTCGTGCAAGCCGCGGATAAGGTCGATCTCGATCCAGGATGCGTACTTTATGGTGCCATCGAGATGACGCCGCTAGATACTACGAAATTCTTCGGCGGCGATGTGCCGCGTGTGGTCATTACGTTGGGTGCTGTAGTGTTGTTGAATTTGACTTGTATCGTGCTGTTTTACAAAGAGCTAAAAATTACATCGTTTGATCCAGCCCTTGCTACCACGCTAGGGATCAGTGCGCGGCTCATGCACTACTTGCTGATGACGCTTGTAGCAATCACAGCCGTTGCCTCTTTTGAGGCGGTAGGGAATATCTTGGTCGTTGCCATGCTAATCGTGCCTGCCGCAGCAGCTTACATGCTTACCGATCGTCTTAGCGTAATGATTCTTTTGAGCGTCCTTTTTGGAATTGCGTCTTCTGTTGTAGGGCATCTCAGTGCGATCATGGTGCCTCCGATTTTCGGCTTTGGCAGCACGACTACGGCAGGAATGATGGCACTGGCTACGGGCGTTCTTTTTGTCCTAGCTGCGCTCTGCGGTCCTCGTCACGGCATCATCACCAAGATGATCTTACGTCGCCGTGTTGTGGCCGCAAGTCAGCATAAGAAATCTGATTTGAATGCAGTATCGCAGTGAAATTTACTCATGGCAGCAGCTAGGCATTTCTTGAATATCCTGATGAGGATCTGAAGTTTGCGAAAAGGTCGGAAGCGTATCGTGGAGGCGCCATGCCATGACGACGGCGGTAAGAAATGCGAGGCTGCGTTGCAGTCGCATCATGGTCATCGGGGTGAGACGAGCACGCCATTTGTGAAAGGTGTGCTGCGCCAGCCATAGCAAAGGAACCGTGCCAAGTCCGAAAGCTAAGGCAAGTTCGGCTCCTTTGAGAGGTGAGCCAGATAGCAAGGTTACGCCAAAGAGTAAATACAGCGGACCACAGGGCAGAAAGGGAGTCAACAGTCCCATCATTGATGAAGAGCCAATAGCACCGAATTTTCTGGTGCGATTGGCATGACCTATGCGGAATTTCGCGCGAGCGATCCACTTGCTTAGCACCAAGGGGTGAGGGATCTTTTTTTCCAGCCCGAAGGCCAGCATCAGCAGTGCCACCACCATGACCCACGGCAGTATCACAGCGGGTGAGTCAAAAAACCATCGCAGTGGTTGGTGGCCGATGGTTCCGCACAGTGCGCCAAATAATGAATAGGACAGTAGCCGACAACCGTGATAGCAGGTTGTGGCGATCAGTCGTTCTTCCTCCGAGCGAGAAAAGGTGCCGAGACCACAAATGATCGGGCCGCACATGCCCACGCAGTGAAAACTGGTGGCACATCCAGCAAGCAGCGCTCCCGTTACGGTTAGTGCGGCGTCCATGCTCAAGGTTGGGTATGTTGGACGTTGATCTCTTCAGGTCGATGCGCTTTGGCGAGGCTGATCAGAGAACCCCATGCCGTGAGCAAGAGCGCGAAGGCTAGGACCACAAAGATCCATGGGTTGCGCGTGAGGATGTTGGGCTTTTGTGTTGGTTCAGTCATATCGTTCGAGGCTTATTGTGGTGGTTGTTGCAGGGTGCGAGGATCTGGACCGAGAAATTTCAAGGTCTCTTCAAAATGGAAATCGCCAGGATTTGCTTCGACGTCAAAACGTATATCCCCAGGCCCTTGATAGGAACCTGTCGGCGCGATCACGACTAGCGTGCGTTTTGTTTCTCCGTGAGCGGGAATTTCGAAAGGAACGTCACCACCTGAGAGCGAGTAGCCCGCTGGTGCCCCCGTCATACGAATCGTGAATGTCGCAGCTTGTTGCCGTTTGTTGATGATGCGATACTGAAAAACGTTACGCACAGATGATGCATCCACATAGTAGGCAGCACCGCGCATGCGACTGAATTCGGCGTGATACGGACGAGCGCGGTTGTATGCGATGCAGCTCATGACCACCAACCCTAAGATCCCAAGAATCATGTAGGCATACACCCGCGGGCGCATGATGCGGCGTTTCTCTTTGTTCAGTCCCTTGAGTGAATCGTATCGCACGAGACCTCGAGGCTCGTTAATTTTGTCCATGATCTCGTCACATGCGTCCACGCATGCAGAGCAACCAATGCATTCCAACTGCAAGCCATTGCGTATGTCAATGCCTGTCGGGCAGACATTCACACAGCGACGACAATCGATGCATGCTCCCGATGTTTTGCCTTTCGCTCCCCGTGGTTCTCCACGTAGCGAGTCGTAGCCGATGATCATCGTGTCATCATCCGTCAGCGCACTTTGCAAGCGACCGTAAGGACACATCATGATGCAAAATTGCTCGCGAAAGGAACTAAAACAGAACCATAAAATTGCCGTCAGCACGGTGATGATCGTGAAGACTGTAGCATGAGCTAACGGTCCTTCTTTGACGTAGTCATAGAGCCTTGGCAGCGATACGAAATACGACATGAAAACGTGTGCGATGATTGCGGCAAATAGAACATAGAGCAGTTGCTTCACCACGCGACGCATGATTTTGTTAGGCGACCAAGCGGCATTTTCTAACGCACGACGCTTCGGGCCATCGCCATCGATCAGACGTTCGATGCGGCGAAAAATGTGCTCAAGAAAAACTGTATAGGGACAAGCCCATCCACACCACAGGCGACCTAACAACGAAGTGATACAAAACAGCGAAAAGCCTAGTCCCGTGATCGCGAAGAACATCACCCACAGATCCTGAGGCAACAGGGTGATGCCGAAAATGTGAAAGCGGCGATGCTCCACGTCTAGGAAAAGAGCCGGAGCCCCGTTGACTGGGATCCAAGGCAACAACACATACACAGCAAGCAAGAGATAGCCGAATATTTGCCGTGCCGTAGTAAATCTCCCGCGCACATCATGTGGATGCAAAATGTAGTGCGAGCCATCGCTATTCACGCTGGTCACAGAATCGAGGTTAGGGCGCTTGGGAGCGTTGATTTGCACACCAGCAATCTAAGTGGGAACGGAGTGCTATGCTGGGCAGCAATTTGCAAAGCCCACGCAAATTTTGCGCGCATCTAGCAAAGGCAAGCATGGTGAATGTTGGAAAGGTTTCGTTAATGGCAAGGCCGAACAGGCGACCATCAAGCCGCTACGCATGAAGAAAAACAGCGAATTCCGATTTGCCGATCCTTCGCTATCGTTGGCGAAACCAACCAGTAATGCTCATTCGGTTTTTTTGGGTGGGGAGAACTTCGTGCCAGAAATCAGCAGCAAGAAAACAAACAAGCGTGCCCATGCGTGGTTCGATTAGAACGAAGGCCCCATCGCGGCCTTCGGGAGTGGTCCAGAGTTTCAATTCTCCTCCATCGCCGGGCAGCCAGTTTTCATTCAAATACAGAATGGTTGTGACGATTCGGTCGCTTTTGCCTGCATGACAATCGAGATGGGATTTGTAGAAAGCTCCCTCAGGGTAAACCGCGAAGTGGCCTTCGTAGTCGAATAGTCCGAGGAAAAATCGTTGATTCATCGCCAAACGAAGGGTTTCCAAAAGGGTGAGATAGATTTGTTGTTCTGCCGATTCGTTATCGGATTGCAACCACATCACTTCATCGAGTCGGATCTCACTGCGGACTTGCAGGGTTTCGCCTCGGCCTACGCCGGCTTGTTTGAAATGGCCCGTATGCCATGAGAGTTCGCATTCGTTTTTCAATCGAAGAGAATCCGTAACATTCATACACTCCGCCATTGTGGCCCAGCCATGCAAATTCATATTATCCAATAGGTCTTCCACAGACGGAAGATCACCAGTTCAGTGGTATAAGCGAGATAAACTTGAAATAATGGGTGAAACGTCATCAAGCTCAAAGTCTGGTCGTGACGCTTTGATGCTCTTTTTGATCTCTGCAAAACGGCTGTGAATTTTTTTCCGCTAGACAAAACGCTTGCGGATGGACACAAGCGGCTCAGATGAAAAAAACATTTCCCTTGCAAGTCGATGGCCTGCAACCGCCACGGGTGCTAGAAGCAATCAAGAATCATGTGCGTAAATACATCAAACGCGAGCGCCGTAAACCGTTAGCGGAAGGTGCGGACTTTTGGGATTTCCACTGTAAGGTCGGTCAAGGCGACGCTGCGCCGGAGCAGAAGCATCTTGATGAAATCATTCCGTCTATCGATCAAGCTGCGGCAGTGGCGGAGTGCACCTCGGTTTACATCGAGATCCTTGCTGCTCCTGGCTACAGGAAGAGCAAAGAAGATGCCTGAATGAAACGCGACGATGTTTCTGGTAGCGGTGATTTCTTGGCACATATACCTGTCGAACCTTGTAAATGGAGAGGTGGCCGAACGCAGTGTCGGAATTTTCCGCATCGCTCTACTTCGGATCTCGGGATAATCTTTCCTGCACTTTACCATTGTGATCCTAGGCAAACTGCGCTTTGCTCTCGGGCATGCTTTTGGACGTGCGAAATCTTAGCACCCGCTTCCACACTCGGAACGGCGTGGTTCATGCTGTGGAAGATGTTTCCTTTTCCGTCGATAAAGGCCAAACGCTTGGCATTGTAGGTGAATCAGGTTCGGGAAAATCCGTTACTTGCTACTCGTTGATGGGGCTCATCCCTAAGCCACCTGGCCGCATTCATTCTGGCGAAGCAATGTTTGATGGCATCGACTTACTCAAAGCCACAGAAAAAGAATTATCTAAGATACGCGGCAAACGCATCGGCATGATTTTCCAAGATCCGATGACTTCGCTCAATCCCTACCTGCGCGTTTCCACGCAATTGACGGAGCCTCTTGGCATACACTTAGGCATCACGGGACGGGAAGCCATGGATCGCGCCATCGAGGCACTGGCTGAAGTAGGTATCCGTAACCCCGAAAAACGGGTCCATTCCTATCCCCATGAATTCTCTGGCGGTATGAGACAGCGTGTCATGATTGCCATGGCTCTGATCACCCGTCCCGAATTGTTGATTTGCGACGAACCCACGACAGCACTAGATGTGACGGTGCAAAAACAAGTGCTCGATCTCATCCGCGAGCGCCAAGAGAAGCTCGGAACTGCAGTGATTTTCATCACTCATGACCTTGCCGTCGTATCCGACATGTGTGACCATATCAACGTCATGTATGCTGGACGCGTGGTGGAATCTGCCCCGTGCGACGCGTTGTTTCGCCAACCAAGGCACGCCTACACGCGTGCGCTTTTGGCAAGCATACCTTCCAATAAGCCGAAAAATCAAATTCTCCACACCATACCAGGACTGCCTCCGTCACTCGTGAGTCCGGCAAAATGTTGTGCATTCCGCGCGCGCAATACGCTCGGGATAAGCGAACTCTGCCTCACCGATCAATCTCCACCGCTGGTCGAAATTTCACCCAAGCATTGGGTGCAGGAGTGTCCTGGGTGCCTCGCCGTACTCACGGACGAAGCAGTAGTGGCATAAAATATTTTTCCTCGAAGCCCGACCGGGAAAGCAGTAGGCAACCGGATAAAACGATTATTGTCCGTATCGATAACGTCCACGAACGGGAGAAAAGTCCTTGATTTTATTCTCCCACTTTACGCCATCGGCCGTGGAATGAACGATCCATAATTCCCCAAGATTGGCACGCGGACCAGGAACAACGATCGCACAATGCGCTACGTCATCGGCAGAAGATCCAGCCATATCCCAGAAAATAATATCACCGACCTGCAATTCTTGATTTTGCACATCATCGGCAGAACGAGCAAAAAAACGTTGGTAGTTTGGCAAACGTGTACCATCCAGTTCTTGATTGATACGAGCTTCCGCCCACAATTGAGGATATTGTTCAAAGGCGCTTGCCATGTCGTCTTCTAGTGCTTTTCGCAATTCGATTCCTAATCCCTTGCGATACGTCTCGACCAACAACTCGGCAGAAGATTTCGCATTTCCCTGAGATGTAGCAATTTCCAGAGCTGCCACAGCAAGGCGACTCGCGGGATCATTCGACTCATGCAAGCCAGCAATCACCACATTTGCTGCGGTTGCATTGCCTGTAACTTGTTGATGCAGCAAAGATGCCACAAGAGGTCTGCCGAAAAAGACTGCGATTCCTGCGGCAATGACAAGTATCACCCAGCCACCAAAAAACTGCTTTTTGACTTTCTTCGGACGTGGACCGATATACTCAATCGTGTTGAGATTTCCGTATTGATTGCGTGACATAGCGTGCGCGGCAGAAATGTAATAAGCTGCATGGATTATACCAGTTTTTTTCTATTTTTTTGCAAATAAAGCAGAAAAATTCTCTTTCACTCGATTTCGCTTCAAAAGCACGCGAAAATCTGACAGCAATTGCGTCCACTTCACCTTATAGTCTCGACCTCATCACAACGAATTTTTTCTCCACAGCGCTGCGTCCCTTATGTCCCCTGAGATGATCCAACAATTGAATTTAAGCTCTGAAGAGCAAGAATTGCTGCAGCTCGCGGGATTTGAGAGCATTGAGGACATCGAACAATGGGAACTCAGCCGATTCATCGACAAGATTCAGCAAACGAACAAAATCCACGAAATTTTGCAGTCCGATTTTTCCTCTGCCACCATCCAACGATGGTGGAACACAGCTAGCGAATGCAAATCGCAGGATGAAGCACTTCCTACATCGGAGCTTATCAATTTTGAATTCGATCCCGAGGTATTGGAAATGATTCGCAATGCCCCCTTAGCAGAAACGCTTTCCGCTCGCACTTTAGCAGAGAAAAATGTACCGGTCTCCGCCATACCTATCGCCGTGTTATTGACAGAAGCGCGTGGCGACATTTCGGTTCGAGTCAGCACAAAGTCTCAGGACAAGAGCCAAGTTACGTCACTGGCCACGTCTGGCGTTGGCCACGTTAATTCCATATCCTTGAAAAGGAAAAGAGAAGACATTGATTTAAGTCGCATCAAAAATTTGGATACTCCAGCAGACATCGCTCCTTTGCAAAAAACGGATTTCAATCTTGTAACCACAACTCGGCCCGAAACCAACAAGGGTGTTTCGCCGGATTCACGAGCATACATTCGTGGTGTTTTACACCCCAAGCCAGCCTTCGTTTGGTGGGGTGCGCTGTTTACCCTTTTTGCCCAATTTGCGGTTCCACTAGGGATCGCCTCCATGACGCTGCTTTTGCTCAAGGATCAAAAACAGCAAGCCTTCGCATGGGTGCCAGCATGGTTTCTCGGATTTCCGATTAGTGTTTTTACTTTCGGAATTCTCTACCTTACCGTCAGTCACAACTGCGCTTGCTGCATTTGCGGACAAAAACTTTACGTGCCGAAAAGATGCCTAAAAAACAAAAAAGCTCACCGGATTTCATTTTTGGGTTACATTTTTCCTATCGCACTGCACACGGTGCTTTTTCGCTGGTTCCGTTGTTCTCATTGCGGCACGGCCATGAGGCTCAAAAAATAAAACGCATCTCCGCAACCCAACTCGCAAGTTAGCCTAACTCGTTTGGCAAGGCGTCGATGCTAGGCGTCGATGCGCGAGTTGTTGCATGGACAGTCGTGTTCCGCATCCAAAGATCCTACCCTTGGATGAAATGGCTTGCTCGGCATATAAGGAAACGAAATCGCGGTGCACGAATCGTATTGCGGGGGCAAGGTTGCACAGCGAGACTCCTTGCACCCATCTCGCTCAATCAGTTGCCACCTTCGACCATGAATCTTTCAAGCCTACTGTCCTATTGAATACAGGCTGCGAAACTTGGTGATCCTTGCGATCCGCAACGAAATACCCCAGTCTCTCAAATTGAAAGACTTTTTCTACTTCGACTTGTGCCAAACTTGGCTCGATTTTTCCTTTTACGATTTTTAGCGAATCTGAATTCAAAACATGCACAAACCCTTCTTCCACGGCGTCTGGTTCCTCCACCGTAAAGAGTCGATCATACAAACGGAATTCCGCATCCACGGATCGCTGTCCATCCACCCAATGAATGGCTGCCTTACAGACCAAGCCCTCGGGCGACGCGGCACCAGCAGTACCTTTCAATAATTCACAACGAACCACAATAACTTCGCCCGAAGCTGCATCCACTTCATGCGCAACATATTTCATAATGTTTCCGCCTCGCAAACGAACATAACGACCTGGCCCAAGACGGAAAAACTTCTTCGGTGGATCGACCATAAAATCATCCCGCTCAATCCATAGTTCTTTGCCGTGCTCGATTTGACGCAAGCCTCGCTCAGGAAATTCTGGATGCTCTTGAACTTCGCATGAGAGAACCTCGGCATCTTCCACATTGGTCAAAACCACGCGCAGCGGATCTAGCACCGCCATGCGTCGTGGAGCCTCTCGGTTCAACACATCGCGAACATCATATTCTAACAACTCCACACGCGTCATACCATTGAACTTGGTAATCCCAATACGTGAGCAAAAATTGCGAATCGCCGCTGCCGGATATCCCCTACGACGAATCCCAGAAATTGTAGGCAAACGAGGGTCATCCCAACCGTGCACGTGCCCATCTCGCACCAATTGTAGCAACTTGCGCTTGCTCATCACCGTGTAGGTTAAATTCAATCGGGCAAACTCAATCTGCCGTGGCCGCGATGGCACATCGCAATTCTCAATCACCCAATCGTAGAGTGGACGATGATTTTCAAACTCCAAAGTACAAAGCGAATGGGTGATGTGCTCGAGCGCATCCTCTAAGGGATGAGCGTAATCATACATCGGGTAAATGCACCAATCATCACCCGTATTGTGATGGTGAGCACGCATGATTCGATAAAGCACAGGATCACGAAGATTCATGTTCGGCGATGCCATATCAATCTTCGCACGCAGAACCATGCTACCATCGGCAAACTCACCAGCTTTCATGCGCGAAAATAAAGCAAGATTTTCCTCGATTGGACGATCTCGATGCGGCGAGTCAACACCAGCCACATTCACATTACCTCGTGTCGCTCTCATCTCTTCCAGCGTTTGCTCATCCACATAAGCCAAACCTTTTTGAATCAAGGCCACCGCACAATCGTAATAGAAGGAAAAATAATCGCTCGCAAAATGCAGTTCATCCCAGCCAAAGCCGAGCCATTGAACATCCTCTTTGATGCTTTCTACATACTCGACTTCTTCTTTGGCGGGATTCGTATCGTCAAAACGTAAGTTGCAGCGTGCACCGACATCTTGCCACTCTCGTGCAATTCCAAAATTCAAGCAAATCGACTTCGCATGGCCAATGTGCAAATATCCATTCGGCTCCGGCGGAAATCGCGTGATGATGGAGGAATGTTTCCCACACGCCAAATCAGCAGAGATAATGTCTCGGATGAAGTCGCTAGATGATGATTCTTGTGTCAATTGCTCTGCCATAGATTCGCGTTTCTCGTTGTGCTGCGCGCAACCTAAAAGAAAAATACCCGTTCTGCAAAGCACATTCCCTAGCGATTCTGCAAAGACAAGCACCAACCGATGCAAGAAGAAACCATAATCGCTGCGGCACCCACATGCAGAACCTGCACCGCACCATACACATGCACTTGTGACATAATCACTCCCAGCAACATCTGCAAAAACGTCAAACCAATCACCCATTTGCCAGAGACGTGAATGGGACACCGCTGCGACCTCAAGTGCCACCCCATGACAACGACCAGCAAAAAAATCACCCATGAGAATGACCTGTGCACCAAATACAAGCTTTCCGCTTCCAGCAAAGGCACCCATTCCTCACGCACCACGGACTGATGCTTGGACAAAGAATCGGTAATCTCACGAATTTGCGATCCCATCACACCTTCGACAACTACCGCCACAAATAGGGCCCAAGAGCCAAAACGCAACCAACTTTGATGACCCGCACCAGTGTCCTGCCTCCATGCTCGTCCTTTCACGATCCACAGAACTACCGTCAAAAGAACGATGAGAAAAAACGCCAATGCCATGTGCAGGGTAAGCACGCCAGGAGCTAAACCACTATAAACCACCCTCGCTCCCATAATGGCATTGATCAGCACCAAGATCAAACAAGCCAAAGAAAGCAGCATGATCTTCCCCCTCTCTTGCCGAGCAAATACCGCCGCCACCACTAAACCCACGGAAAAAAATCCCACGGGTAAGGAAAAACAGCGATTGATGAATTCCGTCCACACATGCTGCGGGTTGAATTCTTTGCGCAAAATCTCTTCACTAATCGACTCTGGCGCTCGCCCCATACGTTGCGCTTTTCGCTGAAATTTTTCGATATCCAATTGGTTAAAATCAACGTCAGTGATGGCTGTCGGCGGCACCCATTGTCCCCAGCACTTCGGCCAATCGGGACAGCCCATTCCTGCACCAGTGACCCGCACTGTAGCACCAACAAAAATCAGCACCAGTACGGAAACCAATGCTCCCCACGCCATGCGCTGCAACCATTTCGTCTGCTCCACTCCCCACCCTTCCCACAGATCCATAAAAAATCCAACCTATTTACGCGAAAAATTCCCGTTTCTGCCGTGGACGTAGCTCGCAGAATCAGATACATACAGCCCGTGTCCGACACTTCAAAAACTCCAACAGAAATTCCACCCATGGCTCAGACCTCAGATCCTGCACCAAACCAAGGACGAATTCAGTCACCCAGCGTCCTGATTTTATCGGTAATTTCCGCGTTTCTTCTTGCTTGGATCATCGTGAAATCCCTCGATAAATCGACTCCCGTAAAAGAACCATCCCTAGCGGAAAAACAAGCCGAACTCGACATCCGCCTAGCCACCGTCAATCGCAACCGTCAGGATTTAGGCCAAGCTCCCCTCCAGGGTTTCGGTTCAGAGAACGCAGAAAAAATCGCCTCACGCCTCACCAGAGATGCCGTGCAACTTGCCAGCTACACAGACGTCTTTCGCTCGGAACTCTCGAAAAAGGATCAACTCCTCGAACAGCGCACCGAAGAGCTTCTTGCTAGCGAGCAAACCCGCAACGCACTTACCTCACAACTGACCAAACTCCAAATCGAGCTCGATGCCGCGCGCCAGCAATCTTCTCCTAACGAAGAACTCCGCATCCGACTCGAACAAGCAGAAAACCGTCTCGCTCCTCTCCGCGCAGAACTCGCTGAATACTCCAGCAGACCCAGCATGGAAGATTTAACGAAAGCAAAAGCTCGTATTCTCGACCTCGAATCCCAACTTGTCGCGATCCAAATGGCTGCTCCTGCGCCCGCACCCTCCCCACTTGCACAACCTTCCAAACTTTTTGCCGAAAGCGAGGCCGATCTCATCCCTCATGCTCAGGCACTCTTCCGCGCACTCGCTGAGCTCGATAGCAAGCCCGAACATGAAATTAACGCTGCATACAATCGGTTCGCCACCCAGCTTAAAGCATCTTACCTTAAGGAAGTCCGATTCGATACTGGTTCCTCTACCCTCAAGCCATCCGACAGATTGGCCATTATCTCGTCACTTTCAAGTTTGCCAAAAGGCGCGATGATACTCGTTGTTGGTTATGCATCCACCACGGGAAATGCCGATAGCAATCGAACCCTTTCCGCGAACCGTGCAACAGAAGTCGCAAAAATCATCGATTTCGAAAAACCAGAAATTACTACCGTGCAAGCCGTGTTCTTAGGACAAACCAATCGATTTTCCTCAACCAACGCACCCAATCCTGAACGAAATCAAGTCTGCGAAATCTGGGCGCTTCTTCCCTAAATGCTAGCGAAATTTTCTACTATTCTTCTATCGCACCCTTACTCTCATGGACACCATAAAAATCCTTCTTGCCCTCACCACCACTGTGCTTGCCGCGGCTTTAGCTTGGAGCTACTCTCAGCAAAAAGATCAAAGCTCTAAGGCACCAAAGGACGAATTGGCGCGCATCGAACAACAACTCGCCGCTCTCGCCATCGAGGAAAAAAATATCGCCAACGAAAAGCGCCTACGTCAGCTCGGTGTCGATGTCCTTTCCCTTTCTCGCCAACAGCAACAACAAAAAGAAGCTGATGCTCAGAAAGCTCTGCTGGAAAAACAACAGCGC
This sequence comes from Verrucomicrobiaceae bacterium, assembly GCA_027487435.1. GTDB lineage: Bacteria > Verrucomicrobiota > Verrucomicrobiia > Verrucomicrobiales > Akkermansiaceae > UBA956. The sequence goes on along the minus strand of JAIYDP010000018.1, from coordinate 2,772 downwards.
GAGGCAGCAGAAGCGGCAAAAGCTCTCCAAGAACTCGAAGCAAAGCAATCGGACAAAAAATTCCAGAATGAAGAACAAGGAATCGTCGATCTCCAAAAGGTCGAGAAAACCAACAAAGATTTCCGCAATTCCAACCTCATCCTACAAGCCCTACCCTTGGCCAGAGTCACAAGTTACGTAGATGATCCTGAATTTGGCAATTTTGTCCTCTTCGATATCAAGGTCGAAAACGTTATCAATGTTGATAGCAAGCTTGCTCTGCGCCGCAAGGATGGCATCGCGGGATTCGTCCGAGTAACTTCGATCGAGGGAGTCGAGGGAGTGGCAGATCTCCTCCCAGGTGCGGGGAAATTCACCCCTCAAGTCGGCGAAGATCTCATCATGGATCCCACAAACTAATAGACAAAACACTTCACTACTACTACCTAACGACACGCAACAAATATGATTACCACTTCTTACATTGCCTACGAACGCGGCTCCGATCTCGGTCCGAAAACCCATGCCATCAACCCAGCAACGGGTACAGTGCTTGAACCTGGCTTCGCAGCCCCTTCACCGGAAGAAGTTCAGCAAGCCATCACACACGCCACTTCAGCATTTTCTATCTACCGCAACACTACCTCGGCAGCACGTGCGGCGTTTCTGCGTGCCATTGCAGAAGAAATTAACGCTGACGTTGACGCCATTGCCGCTCGTGGCCAACTGGAAACAGGCCTACCGGAAGCTCGTCTGCGTGGAGAAACCGCCCGCACCGTTGGACAGTTACGCATGTTCGCTGACATGCTTGATGCAGGAACATGGCTCGATGCCCGCATTGAAGAGGCTATGCCAGATCGCCAACCCTTGCCCAAGCCTGACATCCGCTCCATGCTGCGTCCGCTAGGACCAGTGGCAGTCTTTTGCGCATCCAATTTCCCTTTGGCCTTCTCTGTCGCTGGTGGGGATACCGCCAGTGCTCTTGCCGCAGGTTGTCCCGTGATCGCCAAAGCTCACTCATCCCATCCTGGTGTTGCGGCCATCGCCGCCGCCGCGATCGTGAGAGCTGCCTTGCGATGCGAAATGCCCGCTGGAGTTTTCTCCCTGCTCTACGGCTCTGGCATGGAAGTCGGAATGCAGCTTGTGAAACATCCGGCCATCAAGGCCGTCGGCTTCACCGGATCCTTCAAAGGCGGAAAAGCACTGATGGATGCAGCCGCCGCGCGCCCAGAACCCATTCCGGTTTATGCGGAAATGAGCTCCATCAATCCCGTCATCATGCTACCAGCAATCCTCGATGAAAAATCACCTCAACTCGCAGAAGCCTTTCTCCAGTCTCTAACACTTGGAGTAGGACAATTCTGCACCAACCCTGGATTACTATTCGTAGTGAATCACAACGGCCAAGCGTTTGTGGAAGCTCTGACCACATCCCTCCGCAATGCCGCTCCTGGCGTTATGCTAAACGCAAGCATTTGCCAAGCCTACGCAGATGCTACGGAACTGGTCGCTGGCGAACCTGGAATCAAACGCTACCTCTCTGATGCATCGGTCACACATGGCCAAGGTCTTCCTCAAGTCTTTGTGATTGAAGCAAAAAATTACCTCGGCAGTACAAAACTCACTCATGAAATGTTTGGCCCCGCCAGCTTGATTGTTATCGGTTCCGAAGAAGAAATCACTCAGGCAATGGGTGAACTTGAAGGCCAACTTACTGGCTCGATTCACGGCACCAGCTCAGATTTTCACACATACCATTCACTCATTCACCTGCTAGAACAACGTGTCGGACGTCTTGTATTCAATGGCTTCCCAACGGGTGTGGAAGTATGTCATAGCATGGTTCATGGCGGCCCTTATCCATCGACTTCTGATGGTCGTAGCACAAGTGTCGGCACCATGGCTGTAAATCGTTTCACACGACCTGTAGCATGGCAAAACTGCCCCCAAGAGCTTCTTCCTCAGGAACTTCGCAATGGAAACCCACTTGCCATTCCTCGTATGCTCAATGGAGTTATTTCAATTTTATAGTATAAAATATACATGTATTTCGTATGATTCGAATGATAGCATCGCAGAATTCTCTGTAAAATTCTTTCTTGACATATCTACTATTGATGTCATACTGATCTTCCTATGGCTACCAAGAAAACTGCAAAACGCTACACAGAAGAAGAGAAAAAAGAAATTCTCGACTTCATTGAAACGTATAACAAAGAGAATGGACGTGGCGGACAAACTGCTGCAATCGCGAAATACAAAACATCGGCAATCTCCATCGGCAACTGGAAAAAAGGCCCTGGCAAGAAAGCCAAAGCTGCTGGAAAAGCGCCTAAAGCCGCTAAGAAAAAATTCCGTAACCCGGCCAAACTTATTGACCGTTTGCACGAAGTTACGAAAGAAATTAGCAAAGCAGAAATGTTGCTTAAGAAGCTTACTTCTGAAGCAAAAGAATTGCGCAAAGAAATTCGCTCCGCCATTGATTCCTGAAACCATATCGAATCAATTTACTAACAAGAAACCGCCGATTTCTCGGCGGTTTTTTTGTGGGCATCTGATTATCCAGAAATCCGAAGTAGAGCAGCGACTTTCTGGTGCTCTACTTCGGATCTTGGGATTATTGATCAATTGAGGGAGTTGCCGAACGAACGGCAGAGATTAAGGACGATGCGAATTCTTTCACCGCATCTTCGGGATGATCGCTATCTTGATGATTCTGCACGACTTTCACCAAGGCCGAGCCTACGATAACTCCATCAGCAAGCTCAGCTACCATTTTCGCCTGTTCGGGGG
>JAIYDP010000184.1 GCA_027487435.1 Verrucomicrobiaceae bacterium | reverse complement strand
GGGGGGGTCCTTTGTTTCGTTCCCAATGGTTCTTTTTCTGATGTATTCGACTTGTAACATATGTTTTTTGCTTCTATTTGTCAGCAGGGCATGTCTTTGAGACAGCGAGGGGTTGGGTGCTGAATTTGTACTTTGGACCACTTTTGTAAGAAATCGATTTTTTAACAATTAGTTCGCGCCCATTTTTTTGTGCGCTATCGAATTCCGTTTTGAGCCCCCCACCCTCCCGCTTGAGTGACGTCTCGAGTTGCTTCAGGGGGGGGGGGGGCTGAGCCGATTCGTTGACTTGACAACTTGTACATTTGTTTCCGTTAGAACGCGATCGTAAACTTTTTATCCTCCGCGCTAAAAGTTAAAAGTCTTTTCCCCCGCGCTCGCGCGAACGCGACGGCGAGCGCCAACTCTTCGGGCCGGTGGGTGTCGTCAAAAATGACAACCGCGCGCTCGCTGATTAAATCCATAACTAAAAGAAACCCTGCGCGACCTGTGGCGGCTGTGGGGCCGTCGACGATAACAACGCTGTACCGGTCTTTAAGTTTAAGAAGGGCAGGGCGCAACACCGCGAGGTCGTAGTACTCCCTCTGCGACTCAAACCCTCGGGGGGGGGTGTATTTTCGAAGCGGCGCGTGGATGTACTCCACCCCCTCCACAACGCCAACAAAGTTGTGGTCGTGCTCAACCGATGCGACGAAAGGGCGCACGAAGCGAAGCGCGCGGGTCCCAGCGCCGCTTCCAAACTCTAACACCCCCCCCACCGGCGCAATGCGCTCGACAAATTCAAAAACAAGGGGGGAGATCGCCCACCCGCCCAAAAGCCCCTCCCGCATGGCGGCATGGAGCGCCTGGCTCCGGCAGTCCTTGCGTTTGTTAGCTTTTAAATTCCAAAGGGGGTGGGGTGTCACATGTGCAGCCGCGCCGTAGCTGACGACCGGCGCGGGGGCGGTCTCTGTCGGGGGCGGGGGGCGGTGCTTTCTGGCGCGGACGACGAGGTCCTGGAACTCGGCTGCGGGGGGGGGGGGCACTGACGCGGCGCGGATAACCTCCGCCGCGACGAGAGTCGTGAGGGGGAGGGTGGAGAGTGTGGGGAGGGCAAGGGCGGGAGTGGTGCCGCGCGCTTGTGCCATGGCGAGGATGAGAGTGAGTTGAGGCCGCAAGTTGGTGGCTTTTGGGAGGGCCTTTAAGACAAGGGCGGCAGCGGCGTCAAACTTGCGGACGTTGACGAGAGCAGCGGCGTGGTTTGCTACCGCCAGTTCTGCATCTTGGGAGAGACGCCGGGCTCGCTTTGCAACGGCTTCAGCGCGGGAGGAGTTTAGCGCTAAAGAATATGCGCTGATTGAGTTTGTTAGCGCATAGAAAGAAAGGGAGGGGTCTTCGGATGCGACTGTGTCATAGAAAGAGGCCGCGCTGTGATACTGTTTAGCCGCCATGGCAATGTGAGCGAGATTCCACAAGGAGCAATGGCGGGGGAGTGAGTCCGACTTCAGGGCTCTGGTGAAAAAGGAGGCAGCATCGGGGGAACCCTCTCGAAGAAGGATTTCAGCAAGAAACGACAAAGAGAGGTAGTGGTTGGAGTTCTTCCGCAGTGCAGCGTGAAAGCACGCCTTTGCGCCATCGACAGAACCGCCGGGGGAGAGCGCCATGGAGTGGCCGAGAAACCTAGGGCATGAGCGAGAGTGCAGTGGATGGAGAGGACCACAACATGTCGTCAGTGTAAAGTGAGGACTTCAGGGAACATTCTTCTGTAAACACATTGAGCTCCGCATGGGAAATTCTACTCAAAAAGTAAATCGAGCACACAAGAGCTATCATCCGATTTAACAAAGAGTTAAAAAATTGTTAAGCAGGTTCGATGGCTGCGTTGCGGGGATTCTTGCGGGCAGGGATTCGAATGCTCTCCACAGCGGTATTGCTAGCAGTTTCTCGTTGATTTTGAAGCATCCTGAGTTGAAGGTTGAACCAAGTCTGTTCATGCGGTTGAAACACTTGTATCCTCAGACCAACGCGTCTACCTTCTTTCAATTCCCTCTGCGATCTTTCGAAAAGCCAAATCTAGGCACAATCGATCTAGCTACGTCTGTTTTCAAGGCTCCTGTGCGAAAGGATCTCATGCATCGTGTAGTTCTATGGCAACTAGCCAAGCGACAGCAAGGCACGCACAAGACAAAAACTCGAGCGTTCTGCACACCCTTCCGCGCGTAATGCCCCAGGGAAGTGTCTGGTACTGGAAAGAAAGCATACAAACAGAAAGGAACAGGAAGAGCCCGCCATGGAAACCTCCGAGCAAGCCTCTTCAGGGTTTTCCTCCAGCCCTCCATTTTCTGACAGCAAAGCACGGCGGCATAACCCACGGCCCGGTCCCTCGCTCGCACGAGATGTCCCTTCCAAAGAAAGTCCGAGCTCTCGGCTTGAAGGCCGCCCTTTCCGCCAAGTTGGGCGAGGTTTGAAAAAAGCCCCACCATCTGCCCATGCCGCAGGGGAAGCTCATCGTGCTCGAGTCCGACGCTGTCGCAGACAAAAAGACGTCCACCCTCCAGAAGATTCTGTGCGCTTTGTTTTTGCACTCGCTCATGGCGGAAGGGAAGTCAACAAATGGTCGTCCGTCCTCGTTGTTGGAGGCGAGAAAATCAGCGAGAACTTGTGACGCCCCATCTCCCGCTCTCTCCGCCCCCCCCCTCTCCCTGCGTTAGCTCTTACGCCTCTGCAGAGTGCTGTCCTCGCAAAACATTGTGAAGTTTGACGTGATGCCGTTCATTGGCATCAACGTCTACGACATCCTCAACCACGACACCATCTGTCTCACAAAGGACTGCGTCGACTACCTCCACTCCCGCCTCCTCTCCACCGCCGGGTCAGCGCGTCAGCGCCACCTTGCCGCCATCTCATTCGATGCTAAGCAAGGCGAGCAGAGCGCCGAAAAGTAAATAGCATCTTTGATGTGTTTATTTTGAGAAAGCATCCTTGAACCCGAACTCGTCCAACCCCTTGGCCGAAAAGAATCGGTGCAGCGACGCCTGCGCCGCCTCCTTCGCCGCTTTGAGGGGTGACTTGGGGGGGCCCTTGCTTGGCGACTTTTTCTTTGGGGATGGCTCGCTTGGCGGAGGCTTCGTGGCTTGAAAAAATCAGGAGGGCATTGACCAGCAAATGACCTTTTGCCGGGGCCTTCTTGGCCGCAGAAGGGCTGGCGCTGGCATCGGAGGCCTCGTCATCGCTGATGGCGACGGCCTCGGCGTAGTTGACTTTCGATGTGCTGCGACGCATCGGTCGCTGGCCATCAGAGCTCGGGGTTGATGTGCTGATTTGCCGAGGAGGCTCGTCCCCATCAAAGTCGCTTCCGCCGCTCTCAACCTCGACTTCATCCCCGTCGCTGTTACTTGCGTCGCTCACTGCCACCACCCGTCTCTTCCGCTTCGCACTTGCTGACGAGCTCGCCACGGCTGATTCAGGCGCCTTCGCGTCCGCTCCGCCCTCGACATCTCCGTCGGAGCCGTCGCTGTCGTCGCCACTTCCGACGGCGTAACTGCGCGGCTCTTTTTTGCGAGATGAACGACGAACATCTCCCTCGGAAGAAACGGAAGAAACGACGCTATCTGATTTCTTGAGAAACGAGCTGATGGACCTCTCAGCAGCGGCTGTGCGGTCACTGCAGCCCGCATGGTAAATCGACTCGTTCAAACGCTGGGGAATCATAACACTTCAACACTTGCAGACTGTGACGATGGCCTCTGGAATCTCCAGAGCGCTCCCTTGAGGATTGCTTGACCTGTCTCCTATCCAGACCGCCTCGGGAAATGCAATGACTCTGTCGAAGGCGGCATCAAATTGCAACACACTGCCTTTCTGTTTGAAGCTAAGCAGTTGATTCGACGAGTGTATCATGACACCGTTGAGTTTCAGAGTTCCCTAAATAGTCAGGTATGCAGCGGCTAGGGCACTTCTGGAAAATCAATAAAGAGCTTTGGGCACGTCGAATTCAGTTCTTCCAGATTGCCAACACGTCCGTCTTTGAATGAGAAGAATCCAGGGAGTATAAAGATGTAGCTATTCTTGCGGCTGTTTCCTCGCTTAAGAACCTCATACTTCAAGCCCGGCTTAAGCATCTCTGTGCGACATCAGTGCACTCAAGTTGATACTAAAACTCTTATTCAGAGCGAGTGGACCATCTGAACCTACGGGCTTATGCTTCATAAGCAGCCTATTTGACATAGCCAGGCCACAAAGTCTTGTATTCTCAAGACTAGCAGCGGACGCAGACTTCTTGTCATTTTTCACCATCCCGCCAAATTTCTCTAAAATATGTAAGTTTTGTTTCTTAAACTCACATCAATTCTTTTCCTATTTTCAATGAAGCTTTTGTTATTATCTATGAAAATTACTTTTTTGCTTGATTGTATAACCAGAGTCCACAAAGCATCAAAGGCCCTTCGTTTGGAGGTTATGCAGCGTTTGTGGTGCAGGAGGATTGTCATGAATTAAAAGCTAAAAGGAAACGGTGTCTTTTACATTTCACAGCGTTTCAAGACCGTTCTGTGTTGATGCCAAAGGCAGACTCCATCCGCATCTTTTCCTGCGCAGCTCCGCACATGCGGACGTTCCACCTCACGTGGCTGGCGTTTTTCGCAGCCTTTGTCAGCTGGTTCTCCCTCGCCCCGCTGACGTTTGTGTGGCAGCAAGATCTCCGCTTGAGCGACGCACAAGTCGTCGACACCGTGACTGCATCCGTCGTGTCAACTATCTTAGCGAGGCTCGTTATCGGACACATTTCGGACCGCATTGGGCCTCGACGCGCCATGCTGCTCACGTTGGTCCTCGGCTCCGTTCCTCTTGCCTTCACCGGCCTCGTCAACTCCTTCGGCGGCATGATCGTCTGCAGGCTCCTCATTGGCATCATCGGTGCGTCATTTGTATGCTGCCAACAGCACACTACCATCATGTTTTCTCCAAGAGTTGTTGGCCTCGCAAACGCGACTGCAGGGGGCTGGGGCAACCTGGGGGGGGGCATTGCCCAAATCCTCATTCCCGCTCTCTTCGTGGGGCTGCGGCATGCGGGCCTGACGGACAGCCAGGCCTGGCGCGTGACGCTGCTCCTCCCGTTTGTGTTCACAATCCTCGTCGCCCTGCTGCATTTTCGCTTCTCCTTCGACTCCCCTTCCCCCCCCCCCTCCAAAACTGCAGAGCAAGAGGATCAAACGGTCGCAGCAGAGCCGTCCCCGACGGCCACCTCTCGCAGCCCTTTCCTCACCGCGGCGCTCAACCCGAGCGTCTGGTGCCTCTTCCTCCTCTACGGCGCCTCCTTTGGCGTCGAGCTCACCCTCTTCAACCTCCTCCACGACTACCTCCACCGCAAGTTCTCCATCAACGTCCTCTTCGCCGGTCTCATCGCTGCCCTCTTTGGCTTCCTCAACATTTTCTCCCGCTCGCTCGGCGGGTGGACGTCAGACCGCGCCAATGTGGCCTTTGGCTTTGCGGGCCGCTTGTGGTTCCTATTCTTCTTCATCCTCCTCGAGGGCATTTTCTTCGTCCTTTTCAGCACCACCCTCTCCCTCACTGCCGCCATCGTCTGGCTCACCCTCGCCGCCATCGCCCTCCAATGCGCTAACGGCGCTGTCTTCGGCGTTGTCCCCGTCGTGGCCCGCGGCGCCATGGGCTCCGCGTCCGGAATCGTCGGCGCCGGAGGGAACGTCGGCGCTGTCCTCTCGTCCCTCATCTTTCGCGCCGTCGGCACCTCAAGGGTCGAAGACTTCTCCCGCGGCTACTTCATCGTCGGCCTGTGCGTCATCGGCTGCGCGACCGCGAGTTTGGCCGTCCGCCACGGCGGCCAGACGGCGTGGGCATTTTTGCAACGGTCCAAGGCAATGCTGCCGAAAGGGGAGGAGGCGGAGATGACGATCCAAGTATAAGGGGGCTTCTCTGCACTCGTGCCACGAGAACGGGGTATGATACAAGATAATCTACAGGGGGGGTGCCCCCACTCACTTCTTCTTGGCGTGAAGCTTCTTGAGGTTGTCCGCAAACGTCGCCTTCGGGCATGCCTTTCTTAAAAATGCGTGCTGCGTCGTGAGGGGACGTCAATTGAGTTTGAGCGAGCGAGTTGAATTATATAAATTAAAGTGACCAATAGTCCTTGGGATGTGGGCCAGACCTTGAGGAGCTCCGACGCGGACGGGCGCTCGACGGGCTGCGATTTGACGCTCTGGGCGAGGAAGTCCTTCATCTCCGCGCTCCACTTGTCCCTCGCCTTCAGCACCGGCGACCCCTTTGTAGTGATCAAGTAGAGAGCCTACACAGAGGCGGAGGGGGGTCAGTTGCAGCTGCGTTGGGGAGAGTACGCGCAGGGGTGGCTCCTTCATGAACGGCGGCTCACCTTCGGCCATTTCGATGAGCATTATGCCGAGGCTCCAGACGTCAACCTGAACGCGTCATGTCGACCCTTGGGACGAAGGGGGGGGGGGTTGCCTTCGTGTCGTACGGCTGTCCTCGAATCAACTCGGGCGCCATCCAATACGGTGTGCCGACGACAGAGAAGCGCTTCCGCGTCTCTTGCGTCAGCTGCACGCAATACCCAAAGTCCGCTTGCGCGTCAGGTTCGGTGGGGGGGGGGGGCAGCGTCAACCTAACTTGACGTCTCCGGAGAGCGAGAGGAGGACGTTATCGCTCTTGATGTCGCGGTGGATGCGGTTGCGCGAGTGGAGGTATTCCAACGCAAGCAAGACCTCGCGGCAGATGTAGGCGATGAGGTCCTCGCGGAGGACGTTTTCGAGGACGATGGACGTGAGGGACCCGCCGTCCATGTTCTCCATCGCGATCTGAGCGGCAGTGAGACGGCTTGAAATGCGGGAAGGCGCACCCAGAGGTCGTTGTTGAAGTTGTACGAGTCCTTGTACTCGACGACGTTGGAGTGCTGGCAGCTGCGCATCATCGCGATCTCGTTTTGAAGCGACGGTAAGTCCGTTTCCTTGCCCAAGTGAAGGCACTTGAGGGCAACCTACGAGGGGGGTGAGGGAGGGTGAGACGCAGCCCATACTGACTTGCCCGACTTGATTTCGACGCAAGAAAAGACTTCTCCGGATGACCTGATGGATGTCACGTGACGCAACGGAAGGGAGGGTCACCCTTCGCCGACACGGACAAGGTCCTTGTAGAACTTCTTCGGGTCGTCGCGCTTGAACTGCACTGCACAGTGTTAGCTAGGCAAAGCACCAAGGAGCTGGAAACGACGTGTGCACGCGCGAGGGGGGGAGGGTGATGGGCCTACCCTCAAGGACCATCCGCTTGACTTCTTCATCGCGGGGTGCGGGCACAGCCACGACTCCGCCTTCTGAAGAGAACTTCAGGACGTCGAGCACCTCCTGCGGGTTTGACTTGACGTCTTCCTTGGTAATGCCGGAGGACTTGAGCATCGCCCGCCATTCCTCGGGGAGACCCTCGCGAAGTTGAGATGGAAAGAGGATTGCGTACCTCAAATCCAGTCGAAGTTCGGTCGCTTGGACGTACATGTATTTTGTGTTGGAAATCAAAGGGCCGAGAAATGCTGAGGTCTGGAAGGGAAACGCGGCGGTCGTCGACCTTCATGGCAGTTGGCATAACGTGCTTTGGGAGGCTTTTAGACGCCACAGGCTGTTCTACATTGATACCAGGAAGACTTGCTTGCCATTCTTGGGGGAGCCCCTGACGAATTACCTCAAAAATAATCAGAATACTGTGAAGGTATTCGTCATCGGATCGAACTTAACGTGTACGACTCGTTCAACGCCAGTTGGTCCAGATATCGATGGAACGGGTGTTATCTCCTCTTGCTCACTTTCTGAAGACCCTGAGGGACCAGAGAAAGCCTTTGACAGTCGCTTGAATGCTTGTGCCATATGAGACTGACTAAAAGACAAAAAATAGAGTTTTTGTTTGATTGGACTCAAATTCTTTGGTAATTGTTTGTTATGAGTTCGTCTGCAGATGAAACGTTCGCACAAAAAAATGTGGGAGAAATACGAGAAATCGTGAAGGAGAGATTGTCTTTTCTGTTCATTTAAGCATCTCACGAAGAAGCCGAGAACTGGATCAACGGGAGGCAGCATTTTTTGCTGCTATTGGGTTTTCGCGTAGAGTAAGTCCCCTAACAGCGTTAGTGGAAGATACAGAGATTTTGTTGCTGCAGCTGAAGGAGTGATGAGCATCAATCAATACATTGGAACTGGTCTCTTATTTGTGTCTCTCTTACGTTCCTAGTAACTCAAGCGGTCCAAAACATTTCAGCAACTTTTGAGAAATTCCCCTCCCTTCATCAGCGACTTTCTCGAGCAATTGCAGAGGGTAGTCCATTACAACGTGTCTGACTTCGGAAAGAGCCTCCAGTGATGCTAGAAGATCCGCTTCGTAGCTTCGAGGTCGACTTGAATAGAGTGGATGGGCCGTCCTTTATCTAAAGATCTAAGGCTTGGAGTATGTTAGAGCTTGGCGATTTAGTGAGCTGCTCCGCGTTCTCGTCGTAATTTTCCTCATGTAACCCCGCAGGTCCCTTGCGAAACTCGAGACCGCAGCCCCATCCATTCCGCTGACCGCGCTGCCCGTTAAATTGGGTATTTTCTTTATTTGACGACGTCAGGCTGCAGCGCTTTCTCAGAAAATGAATTTCATTCTCCGGTTGCGAAACGCGGTCATCCGCCGCTGCGAAAAGGCGATGGCGACTCCACGCGCCCCCCTCGACGTTTGTGGCCGCATCCCCCCCCATGACCCTTCAGTCAAAAGTAGCCGCCCTTCGAGTGTGGTCGGCCGTGGGGCACCGCACGCAGGAGGAGGTGGCGCACCGCCTTGCAAAGGCTGACCAACGAAGGCCACTCTCGCGCTCTTGAGCGGCGTCGCGGCCGCCATTGGCGCCGCCGTGGCCTCAAACGCATCGGGTGGGATCATCGCCGCGGCCGCTGAAGTGACCCTCCCCGCAATCGATTGAACCTATTTTTAGATTGCCGCAGCGCATCACACCCTTGTGGCATTCGGCACCGCTGATGCCATCACGGCATGGGGCTTGTGGCTGCGGCGTGTTGGGGGTGACGTTTCGGCTGCTGCGACCTCTGCGCTGCGGGCGGAAGTGTCTAAGCGGAAGGGGGGGGGAAAAGGCGAAGCGGATGTGCTTGTAGAGATTTCGGCGTCGATTGCGGCTGCTGTTGATGCGCTGGCAGGCGGGTGATGCGGCTTGTCAAAATGCTTCCTCACGCCTCCAGGACCACAAGCGCAGCGTCCCAAAAGGCACCCCCCCTTCAACTCGTCTCTCACAGCGAAGGCTCTCTCTGACATGTGGGGGCATTTCCCCGAGCCCAGCATTGTCGCGCTGGGTTGCGAAGTGGGGGGGGGGGGGCTTGAGACCTGTTCTGATGTTTAAAGGTTTTGAAGGCATCGATTGATGGCGTGACCTTTGGCGATTTTGACTACGGCCGGCCCCTCGACGAAACTGTCGTTGCGGCCGCGATGGATGCCCTTGACAGGGTTGGGACTGATTTGGCGTGACGGCTTAACAGATATTCGCTGAGTTAGTTAGGGCTTTTCAAGGTACAACTCATGCTCGGCTGAAGCGCCTGCGGTTTAATGACCAATCTCATCTTTCTCAAGTCAAAGGGCGGAAACGCACCAAATGGCCGTCTCAAGCCTCTCCGACTCTCTTTCATCAATATCTGTTAAGTTAAATCGCGCTTGCGCCGCAACGCAAGCCGACTTGTTGGAAGAGAGTATCACTCTCCTCGATCGCTCCCCCTCACCCCCTCCCCTCCCCCCGCAGAGGCCACCGTCGCGCCTGTCGCGACCTTCGCCGCCGCTGCGCACGGCCTAAGCGATGCCGCCCGCAGGCTCTTTCCCCCCCCCCCCCCCGAGATCGATGCCGCTGTCGCCGACCTGACCTCCGCCGCAGATGCCGCGTGCGTGCCTCCGCTTCCGACGCCTCACCCCCCCTCCTCTGCATTTAGAGCGGATTTGTGGTGCCGATTCACTGCAGCGGATCTAGCGCGCGTCCTCTCCTTTGACACCCACGCCCGCCGCTACGCTGCTGATGTCCCTGCAGGATGGCTTCGTATGCCGCAGCTTGCCGCCTTTAACCCCCCTCCCTTCAGGGCGGGAGGTCAATGTCGACGGCGACGATGGCGTGGTGGCACAGCGCGTGGCACTGCCGGCGATTCCCTCCCCTTCGCTCTCGGCGTTCTTGGCTGAAATGGCGTCAGCTGTGGCGGAGGCGCCACAGATGGCGTTCTCTGAAGTGGGGGGG
>JAIYDP010000250.1 GCA_027487435.1 Verrucomicrobiaceae bacterium | reverse complement strand
TCCAAACGTTTCCCCGGCATTAGCCAAAACGGCAGTGCCTTCCCAAACGTTTCCCCAGCACTAGCCAAAACGGCAGTGACCTTCCAAACGTTTCCCCGGCACTAGCCAAAACGGCGGTGCCTTCCCAAACGAGGGTAAGTAAGATGTAAGGAGTCGCAGCATTCTGCTGCGTTCTTCTCAAAGCGCAGCAGAATGCTGCGACTCCATAAGGCGGGGCTTGCGGCTCTTTTGCGGGAACTCGTAGGGGAACTCGCCTGCGCTTTGGTTACGCACAGAGGCGGTTACTTTTTTTCCATCGCTTCGATTTGCTCTCGGGTGATCCCGAGTTCGAGCAGCTTTTGACCGGGAAAAGATGCACTCGCCCCCCCCATGCCACTCTGATGAATCGCTTCCAGACGTTTCTCGGGGGTTGGCAAAACGTTCAAGAGATCGATGTAGGTATAGGAATCATCCCCGCCCCTTGTCATGGTTCCGAAGCTCTTGAGCATATCTTTGACGATGTTTTCCCTGATCTGAGGGGATTCAATGGAATTGGCGAAATTGACCAAAGGGGCTGCTCCCATCTCAGATGGGAAAACGCTTTCAAGATCCGCAGCGAATTTCGCCCGCTGTTCGCCGGTTAAACTTTCATACTGTTGCTGCAACCACGGGTAGCTGGAAGCCGGTTCCGCTATGTTGAGAAAGGCTTTGGTGATGTTTCCCAAGTCGTTGAAGGGGAGTGTTTCGTTTTCGATGTAGAAATCAAACGCAGCGGTGGCATCCGTTTTGGCCCATGATTCGAGGAAATTCGTGGGGAAGAAAGAGAATGGGTGATTTCCTTGCGATGGGTCTTTTTCTGCCACTCTAGCGTGTTGAGCCGCAAGCTCGGCAAACGTTTTGAAATCAAAATCTTTTGGAAAGACAGCACCACTGCCAGTCATACCGGAGTTCACGGAAGGACAAAGAGCCAGAGCCTCGAACGCTTGTTTGGCACCTCGCTTTATGGCAGCACCAAACAATTCCGAGCTCATGTCCAGTGTGATGCCCTCGTCGTTCTTCAGTGATTTGACGAGGGCGAGAGTTCCATCGTAATCCGCTACTACGCGGCTCTTGAGAATGCTTTTTAGGAAATCCTTGCGGGCGTTCTCGTTGGGATGCGTTTTTGCCCAATGATAGGCACCTTCGAAATCTTCCTTCGCCCAACGCTGGAGCAGCTGGTCGATATACCAACCAGCTTGATGGGAGAGTCCGCTTGGGCCGACTTGGCTGAGGAGGCGGTCGAGGATCGCTGGGATGTCGGCGATGTCGGCAGTTTGGTGAACAGGTTTCTCGCTGTAGTTCGTGCTATTTTTTGTCATCGAATCAGCCAAAGCCTTGATGCGGGCGGCTTTTTCTGGCGAAGCGGAGGCGGGTTTTGGTCGTTGTTCGCGTGGAGCCGAGGACGACTGAACAATGGCGGACTGCTCGGGCGCTGGCCTTGGGATGAAATAACCGATAGCGATGCCGAGAGGGAGAAGGAGGTAGGGCAAGTATTTCATTTTGGGGAAATGGATTGTCGTTTTATACTGATTTGCTGGAGGAGTTTGGCTGTGTGCGATTCGCCGTTTGCACAGTGGAGTGCATGGCAGAATGCGCGGCGTACGTCGAGGATTTTTCTGAGTCGGTAAGCCCTGCACAAGGCGGTCGGTGAATGTGATGGGCAGGTGCAAGAGGTTGTCGGTGAAAACCCAAGCATCAGGGTTTCGCCATCGGAGAGAGGGGCTTTCCTATCGGTTGGCAGTTGCGCAAGAAAGAAACGAATGGCATCCGCCCAAACGAACAAAGCCCTCCAAGGCGGGCATGGGAAACAAGAGAAAGAAGATGTACCGACTGCGGTATGATCTCTCGATGCAAAGCCATGGTGCGTTTCTTGATGCAAAAGTCAAAAATGACCTTCCATCTTTTTTCGGAGCAATTCAACCAGTGCTCTCGGACTACATTCAACTTACCCGCCCATCCCGGCTTCGCGTGTTCGCATCGAAGATCAAGCAGTTGATCAAGAAGCTAACCAAGCGGTAGCCCCCTTCCGAAAAGAATTGGCTTTTCTGATGCTTGTCAGTCCTTGGTCAGCATCTTTTTTATTTTTTTGTCAAAATGGCGAGCCAGTCATCTTGAGTCGGAGCCGTGAGTTTGCTCATGCTACCACCAGTGAGAAGGGCAGGTCCTTGAACTGTGGGCTTGCCACCTTCGCGCGGGTTGAACCATTCCAGACGAAAGCTGCCGGTCGCTGCTGTGAGATCGATTTCGGTCGCACCACCTTCGGCGAGATAGACGAGGTAGATTTCTCCCGCTTTGGCGAGGCAGTATTTGGAGTTATCATTTTTCTTATTTCCAATGAGATCGTTGGCATTTTTCATTTCGGAAATAGGAATTTTATGTTCCGCGAGGAATTCAATGGCGATTCGCCCGTAATCCCACGACGTATCGCGACTACGCCAGTCTTCGCATTTGAGATCATTCTCGGGAAGCTGATAGCCGAAATAGTATTCCACACCGGCGCCGCCCGCCATGAGATTGCCCCATAAGGTTGCTTTGCGGGTATCATGCATGGTTTGCACACGCTGCCCGCCGTTTTTTGTATCATTGTAGCCGTGATATCCCGTATCTGCCGGTATTCCCGTGTCGGCACCGCCTTGTTCGTCATTGGCGACGACCCATGGCTTGCCTGCTGTTGCAGATGCCTCCAACCAGTGAAGCGTGCGCTGGTGGACAACGTTCCAGTTGTTTTGGAGAGAGACTCCGCTGAGTTTGGATTTCTGACCAAGGAGGGGTTGGTAAACTTTATCCTGCTGAGGAGGAAACGTGTGGATCACAACGTGATGCTGGTAGGGATCGATGGAGCGCATGTAGTCGATCATATCATTGATCTCTTCGGTGGTTTGCGTGTTTTCTTCGCCGATGTTCTAATTCAAGGCAAGCGCATGAGCAAAACGAGCGATCATTTCCCGACAATAGAGTTTTCGCTCTGGGCCAAGTTTGCCACCATCGAGTGACTCAGGCACGTTAGACTTTTCGCCTTTGTCGCCGAGGCGATTGTCATCCATTTCATTTTCCTGCAACTTGAAATGGAGGTAGAGACCTTTGGTGGTAGCGTGATCCAAGACGATGGCCCATTGGTCGAGTTTTGAGCAGTCGTAATGGAGTTTCTCCTCACGGCTAACGAAAGGCCAAATGTTATCGCCATCGCCACCGGCGTTGTAGGGGAGAAAACTGATACCGTTGACGCCCTTTGCTGCAAGATAGTTTAAAGCTCCGATCAGGCCTTTTCCATGGCCGCCTTTCCAAGTTGGGTCACCTTCCTTGTAGTCTTTTACGTGAGGCTCCCAGCTTTTGAGAGGAACGCCTTTTTTCATTGCCACCGTGTTATCGAAGTCTTTGTAGGCGAGCATGGTCTCTGGTGAATCAGCTCCTACTTTGAAGAAGAATTCTTGATTTCCTGCAAATTGAAGATGATGTTTGCCGACATATTGCAGTCGGCCCTTGCCACGGAAGTCACGACCAGACTTGTCGCTAACCGCGACGGTGAAGATGCCTGTGATACCATGAAATGGTGCGACTGCGGCACCTCCGCCATCGAGGGCAGCATATTTACCACGAGTGAATGAGGTGGTGTAAGTCCAATTACCCGCTTTGTCGGGTGATAGGTGGGCTCGCCAGTGAGTTCCTGATTGAGCAGAAGACTCGCTTGCTTTGCCATCCGCGGCAAAGTAGCCGGGAATCTTGTAACTCGGTGAGCCAGATTCGTGAGTGAACGTTACGGTGAGGTTGCAATCCGTGAAAGGGTTCGGTTCGATATCAAGTTCATGGGCGTAAGGGCCATCGAGAGTGAGAATCACATTGTGCCATTGCTTGCGTTCACCAGAAATATCAACGGAGCCTTTGCCATCTATCTGACGAGGGAGTACCACAGGAACGATACTCGTCTTTGTCTTTGGGTTCGGGGACATGCTGGTTTTTTTGACTGCGGCCTTGGTAGCTTCATCCGCTGGTGTGAAGGTGATTCGCGACCAGCGACCGCGACTGTATTCTTTACCATCGTTACTAGCGATAGAAGAACCAACGGCAATGATCGCACCGGAATCAACTTGCTGATTTTCTATGACTTTATAAAACGCAGGACCTTCTTCCATTTGCTTTTCGCTCAAAGGGCATTCGAAGTCGCCAATGCCTTTCTCGTTTATCGCGACAGAGTATTTGCTTTTTCCGTCATCTTCTCCAACAGCTTCCAGAGTGATATGATAGCGACCACTTGGAAACGGAAAGACGTTCTTAGCGGTAGCCGATTTATTTTTGCTAGGATTGATGGCAAGCCATTGTTCTTGATCGAGATAGTAACCACTTCCTGATTGTTCAAAGTCCTTGGACGGCAGGGCTTGTGCGGTTTGAGAATCATCTTTGAGATTTTTTTCAATCCAATCAGCTAGGGTGCTACTGCCATTTCCATAGCCACCCGGTAGAGGACGAAGATCGCGTGTTTGCATGCGAGGAACCTCTCCCCAATGTGCGGGAAATGAATGAGCTCGTTGCATGAGAGTTACTGATGTGGCTAGCAATAAAGCCATGCAAAGTAGTTGACGGAGGCGATTGGTTTTCATGTGTTGTCGTTTTTCGATAGGGTTATTGTGCAGCTTTTTTCAATCGGGGTTGCGATAGGCGGGAATCGTCATCGTTTCATCCGGAGTGCGTCCGAATGTTTGCTCTAGCTTAGCATCCGCACGTTGCTTCTGCCAGTTGTATTCCACTTCGCCTTCGATTGGCGCTTCTTTCCAGACATCGCGATGAAGATTCATGACCTGCCAAGGAAATTGGTCTTGGGGGCCATGCGGCGGCTCACGTGAAATGTAGGCAAAGGTATCATAGTAGATACCAAAGTTTGCGTCCATGAACTCGGGTTCGTTGTGGCGGACGAGCAAAGGTTTGTTAGGAAACGAAGGATCATTGGTGATCTAGATTTGGCTTTTTCTTCGTCTCGCCAATCAAGCATTAGCTCTTGGGCTTCGTCCATGCGGGACGGGCTGTCGCTTCTATGGCAGCATTCTGTTGGTTCATTTTTTGGCGAAGGGTTTCGACAAGCTCTGGTTTGGCACTGGCGAGATTGTTTTTCTCGCCAATATCTTCAGCGAGATTGAAGAGCATGATTTGTGGTGGAGCTGAAGATTGACCAGATTTTTTGGGATCATTTGCTACGATCAACAGTTTCCAGTCGCCTTCACGAAAGCCTTCGAGGCGACCACCGAGGTTGTAGTAAAGGAAATTTTCACGAACGGCATTGGCGGAACCTTTGATGAGAGGCCCGATATCAAGACCATCGATGGAGCGATCCGCAGGAAGAGTTGTCTTGGTGATAGCAGCGATGGTGGGAAGTAGATCAATGGTTGAAGCAAGTGCCTGACATTCCGTACCTGCGGCGATGCGTCCTGGTGCCCACATGATACAAGGGACTCGCTGTCCACCTTCGAAGGTGCTCATTTTCCCTCCACGTAATGGGCCAGCGGAACCTCCGTGATGTTGATAAGGAAGCCATGGGCCGTTGTCAGTGGCAAAGATAACGTAGGTGTTTTCGTCCAGTTTGAGATCGCGTAGTTGTTGAATTACCCTGCCGATTTCTGTATCGAGGTGTTCGATGGTATTGATATAGGCTTTTTTGGGATCGGGATCACGGACATCGTCTGGAACGTAGAGAGGATAGTGAGGCATCGTATAGGGCAAGTAGAGAAAGAAAGGGCGGTCTTTGTTTTCCTTGATGAATGAGATGCCACGGTCTGTGCAACGACGGGTGATGGTGCGTTGATCAACAGGGACTTCGATGATTTTGTCATTTTCCATGAGCGGAGTCTTCCACAGAGTAAGCGAAGAGGTAGGATCCTTCCACAGAGCATCGGGGTCCACCTTGGGACGGCCTTCGTTGTTCGGATGATTCATATCATTTGAATACGGAATCCCGAAGTATTGATCAAAGCCTTGGCTGGTAGGCAAAACTTGCGCATGGTGCCCTAGGTGCCACTTACCAAAGCAGGCTGTGACATAGCCATTCTGCTTTAAGTGATCGGCAATGGTATGTTCGGTTGGGTTCAAACCCGTTTTCGATCCAGGAAAAAGTACGCCATTGTGCATACCAATGCGTTTCGGATAGCAGCCAGTGAGCAGACCCGCGCGCGATGGCGAGCAAACGGAGGAAGGGACAAGAAAACTGGTAAATCGACGACCCTCTTTGGCAAGGCGATCAAGATGTGGCGTGCGAATGGTTTTGGAACCGAAACAGCCAAGGTCGCCGTATCCTTGGTCATCGGGAAAAATGATGACAAAATTCGGCTTGCTGGCCGCCTTAACGTGCGAACAGAGGAGCAAGAGGAAGACAAAGAGATGTTTCATAGTTTTTGACAATAGGTTGCTAATGGTTCGATTCGTTAAGTTTGGATGAAGTGAAGTTCGGCAGTTTCACCCAAGAGATACTTGATTTCAAGTTCCGATATATCAGAAAATCACTCTGCACGTAGCCTTTGCAAAATAAGAAATGACCCCGGAGCGGATCCGGTAAAGTGAGGCTCTAACGACTCAATCATGAAGAATATCAAGCAAACAAGGTTCAATAACCCGGGGGATTTCTTCACCGCTCGCGACGGCGACGAACGGCGGCGGAGAGGCGATCCATGACCTCAATCGTATCCTCCCAGCCGATGCATTGATCAGTGATGGATTGTCCATAGGTCAGCTTGGAGAGATCAGCCTGATGCTTTTGCCCTCCTTCGACGAGGTGGGATTCGATCATACAAGCAGTGATGCAACGACTGCCCTCTTCGATCTGTTTCGCAATCGCGTTGACGACAAGTGGCTGGTTGCGGAAATTTTTCATCGAGTTTCCATGAGAACAATCAATCATCACATGCGGCGGCAATTGCTGCTCAATGAGCGATTTTTCGACATCGTTGACGCTCGCTTCATCATAGTTAGGTCCAGACTTTCCACCGCGAAGAATGACGTGGCAGGAGTCATTGCCCGTCGTAGAGACGATGGCAGAGACACCTTGTTTGGTAACGGATAAAAAGTTATGGCCGTGGCTCGCAGAAAGGATGGCATCGAGCGCGAGTTGGATGGATCCGCCCGTGCCGTTTTTGAATCCCACCGGCATGGATAGGCCCGAAGCAAGTTCGCGGTGGATTTGCGATTCGGTAGTGCGCGCGCCGATAGCTCCGTAGCAAATCAGGTCGGCAATGTACTGCGGGCTAATGGTATCAAGAAATTCCGTGGCGGCAGGCACACCTCGATTCGCTAACTCTAACAACAAACCTCGCGCGATACGCAATCCGTGATTGATATCGAAGGAATCATCGAGATGCGGATCGTTGATCAAGCCTTTCCACCCTACGGTGGTGCGAGGTTTTTCAAAATAGACACGCATGATCACGAAAAGATCATCGGAGTGGCGGGCGGCGATGGATTTGAGTCGATCAGCATATTCGAGGGCGGCTTTCGTATCGTGGATGGAGCACGGGCCGATCACGACGAGAAGTCGGTCGTCGGCACCCTTCATGATCGCATCAGCTTGTAAACGGGTGTTTGACACCAAAGCCGATGCGGCCTCACTAAGAGGCAGATAGTAATTGAGAATAGCGGGCGAAATCAAGGGGTTGATTCCTGCAATACGAAGGTCGTCGGTACGGATCACGCGCAGAGCATGAGGAATATCGGACGATGGAGCAACAGAGAAATGAGGCAGCAATTGAGGTCATCATCGCTCGTGACGCACCCGCTCTGCGTCGGCGAGGCGTTTGATGACTTCGATAGTGATTCCCAATCGATGCATTGATCGCTTACGAAATTTCTCTTTGCGTGAAGTTGCGTGTCATGTGCCGCAGGAATAAATAAAAACAGCTTCGTAATCCATGGCCCAAGGAACTCGATCCGCGTGATCCACTAAACGTTTTCAACAAACACCGCTCTCTCGTCCGGCATGCGCGCCCTTATACCATTTGCACCATCTCCTCTGCCTTCTGGCTTGCCACTCTAAATCCAGACCTAAAATCTATCAAGAATAGGGGAACTGTTATAAGAAATTTTCATCAAATATTCATCAGTTCTTCGGATGGGATTCACCATTGTCTGTCAGGCTGCCTTCGTTATGAAAACACACATTTGCCTCTGGTGGGGATGCCTCACGTCGCTGTCATTATTGGTTGCTCAAGAAAAACCTCCCGCTATGGAAGGCACTGTCACGTTACCTTACGAAGTTTTTCGGTCTTTGGAGCGAGACAAACCAGAAAACTCTCCAAAAAAGATCGAACAAGCCACTCTTCTCCAATCCGTACACTACCGCATTGATCTCTCTAAAACGCCAACTGCCATTACCACTTCCATTCGCGTGCAGCATTACTCTGAAGCTGTTGCGACGACCCCTGTGCTCACGAGTGATATTTCTGTGAGTGAGCTATTGCCTGAGGATGCCGCCTTATTCGTGAAACAAGACCTGTTGCAGTTGATCACAGAGAAGCCTGGAAAATATGAAATCACTTTGAAAATCATCCCTGAACAAGCCACTGCGTTTACCGTTCTTCCTTGCGCTAGTTCGACGGTAACGATTGAAGGCTTAGCGGAAGGAGAGCTCCTAGAATGGCAAGTTGATGGGAAATCTCAGTTGCTTTCAAATAACACGGTGCTTGGAATACCTGCGCGTGGAGCCAGTGTACGTTGGAAGCACCTACGTGGAGATGAGGCAAAATCATTGAATCAACCTGAACAGCCTTCTCAGTGGTTATGGCGGCATGAAGTCACCGTGCGTGAACAGGAGGGGTTGCTGCTTTATCAAACTTACTCACAGGCTGAAACGACTGCTGGTGATGCCACGCAGGCGACCATCCTTTTGCCCACTGGTGTGAGTCAAATTGTAGCAACCAGTGAGTCATTAGAAAATCAGACAATTCAAAGGAATGCTGATGGCACACAACGTTTGTTGCTGCGCTGGAAGGGAGAACGTCAACTAACGCAAGAGGTGGTGCTACGCTATCAAAAACGCGTGAGCAATTTGCAAGAATCATGGAGCTTAGAAGCTCCTCGTGGTGAGAATTCTAGCAAAGATCAATCGCAATTTTTTCTAGCAGATCAAGCACAACGGAAATACACAGGCGAACGAGTTCGTGGTCCGTTTTCTCCAGAAACGCTGCGAAAATCGTTGCAAGGAGCCTTGTTGGGGCAGGCCTACTTCGTCGTTGAAGCAGAACAGGGGATCGGTCTTGTTCGACAAGAGCTGATGCCCATAGCTTCTACTGCGGATGCGGTAATTTTGAAAGCTCGCTGGGATACGCGAATGGAGTTGGATGGCGCTACGTTAACGATGGGGCAACTTGATGTGCAGTATCGCACGGGTGCTCGCCTAGCGCTGCGTTTGCCCGAAGATGCAGTGCTGTTATCGTGCAGCGCCGCAGGCAAAGAAATCACTCCAGTGGTTACTGAAAAAGGAGGCCTTGGCATATCATTACCAGCAGGAGAAAATGCACTGTCCACTGCGAATGTGACAATCTCCTACACCCAACGCATGGAGAAATTTATGCCATTAGAGGGCAAATTTAGCATCGCTCTGCCGTACACCTCGTATTTCATCAATAGCCTACAATGGCAAGTCGCTTTGCCTGTTGACCATACAGCCGAAGTCGCAGGTAACTTGAATCGCCCCATGGTTGCTACGAGTCAACCAAACCTCATTTTGCTAGAAAAAAATCTCTGCCGTGATGAAACGCCACAAGCAGAAATTTTCTACAAACGCAACAACACTGTCACACGCTAACCAACATCATCTTCATGAAAACATCAAATCTATTTGCTATCGCTGGTATTCTGTTAGTCACCACTTTTGCTTGGTTCGTCCTCGGCTCTGCGATTCAAAAACGCAGTGTCGATTCTGGTTCGACGATCAACAAAGAAGTTCAACAAGTGTGGGGGCCAAATTTGTGCCAGCAGCACCCCGTTGCATTTTATTTATCGCCCAATGTTCGCGCGGGCAAAGCCCTGATTCAATCGGAAAAAAGTCGCATACGTGCCAACATCAACTACAAGCCGAAGAAGCGCGGGTTGATGAGCCATCGAACGTATGATGTAAACTTCATGGGCGCTTATTCGTTTCGCAATCCGACGCGTATTCAACAAACGATGTTCCTCCAATTTCCTTTACCCAACACGCAAGGGCTAAAAGGAGTGAAAATCACTCTGGATGGAAAAGAGACCGACGTTCGACGGGCGGCCGACGGCTCACTGGAGTTAGCGCTTGAAGTCGCTGCCTCGACAGCTGTGGAACTGCAAGTTGTCTATCAAACGAATGGCTCAAACTCCTGGCTCTATGCATTTCCGCATCCTGAACGAATTCAAGATTTTGAGTTATTCTTAAAAACCAATTTTGCCGAGTATAGCTTCCCTAATGGTTGTGGTTCCGCGACCCAGCGTGATGAAAAAAATTGTGAGTTTACCTGGGCCTATCAACCCGATGTTTTGTCGGCTCCCAATATTGGGATGGACATGCCAAAGCTGCTTAACCCCGCTCCTGTCGCCTCGCGGATTTCATTTTTTGCGCCGGTCTCATTGTTGTTTTTTGTCACCGTGTTGCTGCTGCTTGCGTCGTTAAAAGGTCTGCAGCTGCACCCGATGCATGTGTGCTTTGTGGCCGCTGGATTTTTTGCCTTCCATCTGCTGTTTGCCTATCTAACAGATGTAATTCCTATGTTTATTGCCTTTGGCATTGCGGCATTAGTCTCGGTCATGCTGGTTTGTAGCTACTTACGGACCGTCGGAGGAAATGCATTACTGCGGATCGCCTTACCCGCGCAGATTGGTTATATGGTGTTGTTCAGTGTGTCATTTTTCTTCGATGGTCTCACAGGATTAACAATTGCGATTGGCTCCGTGATCACCTTAGCATTGTTGATGAAAGTAACGGCAACGACATCATGGAAGGATGTTTTCACCACCAAGGCTCCGGTTCGTCCGCCAATGATTCCTCCACTACAGTCAAATTCTTAATGGCGAACATGCGTTCTAAATGAATTAGCAACTCTGTCCGGTTGTAACTGAAAGGATTGTCACTATGCTCTAACGACCCTTTGGGCCGCCCAACCCGCCCCCAATGGGGGTAGAGAACATAACCCAGGGATGAGCGCAGCGATTTCCTGGGCTGAGGTCTTTACCCCGTGCGGGGCGTTGGAAATGGTGGATTTCATTCGAGGAAGAAAAGGTAATAATCGCGGAACCAGAACTCGCGATTGCGCTGTTTTCCGGTCATTTCATGCAGAATTTCTAGGCGCAGCAGGTCGTTGATGAGCCGATCCACGGTGGGCTGGCTGATCTGGAGACGGCGGCTGAGCTCGGGCCCTGTGGCGATGGGCTTGTTGTAGAGGAAATCGAGGATCTTACGCGCATTGGCCGAACGTGCGCCGAGAGTCGCGATTTTTTCGCCTGTGCTGTGCCGTAGCTGGTGAATGCGCTGGAATGTCTGCACGCCGCGCTTGGCGGTCTCGATAATGGCCACAAGGAAAAAACGGATCCATTGGCCGATGTCGCCCCGCGTGCGCACGGCGGTTAGAGAGTCGTAGTAGGCGGCGCGGTGTTTTTCCAAGTGGGCGGACACGTAGAGGCAAGGGCGATGCAATAGCCCTTTGCTCACCAGATAGAGGGCAATAAGCAGACGCCCAATCCGGCCATTGCCATCGAGAAACGGATGAATGGTCTCAAATTGATAGTGACTGATGGCAATGCGGATGAGATCGGGAACGAGGATTTCCTGATTGTGCCAAAAAGCCTCCAAATCGCCCATGAGTGTTGGTACTTCTTCGTGATGGGGAGGAATGAACACCGCATCGGCAAGAGACGCACCGCCGATCCAGTTCTGGCTGCGTCGAAATTCTCCCGGAGTCTTACCCTCACCACGGACTCCCTGCAACAGGAGGGCATGAGCCTCGCAGAGCAATCGATTCGAAAGTGGCAAAGTCTCCAACGCGGCGATCGACTGATTCATGGCGGTCACATAATTGCGGACCTCGCGCCAGTCGTCGCGTTTCTCGGGTTTGATTTCCTCCGGATCTTCCTCCAGCGCCTCATCCATCTCCGTCTGGGTGCCCTCGATCCGGCTGGAGGTCTGGGCCTCCTTGACTACGTGCATTTGGATGTAGCGATCAATGTCCGGAACGATCAGTGACAGGCCATTCAATTCTCCAAGCCGACGATTCCCTCCGCCAGTAGCACATGGATTTCTGGGGCTTCCCAAGTCCACGCATGATTGGTCAACGCCGGTTGGAAGCTCCGGTATTGAAACTGCTGGCGCTGGGTGCCTTGATGAAATTCACTGATGTTCATGAATGTTGCGGACTGATAAGAGTCAAAAATTCAGAAAATTGATTCTTGTGAGGCTATTTTAGAGAATTTTGAGTTTTATGTAATTTTTTAAATTCAACAATTGAGGAAATCTTATTTTATTTTGGCAAATCCACTCATTTTAGAGTCCTAGCTCCTTGAGGTTTGGGAGAGATGTTGATTTAACATAGAATTAGAAAATTTTTTGAGGGAATCGCGCAGAGCGGGCACGGAAATTTCAAGGGAATCCAGCAGCTCGCCCCCCCGTGGCTCCGGCGGAGAGGTTGAGTAGAGGAGCAAGCCAGCGGCGGCGAGGGCTTCCCCATCGGTGGCGAGATGATCGCGCAGGGCGGAGAAAATGAGCGCGGGGTGTTTCGGTGTTTGCTCGGGGGCGGGCAAAACATCCAGCAGAGTTTGCACCAATGACCAGAGCGGCGTCCAGCAGGTCCAGCACGCGCAAGGTAAGTAGCAACAATCAAATACTTCGGATACCGATGATGCATGATCTCTACGGAAACTGCTGATCGATCGAAAGACCCGCAGGAAAAAAACATCGCAGACCATCCCAAACATACGGAAACAGTCGCCACGATGAAAAAACTGCTCAAGAAACGCCAGAACGAAGCCGCGAAATTGTGAGTAGAGTCTTCGACTCATAAGAAACCCAGGCAAGTCATGAAGCAGGCAGGCTCACTCGCAGGGTCGTCTTGTCATTCGCGGATTCTACGAGTGTGACCTCGCCGCCGTTTGCCTTAGCGAGTTCGGACGCGATGTTGAGTCCCAGTCCGTTGCCGTCCCCATGGCGTGCGTGATCCACGCGGAAGAACCTCTCGAAGAGCCGGGGCTGCATTTCCTGCGGGATTCCGGAGCCGGTATTGGTGATAGTGAAAACCGCGCGGGAATCCTGGCGGCAGAGGCTCATAGCAACCATGCCACCTGGCCGGTTGTACTTGACGGCATTGGAAAGCAGATTGCGGAAGACATGGCGCATCATCAAGCGGTCTGCATCGACTTCGATTCCAGGCGCTACGTCATGCTCGCAGGTGAGTTCGGCACTGGCGCAGAGTGCCTCGGCATCTTCAGCGATGCCGGAAATTTCAGCGCTGAGGTCATAACGTTCCCTATGGAGAGGCAGCTTGCCCGCATCCGCCTGCGAGAGCAGGAGCAGGCTTTGGGTGATCGACTTGAGACGAGATACCTCCGCCAGTAATGCTTCCACCGGCGGCGGCTCGCCGGATTGCAAGGCATCGTGCAGTGTCGCCTGCATCACGGCGAGCGGCGTCTTCAATTCATGTGAAGCATCCGCCGTGAAGCGGGCGGCCTGCTGGAAACTTTGTTGCAGCCGATCCATCATCTCATTGAGCACCGCGATCAACTCTGCGAACTCGCGATCATCTTGTTTCGTCGTGGGAAGACGCTCGCC
Organism: Verrucomicrobiaceae bacterium; assembly: GCA_027487435.1. Classification (GTDB taxonomy): domain Bacteria; phylum Verrucomicrobiota; class Verrucomicrobiia; order Verrucomicrobiales; family Akkermansiaceae; genus UBA956. The sequence continues at coordinate 35,561 of JAIYDP010000250.1, read as the reverse complement.
CAGTTCTGCGACGCTCAATTTTTTCGCCGTGGCGACCACCCGTTGAAGCGGGCGCATCGCACGCCCAGCGTGCCACCAGGCCCCGAGTCCGGCGAGCAAAAGCCCCGTCACACCCGCAGCCGCGAAACTCCAGGCGGCATGACGCACCTCGGCATAAAACTCCCGCGTCGAGATACCCACAAACACCGTGTAACGTGGACTACTCAAGGCCGTATAGCGCCACTGTCCATCGGCTCTGATGGCGGTGAAATAGCTCGGCTGGCGGATTTCCGGCATCTGTGGCCGCAACAATCGCCCGCGCTGTGCGGGCGGTGTGCGCTCAGGACTAGAGGAATCCTCCAACGAAGGAATGATGCCATCACCACTCGGCAAATGATCGGGAAAACCATTTCCCAGGCTCTCCTCGCTGGAATAGATCACCGGAAAATCCGCACTGTGACTCTGCACCACCACCGCGATGGTGCCATTCTCCAGAGCCTCCGTGCCAAAGACCGCACCCGCGGCCTCACGCATTTCCGCATTGCCATGACGAGGCGTCAGTTGCGTCCACAGCCGGCGTGCGCTATCGGCTACGCGGAGATCGAGATTTCGCGTGAGCAACTGCTGCGCATACCACCATGCGGCCGCTCCAGAGGCGGCCACCAGAATGCCCGCCATGATCATCATCTGGATCGCTAGCCGCAAACGGAAAGAAGGTCGCTGCGCAGTGTTCATGACGGCTCATCCAAGGTGTAACCCACACCGCGCACGGTGCGGAGGAGTTTGACTTCTTGATCCTTATCGATCTTCGCACGGAGGCGCTGCATGTAAACTTCCACCAAATTGCTTTCCAGATCCATGCCATAGCCCCACACATGTTCATAAATCTGCACCCGGCTAAATACCCGGCCCGGCGTGCGCATCAGAAACTCCAGTAGCTCGAATTCACGTGCCGAAAGCTCGATCTCACTGCCTCCCCGTGATACCTTGCGAGTGAAAAGATCCATCTGAAGGTTGGCGATCCTCAACAAATGGTTCGGCGCACCTGATTGACGGCGCACCACCGTGCGCAAACGGGCAGCCAGCTCCTCCACGAAAAATGGCTTCGTTAGATAATCATCCGCGCCCAGGTTCAGCCCTTCCAATTTTTCCGGCAAAGCAGCCCGCGCCGTGAGCAGGATGATAGGCGTGGCGTGCTTGCGCTCCCGCAATGCGCGCAAGATGCTCAGCCCATCCCGCCCAGGCACCATGATGTCCAATACAAGAGCATCATACGGCATGCCCAGCGCCTGTTCCAGCGCGACATCACCATCCTCCACCGCATCCACCGAAAAGCCCATCTCCTCCAAACCCTTCTGGGTGGAGGCACGCAGGCGCTCCTGATCTTCGAGTAGTAAAATTCGCATGATGCGCAGAGCGTATCACACCGCCGACGAAGGCGCAGGATTATAAATGCGAATTTATCCACAAAAGAGCCAAAGCTTCATCCCACCGTGGTTGAATCCTGTGTATGAAAATAGTCTCCGCCCTCGCAGCCATCCTCCTCACTGCCGCTCACGCGCAGCAGCGCAACGTCCTGCTCATCATCGCCGATGACCTCGGCACGGACAGCCTCGCGCTCTACAACAACAGTCCCGGTGCGGCCTTGCCACCCACTCCAAACATCGATGCCCTCAAGGCCAACGGCGTGCAGTTCCGCAACGCCTACGCCCTGCCCACTTGCTCGCCCACCCGTGCCACGATGCTCACCGGGCGGCATCCCTTCCGGCACGGCGTCACCACAGCCGTCACTGCTAATGACGGTCAGCTCATGGCGGGCGAGTTCACCCTGCCACGCGCTTTCGCAGCAAATAACAGCCTCGGCTACGGACTCGCCCATTTCGGCAAATGGCATCTCTCCCTCAGCAACAACATGGCCAACGACCCCGCCAACATCGGCGGTTGGACTCACTTCGCAGGCAGCCTCAACGGTGGACTCACCGGCGGAAACGGCGGCACCGGAACCTACAGCGCATGGACAAAAACCATCAACGGCGTCACAGGAGCCAACAATAGCACCACCACCTACGCGACCACCGACACCACCAACGACACCATCGACTGGATCACCGCTCGCGGCACCAACCCATGGTTCGCCTGGGTCGCCTACAACGCCCCGCACAGCCCCTTCCACAAGCCACCCGCCAATCTCCACACCTATGACACCACCGTCCCAGGATGGAACACACTCCCCATCAACACCAACCTGCGCACCCATTACAACGCCGCCGTGCAGGCGTTGGACACGGAAATCGGCCGACTACTCGCCAGCCTCACCCCCGCCGTCCGTGCCAATACCTGGGTCATCCTCATCGGCGATAACGGCTCGCCGAACCAAGTGATCCAGCCCCCTTTCAGCAATGGTCATTCCAAGGAATCCCTTTACGAAGGCGGCGTGCGCGTGCCCCTTCTCATCAGCGGCCCCGGCCTGGTCGCCCCGAACCGTGAGATCCCCGATGTCGTCCACGCCGTGGATCTTTACAGCACGATCCTCGAAATGGCAGGCATCAACGTCGCCGCCACCCAACCCGCCCTCAAGCCCATCGATAGCCTCAGCCTCCTCCCCTTGCTTCAAAACCAATCCGCCGCTCCGCGATTCGCCCGTAGCGAATCATCGGGCACCAACATCCTGCCAGAGGATGCGGGCGCGACCGTGCGTTATGGCGACTACAAGCTGATGCGTTTCCAGGACAACACCGAGAGCCTGCACTTTCTCCCCAGCGATCCCGACGAGCAGACCAATCTTCTGTTAGGCTCTCTCAACACCTCCGCCCAGGCCGCCTACGAAGCTATCACCGCGCAACTCGACACCGCCATCTCTCCCGCGAACGTCCTCGGCACCCCCGTGGAAACCGCTTGGCAAACCACCACCGGCTCCGAATACGCCCGCATCTTTCGCACCCAGGCCCGCGCCCTCAATGGCATCTCCGATACGACATGGGCACCCGAACCCACCGTCGGCGTTCGCAACGGCACCCAAGCCCTCCCCGCCTACGCCGGCATCGATAGCATCCGCGTCAGCGCCAACTGGGTCTATGTCAAAGGCTCTTCCATGCCGCACTACACCATGGGGCCATGGTATTTCGACGAGGAAAAAACGCAGCGCTTCGTGAACTACCCGAACCAGTGGGACATGCTCGCCCGCATCCCGCGCCAGCCCGCACCCGCCGTTACCAAAACCAACACCAACTTCGGCCCCATCGCCATCTGGGCAAACACCACCATCATCCACAATCAGCTCGATGCCTTTTACTGGAACGGCACCGCCGATGTGAACACCGCCGCCAACGGCCTCGAATTCTGGACGCGCAACGCCCGCCTCGCCGAAGGCCTCACCTTCGATCCCGCCGGCTCCCATCAGCCCTTCACTGGCGAAAGCCACCATCACATCAGCCCCTTCGCACTGCGTTATGAAATGGGCGACCACATGAACTACGCTCCCGCTACCCACACCTACACCGAGGCTACCACACCGCCGCAGCACAGCCCCATCCTCGGTTGGAGCTTCGATGGTTACCCGATCTACGGCCCCTACGGATACAGCACCGCCAACAGCGCAAACAGCGGCATCCGTCGCATCATCAGCGGCTTCGTCCCGCGCGATGGAAACTTCGGCACCACCAACCTCAACACCGTCGGACGCAACTCCCTCCCCGCATGGGCGATCCGCTCTGGCCACGGCAACAACCCCAACGCCGCCGATACCGCCACCGGCCCCGCCGTTAGTGCCGCATTCCCCATCGGTTGGTATCTCCAGGACTTCGATTACCTCGGCGACCGCGGCTACATCCAAGGCACCGATTTCGATCTCGATGACTCCAATGGCCGCTGGTGCGTCACCCCCGAGTTTCCCCAAGGCACCTACGCCTACTTCGTCACCATCGATGCCCAGTTTCAACCCGCCTACCCCTACATCATCGGCCGCCAATACTACGGCGTGAAGCAAGGCGGCAACTACGCCGCAGCCAGCACCGTCGGCTTCAACGGCATCGAAACACCCCACGTCACCACCTACACCGGCGGTGCCAACGTCACCAACCGCATCGACAGCCTCGAAAAAAGTGGTGGCAATGTCGTCCTGCGTTGGGACAGCGCGGAGGGCGGAAACTACGTCGTCGAAAGCAGCGCCGATCTAACAACTTGGACAGCGCTTCCCCAAGTCCCCGTAGATGGCACCGCCTTCCAAACCCAAGCCACCGTCCCCGCAGCCACCCCACAACGCAGCTTCCACCGCATCCGCACCGATGGGGTGGATGCCTACGACGTGATCGATACCCCATAACCACGATCCATATGAAAAAACGATACATTTTTTCTCTCCTCCTCGTCACCACCCCACTTGTCGCTGGGAATGATTTCTTCGAATCAAAAATTCGCCCCGTGCTGGTGAAGCACTGCTACGAATGCCATTCTGTGGAAGCCGGTAAATCAAAGGGCGGCCTGCTGCTCGACACCCGCGAGGGCATCCGCACCGGTGGCGATACAGGCCCGGCAGTTGTCCCCGGCGATCTCGAAAAAAGTCTGCTCATCGCAGCCATCCGTTGGCATGACCCGGATACCGGAATGCCCCCGGAGAAGAAAGGGGGAAAAATGCCGGATTCCACCATCGCAGACATCGAGGCATGGGTGAAGGCGGGTGCCGCAGATCCGCGCGATGGCAAGACGACCGCGAAAAAATACGACGGTATGAACGCGAAGGATTGGTGGGCCTATCAGCCTCTCACAAAACCCAAAGTCCCCACGGTAAAAAACGAAGCTTGGGCCAAGACCGACATCGACCGTTTCATCCTCGCCGCACTCGAAGCGAAAGGCTTGGAACCCGTCGCCCGCGCCGATAACGAGACGCTCATTCGCCGCCTTTACCTCGATCTCACAGGACTCCCGCCCGCCCCGGATGCCTCCGTGGAAAACCTCATCGACCGTTTGTTAGAAAGCCGCGCCTTCGCCGAGCGCTGGGCGCGGCATTGGCTCGATGTCGCCCGCTACGCGGAAACCACCGGCGGCGATATGAACTCGACCTTCCCCGAGGCCTGGCGCTATCGCGATTATGTGATCGACTCATTTCATAAGGACAAACCCTTCGATGAGTTCATCCGCGAACAACTCGCCGGCGACCTCCTGCCCGCCGCCCACGACCCCGAACGCGCCGAGCACCAGATCGCCACCGGCTTTCTCGCCATCGGAACCAAGTCACTGAACGGCACCGATCCGCGCCAGTTCGCGGTGGATGTCGCGGACGAGCAGATCGATACCGTCTCGCAAGCTTTCATGGCCACGACAATCTCCTGCGCCCGCTGCCACGACCACAAGTTCGACCCGATCTCCCAGCGCGACTACACATCGATCGCAGGAATTTTCCTCAGCACGGATACCCTCTATGGAACCGCCGGTGGTGTGCGGGAACGCAACGCTTCCACCCTCATCGACGCGCCGGAATCATGGAAACTTCCCGTCGTGGATCGCCGCATGGATCCCACCGAATGGCAGCGCAAAAAATCGCAACTCGATGAGCTCATCAAACAACGCGACGCCGCCCTCGCCTCGCGCAGGCCCGGTGGAAGATCATCCGGAGGCGGCGGCGGTGAAATGACCGGCTTCGAGGTGGTGCGCGTCATCACACAGGCGAAACGGATCGAGATGGAACTGAGCGCCTTCCATCCGGATGGCAGCGTGAAACCGAAAATCATCGGCGTGCGTGACAAACCCACCACCGCCCCGCCCGCCGATCCCCGCGCCAGAAGACAGGGTGGCCCGAACGCCAGCAAGCGCGCGGACAGCGGTTTCCTCATCATCGGCGATAGCCCATTCTTCGTGCGCGGCAGCATCGACAACGAAACGGAAAAAGTCCCGCGCGGCATTCCGGAAATCCTCGCCTATGGTCATTCATTGAACATCCCTACCGGCACCAGCGGCCGGCTCGAACTCGCCCAATGGATCGCCTCGGAGCAAAATACGCTGACCGCCCGCGTGACCGTCAACCGCGTCTGGCACTGGCTCTTTGGGCGCGGCCTCGTCGAGACCGTGGACAACTTCGGTGCCAGCGGCATCGCCCCCTCCCATCCGGAATTGTTAGATTTCCTCGCGCAACAATTCATCGCCGACGGCTGGAGCATCAAGCGGCTTATCAAGCGCATCGTCACCAGCAACGTCTATCAACTCGATACGAAGTTTGACGAAAAAAACCACCTCATCGATCCCGATAACAAGCTCCTTTGGCGCATGAACACACGGCGACTCGATGCCGAAACCATCCGCGATTCCATGCTTGCCGCCAGCGGCACGCTTCAGACGAATCCGCCCATCGGTTCCATGATCGCAAAAGTCGGCGATGGCCCCATCGGCGGCGACCGTTTCCAAGCACTCAAGGAAAGCCAGATCGAAACCGCCAACGACCACTACCGCAGCCTCTACCTGCCCATCGCCCGCACCGTGCAGGCGGAAACACTCGCCGTTTTTGACTTCAGCGACCCGAGCATGGTCCGCGGTGCCCGCGACACCACCATCGTGCCACCACAAGCACTTTATCTCATGAACGACAGCTTCGTCACCGAGATGGCCGGAGCGATGGCACAGCGCGTCATGAAAGGGAACGGCTTTGAAAAACGCTTCGAACTCGCCTGCCGCCTCGCCTGGAACCGCAAACCCTTGCCCGATGAAATGCAAGCCGCCCGCCAAATCGGCGGCGATGACCTCACCGCCTGGACCGCCATCTGCCGCGCCCTTTTGTGCAGCGCCGATTTCCTTTTCCTCAACTAACAACCCATCACCGCCATGAACCGCAGACAATTCCTCCAAACCAGTTCGCTCGGCTTCGGCTGGCTCGGACTCTCCGCCCTCGCCGCCGAGCCTGCAAAGAAATCACCCAAACGCGTCATCTTTCTCTGCATGCGCGGCGCGCCCTCGCATGTGGACACCTTCGACTACAAGCCCAAGCTCAATGCCGATTCCAGTAAACCCGGCCCGCGTCCCGGCACAAAGTTGTTAGGCTCACGGTGGAAATTTTCCCAGCACGGCCAGAGCGGTCACTGGATGTCCGAGCTGTTTCCCGAACTCGCCGCCTGCGCCGATGACCTCTGCTTCCTCCACGGTATGCAGACGGAAGTCCCCGCCCATCCCCAAGCATACCTGCGCCTGCACACCGGCAGCTCGCAGTTCGTGCGGCCGTCTCTCGGCGCGTGGACGCACTACGGACTCGGCTCGCTCAATGAAAATCTCCCAGGCTTCATCACCCTCGCCCCGCCCAGCGGCCTCGGCGGCGCGCAAAACTATGGCAGCTCGTTTTTGCCCTCGAAATTCCAAGGCACCCGCATCGGAGTAGAAAAACGCCCCATCGCCAGTGCAGAAGTAGCGAACTTGAAATCACCTCTAACACCCGAGGCCCAGCGCAAGGAACTCGACCTCGTCCGCTCGCTCAACGCCTACAAACTCACCCGCGAAACACAAGACCCCCAAGTGGAGGGCCTCATCGAATCCTTCGAACTCGCCTACCGCATGCAAAGCGCAATGCCCGGCGTCATGGACATCGAAAAGGAAACCGAAGCCACCCGCAAGCTCTACGGCATCGGCACCGCCGTCACCGACGACTTCGGCCGCAAGTGCCTGCTCGCCCGCCGCATGATCGAGTCCGGCGTGCGTTTCGTGGAAATCAACCACGGCGATTGGGATCACCACTTCAACCTCGGCGAAGTCCTCCCCGCAAGCTGCGCCGCCGTCGATCTCCCGCTGCGCGGACTCCTCACCGACCTGAAATCCCGCGGTCTGCTCCAGGACACCCTCGTCATCTGGGGCGGAGAATTCGGCCGCACTCCCCATGCCGAAGGCCAGGACGGTCGCGACCACAACGTCGGCGCGTTCACCATGTGGATGGCCGGCTGCGGCGTCAAAGCTGGCAGCCGCTATGGCGTCACCGACGACTACGGCTACGACGCCGTCGATGGCAAGGTAAGCATCCACGACTGGCACGCCTCCATCCTGCATCTGTTAGGACTCGATCACGAAAAACTCACCTATCGCCACGCCGGCCGCGACTTCCGCCTCACCGATGTCCATGGGCGCGTGGTGAAAGAAATCATCGCGTGAGAAAACGTTCATGAATCGCTATTCCCTCATTGCGCTGACAGGAATCCTGCTCACGTCTTCCGCGTTGGCGAAACCGTTAGAAATCGTCATCCACCACCGCTACGGCGATGCCCCGCTGCTGATGGAATCCGCGCGCTATGAGTCCGCCGCAAAGGAAACGTTTTCCGTCACCCGCCTCGCATACCTGCTCTCGAATTTTTCCCTGGAGCGCGAGGACGGAAGCCTCGTGAAGCTCGATGAATTTGCCTTTGTCGAGGCCCATCAACGATCCTCGTTTTCGCTTTCCTCGGCGCCATCCGGGCCTTTCCGCGCGCTGCATTTCGATGTCGGTCTCGGCTCCGAAACCAATCACTCCGATCCCGCCCGCTTCGCCGCCGGACATCCGCTCAATCCGCTGCTCAATCGCCTGCACTGGGACTGGCAGGGTGGCTACATTTTCTTCGCCATCGAAGGTCATTTCAAAGCCCCCGACCAAGCCTCCGCTGGTTACGTCTATCATGTCGCCCGCGATCCGAACCGCACCCGCATGTCCATCACCATCCCGATCGACTTGCGCGATCCCGGGCGGCTGCACCTCGTTCTCGATGTGGAGAAACTCATCCACGGCCCGAGCCCGGTCTCGTTTTCCGCCGCAGGACGCAGCACGCATTCCAATGAAGGCGATGCCTTGCCCGCCCAGCTCATGAGTAACCTCAAGGCAGCGCTCAAGCCGCTCGAATTTGAAAATACCCAGGCGCTCAGTGCCGCACGCGCCAAGGTCAAGCCCATCGATCTTCCCGCCACCTTCACCCCCTACCCGCTCTCCCTGCCGCGATCCTTTCCGCTGCCGAATCTGCCTCTCGACAATCCGCTCACGGTCGAGCGTGTCGAACTCGGAAGGCGCCTGTTCCATGAACCGGAACTTTCCCGCAATGGCACCATCTCCTGCGCCTCCTGCCATCAGTCCGAGGCAGGATTTTCCGATCCGCGCCGCTTCTCTATCGGCCTCGACGGGAAAGCCACCCCACGCCAATCGATGTCCCTGCTCAACCTCGCGTGGAAGGATTCCTTCTTCTGGGACGGGCGCGCCAAGCTCCTCCGCGAGCAAGTGTTAGAACCCATCGAGAACCCCATCGAGATGGATGAAAAACTCTCGCGCATTCCGGCAAAACTCACCGCCCTTCCCGGATACGATGCCGCCTTCAAGGCCGCCTTCGGCACAGCGGAAATCACCTCCCAAAGGCTCGGCCTCGCGCTGGAGACATTCCTGCTCACCCTTATCTCCACTGACGCGAAATTCGACCAAGCCCGCCAAGGAAAAGCGCAACTCACCCCCGAGGAACAACGCGGCATGGAGTTGTTTTTCATGGAGCACGAACCCGCGCACGGCAAACGCGGCGCGGATTGCTTTCACTGCCATGGCGGCCCCTTGTTTTCCGACCACCGTTTCCACGACAACGGTCTCGGCGATGAAAAGGACTTCGGCCTCGGCACCATCACCGGCAACCCGGCGGATCGCGGGAAATTCGCCACGCCCAGCCTGCGCAACATTTCCCTCACCGCCCCCTACATGCACGACGGTTGCTTCGCAACGCTCGAAGAAGTCGTTGCTCACTACAACACCGGCGTAACGCGAAGCCCGAACCTCGATCCCAACCTCGCCAAACACCCCGACACCGGCCTCGGCCTCAGCGCTACCGACCAAGCCGCCCTCGTCGCCTTCCTGAAAACCCTGACCGAGACCACGAGGAAACCGTCGCCACGATGAAAAAACGGCACGCTCATGCAAGTTCCCCTATCGTGGGATTCATTTTGTCATTTGTGATTGGCAGTGGGAGAATTACAGAGTAAATTCTGCATCATGTCTGATGTCCTTCCGAAAATTTCTCGTGGCGAATGGACAGCCGTACGCTGTGCAGACTTGGATGACATGCGCACGCAAAACATACTTTTCTGGCAGGCTCAAGGCGGGACTGCCATTCGCCAGGCTGCTTGGGAAATTGTTCTAGACTATTGGAAAGCAAACAACCTCAATCCTGATGAACTCCGATTTTGTCGATCTACTACGTCTGTTCGCCGCTCATAAAGTGCGCTATTTGATCGTGGGTGGTTACGCGGCCATGCGATACTCACAACCGCGATTTACAAAAGATTTAGACGTATGGCTTGAGCCCAGCATCGAAAACTCGAAAAATCTTTTGGCCGCTTTTCGAGACTTCGGTATGCCGATGATCGACGTCACGCCAGAAGATTTCTCACGAGAAGGTTTGCAATACATGGTAGGGCGCACGCCAGTTCTATTTGATTTTCTCACATCGTTACCGCAAATGAATTTCGCCCAATGTTGGGATCATAAAACAACGGAAGAAGAAGCAGGATTTGCCGTTCATTATCTTGGTGTGAATGATCTGATCCGTGCGAAAAAAATCGCCAACCGTCCACAGGATTTAATGGACATATCAGAGATTCAGCGCGCGCAAGGTAAGTGGCAACAATCAAATACTTCGGATACCGATGATACATGATCTCTACGATTTCTGCGGGAACTTGCTGATCGATCGAAAGACCCGCAGGAAAAAAACATCGCAGACGATCCCAAACACGCGGAAACCGTCGCCACGATGAAAAAGCTGCTCAAAAAACGCATGGAGCAGGCGAAGAAATAGCAGGACTTATGAGAGCCTCACATTCGCTGCGCTTTTTCTTCCCTTTGTCTGCTAGCTTTTGCCACTGACAAAAAAATTCCACGAAGCCGCCTGTCGCCGTTTCCAAGTGCCACCCCCATCCTCCGAGTCATACAGGCAATTCATTCTTGATTCTCTCCTTCCCCCTCTTTAGCATCCCACCGCCATGGCTGCTTCTACTTCAATTCTCCCGGATAAACTGCACGAATACCCCCAGCAAAATCTGCTCGATGGAGCTGGCAGCGGATCGGATTCAATTCTCGATGATTGCCTCAATCAGAACGACGGCGTGCTGCAGCTTTTGCACCGCTATGCCGGCCGCACCTTTTGCTCGCCGGGCAAGCGCCTGCGTCTCGATGAGAAATCCTACTACCCGGACTACATGGGCGGAACCGGCCTGGATGAAATCTGGATGTGTTGCACCGTGCCTATCGTGACTGGCGTGATCGATACCCGCACAGGAAAAGCGCCATTTCGTGAAGGGGAAGCTCACGTCCTCACGCCCAGCGGGCAAGTGATTTCCTTGCAGGATTTGATTGAGGCCGATCCGGTGGCAGTCATGGGAGAAAAAGTCACGGAATTTTCGAAATCCTTGTTCGGCAAGGCCACTTGGCCGATTGTGTCCAAGAAGTTCGACAACCTGAACCCCATCCCTCACCATCTCCACTGGGCGAAATGGGAAGTGTACGACATCAATTCATTCGACAACCCCGGAGTCAGCCCGTCGCACTATCATACCACGGCCATGGGACTTTACCCGTTCGTGACGAAGGACCAGTTCCTCGCCTGCATGAAGAGCTGGGGCCAAGGTGCCTACAACGGCGTAAGGCACCTTTCGCCGCACACGATGATGCACATTGATAACGGCTTCGTGATGCCCAATGGCGTGCTGCACTCACCCACGGATCTTTGCACCCACGAGCTGCACGTCACGATGGACGAGCATTTCCTCGCCGAGGATTTGACACTGGATGGACGGATCGGTGCAGCCGATGCGTTTTATGCCTGCCGCGAAGAAGACTATCCGAAATCGCGTCACGAAGACTGGGAATTCCTCGTCGATACCTTCGACTTCAAAGCCAATCAGGATCCGGACTTCGTCCAGAAATACTCGCGCCCCGCCATCACCGCCGAGGAATTTTCCGGCGACGGCGTGGAAGCAAAGTGGATCGTTTACGGTGATGTTCTCGGCGACCAAAAGTGCTCGATTCTGCGTCTCACCATTGCACCCGGAGCCAAGACGAATTTCCGTCCAGAGAGCCCGACCTTGTTCCACACGAACGGTGGCCGCGGCCGGGTCGGCAAGCTCGCGGTGCAATACAACCAGAACATGAAACTGGGCGAAATCTATGCCGAGATCGGATTCATCACCCAAGCCGCACTCAACCGCGGCGGAGTGGAAATCGAAAACACCGGAACGGAACCACTCGTCTTGACCTTCGACTTCCCGCAACACGCGCATTCCAAAACGCCTGGTGTTGTTGTTGCGGGCTAATCGTTAGAACTGGAAAACTAGGGCGAAAATTGATTGATACGAAGTTGATCTTCGCCGAGGTAAACACCAACACGGGCTATCGAGAATATCGACTTCCAAGGCATGCCACCTCTTTAACAGTAAAATCACCGAAAATGTGAAAGCTCAAGCCATCCACAAAGAATGCTCAAATGGAAAAAGTCATAGCTCATTTCGCATCGCACGTATCTCTGATTGGGAATTTGCCTCAAGAAATTGCACCTAATGCTATTATTCGTCGTGCATCAACAAACGAAATCGCGGAGTTTGATCGGAGAAATGCTTTAGCCGCATCTGCTATCTCGATTAATAGTCATAGCTACCGCCACAAATATGAGGAAGTAGTAAATGGGACTTCGACGACTTACGTTCCAAAACTATTACCTGAAGCCAACTGGAGATATTGGGTTATCGAATATGAAGGAGATGGATTAATCTTTAACAGGATTGAGCAGCTATTGACTCTATCTATGCCATCTGTTTACCTGTCCTTCGCCACAATTACAGGATTATCAAGTCCACTCGAAGGCACCCGTCCTCTTTCGCCCCACATCCTTGAACGCGTTGAATCTCTCTGGTGGAATGGGTATCGAGAAAATCCAATTGATGTCTCAAAATTGGTTCATTTATGCTCTCATCTACAGACTTTGAGTAATCTTGATGCGCAAGATATTTTTGTTCTAGATGCTTTGCACAAATTTTTTGACCTTCAACGGCTGCCTTCAAGATCTGACATGTATTGCCTTGGGCTATTTTCAATCATTGAGTCACTTTTAGCTCACTCACCACGACTTAACGAAAGCTTAGATTCAATCAATCATCAACTTGTAAACAAGTTGCAATTTCTCAATGCCGAAATCATCGATTCCCCTATTGATTCATCAACGTATTTTCCTGTTATTGGTCATGATAAACTTTGGAAAAAACTATACGCTTACCGCAGTCAAATTGCACATACTTCACAACGATCTTTATCCTCCGAATTTCAAGCTCTGAGGAGTGCGCAATGTATAACTGATTTCGTTGAAGCAAATACAAAAGAACTTATGATACTCGCGCTCAAAAAACCCAGCTTTCTTAGGTATCTCAGAGCGTGTTAAACAAAAAAATTACCAAAACAAGAAGACTGGCTAATCATGGTGATGTTCGGTAGCAATCTTTGCAATAATTCGAATAAAGTGCTGCGGAATTACTTTACTGGTTTGCGCACATTGCGCTCAATGAAAATGCAGGATGAACTTTATTGATATGACGTTCTAAATTTTGCATGAGAATTTTACTATCAAAATGTATGAGATCGCGCAGACAAAACACATGAGATCGATCAAGACGCTGCGGAGGGAAGGATTAGATACTACGTGCGCCACAGTCCTAGTGGCTCGGTAGCTGCTGTCGCGGATCAGTTAAACCGAGAAGCGGCTGTGGGACAACACGAACATTTGCTCCGATCTCACGAAGCCTGGTAGCTACTGTCTGGCGCTCTACTTCGGATCTCGGGCTAAGCCTAACACCTTAACGCGGGGACTCGCTCCCCGTAAGCAGGAATGGCATTACTTGCACCTTCTCCACCCGCAAGGCACGCTGGCCGATGACCTTAGCACGAGCTACAGCTCATCCACCGCTCTTGCCACCTTTCACCTCGACGACGGAACCAACGACGGAACCACCGTGAGCTTCACCACCGAGGCGAACACTCCCTCACTCGGCTTCACCCGAGTCACTGCCACGGCTACCGGCACAATACCCGCTCGTCTATTTGTCGATGTGAGGGTGACGGGGCTCTGAATTATCATTCACCTTTATGGAACCAATCATCGTCCTGCAAGATTTGTTCGGCTAGATCAAGGTTTCAAGCCCCGCGACGCACCCGCACGGCTGAAGCGAGGCGTTCGATGACTTCGATGGTGTCTTCCCAGCCGATGCATTGATCGGTGATCGATTGACCGTAGGTGAGCTTAGTGAGGTCGGCTTGGTGCTTTTGCCCACCTTCGACGAGATGAGACTCGATCATACAAGCCGTGATGCAGCGACTACCTTCTTCGATTTGCTTTGCAAGCGCATTGACAACGAGCGGCTGGTTGCGGAAATTTTTCATCGAGTTTCCATGCGAGCAATCGACCATCACATGCGGCGGCAGATGCTGCTCAATCAGGGCCTTTTCCACATCCTTCACGCTAGTTTCATCGTAGTTTGGGCCAGATTTCCCGCCGCGCAGGATGACATGGCAGGCATCATTTCCGGTGGTGGAAACAATGGCAGAAACACCTTGCTGGGTCACGCCAAGAAAATGATGACTGTGACTTGCAGAGAGGATCGCATCGAGCGCAAGCTGGATCGAACCACCCGTGCCATTCTTAAAGCCTACGGGCATGGAAAGCCCTGAAGCAAGTTCTCGATGGATTTGTGATTCGGTGGTGCGGGCTCCAATCGCTCCGTAGCAAATCAGGTCAGCGATGTACTGTGGACTAATGGTATCAAGAAATTCGGTGGCTGCTGGCACGCCTCGATTGGCCAACTCTAACAACAAACCCCGTGCAACGCGAAGACCTTGATTGATATCGAAAGAATCATCGAGGTGCGGATCGTTGATCAAACCTTTCCAACCCACGGTGGTGCGAGGTTTTTCAAAATAAACGCGCATGATCACCAACAGATCCTTGGCATGGCGTGCGGCGAGGATTTTGAGTCGGTCGGCATATTCGAGTGCTGATTTTGTATCGTGGATGGAACAGGGGCCCACGACAACGAGCAGACGATCATCGTCTCCTTTCATGATAGCATCGGCCTGCTGGCGGGTGTTCGACACAAGAGTAGCAGCAGCTTCACTCATGGGCAGGTAGTATTGCAGAATGGCGGGAGAAATCAGGGGATTGATGCCTGAAATGCGAAGGTCATCGGTGCGGATCATGATGCTAAGAAGAGAGCGAATGGTGATGAAGCGATAAAACAAAAAACACCGCCGCTGGTGCGACGGTGTTTCGTAGGGATCGTTCGTATCAGCTAGGCTTACGCAGCGGTTTTGTTTGCCAAAGCCTGTTTGGCTTGGGCAACAATCGCACTGAATGCAGCAGCGTCAGCGACAGCAAGATCGGCGAGGATCTTACGATCCGCCTCGATGCCGGCAGCTTTCATGCCTTCCATGAAACGAGAGTAGGTGAGACCCTCATTACGAACGGCAGCGCTGATCCGGGCAATCCACAGAGCGCGGAATTGACCTTTGCGGCGTTTACGGTCGCGGTATTCATAGGTTTGTGCTTTGCGGACAGCATCCTTGGCGTAGCGGAAAAGCTTACTGCGGAAACCGCGGAAGCCTTTGGCACGGAGCAAGGTACGCTTACGTCTTTTACGACTGGCCGGTGAGTTGGTGGCTCTTGACATGTGTGTTTGTTTCTATCGGCAGGCTGTTTGTTTCTTAAGCTCCCACAGTCTCGCCTGACGAATACCCGGTGAGGGGTAGGCTGTGTGGAGTCCGTCCGTTGCGCGGACGGGGGCGCGGCTGTCGGCCGCAGTTGGATCAACCGAAAGGCAGGTTCTCTTTGACATTTTTGATGTCAGCGTCAGAGACGAGACATGCGCGCCCGAGAGCACGCTTGCGCTTGGAATTCTTCTTTTGAAGAATGTGGCGCTTGCCTTGTTTGCGACGTAGAACTTTGCCTGTGCCTGTGATCTTAAACCGCTTAGCGACAGCTTTTCTTGTTTTGGATGTGCCTGATGGTCCTGGCATGGGGTGGGGAGAATACTCGTGACGACTTTTGTGACAAGAGAAAAATGATATTTTTTTTAAAAAATCCGTTTCGCCCAGAATGATTGCCTCCCCAATGGTTCTCGGGGATTTCTCCTAGGACACTGCAATTTCCCTAGCTACCGTAGCTTTCCGGTTGCCCTTCACTCAATTTCCCCTGTTGAGTTGATGCCATGCAGCATGGTCTTGAAAATACCTGCTTGATCTCACAGGGGGAGCAGCGATAACATTCCGCGATGGAAAGGCAGGTGTTTTTGTTCAACGACTTAGGAGTCAACGGCACCATGGCTATGGCTCGGAAGGCAATGAAATACCCGTGTATTTTCTTTTTATCTCTGATCGTTGGCATACCCTCACATGCTGATGAGGCGTTCAAAAACACTGTAGCGCCATTCATCACCGAGCACTGCACCTCTTGCCACGGACCCGATAAACAGAAAGCAAAGCTCCGACTTGATACACTGCCCGCCGATTTCAGTGATCCGCAGATCGCGGAAAAATGGAAAGAGGTAGTGAACGCTGTGAACGGCCATGAGATGCCACCCGAAGAAGAACCTCAGCCTTCGGTGAATTCTGCGAATCAGTTCGCCTCGTGGCTAGAGAATCAACTTGCACTCGCAGAGATCAAAAAGCGCTCCACGCGTGTGGTTCTTCGCCGGATGAACCGTACGGAATACAATCATACGATCCGCGATCTCGTTGGTGTCGATTTCAACCCCGCAGAACGATTCCCCGAAGATCCTCCCGCCGGCGGCTTCGATAACATCGGCAAGGCTCTCACCATGTCGCCCATGCAGTTGGAGCTGTACTACGACGCTGCCCGCCAGATCTTGGATCGCGCGCTCGTCGAGGGACCCAAGCCAGAGTCCGTGAAATGGCGTTTTGATCCTGAGGAGAACGACAAAGGCGTGGATCGACTAAGGGTGAAGCGCGGAAAAAACAATATCTTGCTCAACAAGAATAGCAATAAGGTGGAGAACGGCTTCACGGTGATCCACCACGAGGCGTGGAACACCTCCGTCGGCTTCCGCGATTTCAAGGTGCCCGTGGCGGGTGAGTATGTGATCCGTTTCCGCGCTGCTGGGCGCGTGCCCACCCGCGATCAGGTGATCGCTTCAGCAGCAACCATCCTCGGCATCCGCCGCGATGAACAAACCGCGAAACAACCCAAGCGCAAGGAACACCACGACCAACAATTCCAGAGCGACCTTCAGCATTTCAAATCCCACTCCATCTACCAATACGGACCACCGCGGGTAAAAATGACCATCAACCTTGGAGGCACGCCACGGGTCATCTCTGAGCAGGACATAGACGCGGATCCATCTGCACCAGGAATGTACGAAGTTCGCACCTACCTCTCCACCCAGAATGCGGGAGTATCCATTCACAATGACTATGAAGTCCCAAGCCTGCTGGAAAACTTCTGGATGCAGGGAAGACCAGAGTTCGCAAGACCGGAGCTCATGATCGATTGGATCGAGCTCGAGGGGCCCATTCAACCAGTTTGGCCACCTGCGAGCCACCAATTGATTCTCTTCCCATCTCCGAATCAGGAAAAGGACGAGACCGCCTACGCGCGCGATGTCCTGGCGCGTTTCATGACCCGCGCCTATCGCCGCCCGCTGCGAGAAGGAGAACTCGATGCCAAGATGGCTCTCTACGAAAAAATCCGCGCGGAGAAGTCCTCTTTCATTGAGGCCATCAAGATCCCCCTTGCTGCGACACTCGCATCCCCGCATTTCCTTTACCTCGTAGAACCAGAATCTCCAGGCGATAGTCCTCGTCCACTAGAACCCTTCGAGCTTGCCTCCCGTCTTTCCTATTTTCTCTGGTCGTCCATGCCGGATGTGGATCTTTTTCTCCTCGCTCAGTCGGGAGAAATCACCAAGCCCGCAGTGATTCGCGCCCAAGTGGATCGAATGCTCGCAGACCCACGCAGCGACGCATTTGTTGTCAACTTCGCCAGCCAATGGCTCGGCCTTCGCAAAGTAGGAGCCAATCCACCGAGCAAGACCCTCTATCCTGAATACGACCGACACCTCGAAGTATCCATCGTCCGTGAAACCACGGGCTTCTTCTCAGAAATTCTTCGTAGCGACCTCGATGCCACAAACCTCATCAAGTCCGATTTTGTCACCATCAACGAACGCCTCGCCCGCTTTTACGGTATTTCCGGTGTCAGAGGAGACGAAATCCGCAAGGTCATGGTGGCCAAAGACTTTCCGCGCGGCGGGCTGGTCACTCAAGCCTCGATTCATAGCATCACCTCCAACGGCACCCGCACCTCGCCTGTCGTACGCGGCACGTGGATCTTAAAAACCCTACTCGGTGACGATCCTGGTCTCCC
Organism: Verrucomicrobiaceae bacterium; assembly: GCA_027487435.1. GTDB lineage: Bacteria > Verrucomicrobiota > Verrucomicrobiia > Verrucomicrobiales > Akkermansiaceae > UBA956. The sequence continues at coordinate 17,196 of JAIYDP010000250.1, read as the reverse complement.
CGTGGCAAATGTCGGCGAGATTCAACCAAAAGTCCCTGGCATTGGCAAAGCCACCGTCCGCCAGAGACTCGCCATTCACCGCGAGGTCGCATCCTGCGCCCGCTGCCACGACAAAATTGACCCTCTCGGGCTAGCTTTGGAAAATTTCAATGCCGCTGGGCAATGGCGTGAACGCGAGGGACACGGGTATAACGGACGCATCGAGAAAAACGATCCCGTGATCGATGCCTCCGCAAAGATGCCAGATGGCACAGAATTCGTCGGAGTGCAAGGCTTGCAAGAACAGCTATTGAAAATGGATCAGCCCTTCCTCGAATCACTCGCCAGCCATCTCACTACCTACGCCCTAGGGCGTGAGCTTGGCTTCGCGGATCGCCCCGCCATCCGCGGATTCGTCAAAGATATGCGCGCGGAAAAAAACACCCTTCGCTCTCTGATCAAATCCATCGTTACCTCTCAGGCATTCACCACCAAGTAGTCTCCATCATGAACCCCAATACGAGAAAACCCCTCTCACGTCGCACCGTCCTACGTGGATTGGGAGCCACCATCACGCTACCTCTGCTCGAGGCGATGATGCCAAACACCCTGCTCGCCGCGCCATCCACCTACGCCCCGCTTGCCAAATCGGGAGCCACCCCTACCCCACGCGCCATATTCTGCTACGTGTCCAATGGCGTCAATATCCTCGACTGGGTTCCCGATTCCACCGGTAAGGACTACAAGCTCTCACCCACACTCGGAGTTTTGCATGCCCACCGCTCCGATTTCAGCGTGCTATCTGGACTAGGCCACCCTCAGGCAACCGGCGGACACAGCGGAGCAGATACTTGGCTTACTGGTGCGAATCTAAAATCTACTCCTGGAAAAGATTATGCCAACACCATGTCCGTTGACCAACTCATTGCAGAAAAATTCGGCCATCAAACCAGATTTCCTTCCATCGAAATCAGCGACATGTCAGGCACCGGCCCCGCCCTTCATACACACACCCTTGCCTTCGATCGCAATGGCTCCCCTCTTCCCGCAGAAAACAATCCTCAACGCCTTTTCGATCGACTTTTTGTGCCCGACGATGCCGCATCGCGAGAAGCAACGCTCAAACGCTACGCCGAAAAACGCAGCATCCTCGATAACGTCCTCAACGAGGCAAAATCCCTCGAAAAGAAACTCGGTTCCACAGACAAAGCCAAACTTGGCGAATACCTGCAATCTGTCCGCGAAACCGAAATCCGACTCCAGCGGCAGGTCGATTGGGTCGATGTCGCGAAGCCCGTGATCAACTCCAAAGGTCTCCAACTCCATAGTAAGCCAAACGACAAGCACGACCGACCGATGTGGCTCGACGTGATGTTAGAAATCAGCTACCTTGCCTTCGTTACTGACACCACTCGGGTCATCAGCTTCCAATGGGCTCGCGAAGCTGGAGGACTTGGCGTCGGCGGCCAAAACCACCACGAACTCTCCCACCACGGCGGCGACCCCGAAATGCTGAAAAACCTCGCCGCTGTTGATCGTGGTTATCTGGAGAAACTCAACCGTTTTCTCTCCTTCCTCAAAACCACAGAAGAAGCTGGAAGCCCCATGCTCGATCACACCATGATCATCTACGGCTCTGGAATGAACAGCGGACCTCGCGGTGAGCACTCGCCCAAAAACCTCCCACTCATCGTTGCTGGCGGCAACGCCTATGGACTCAAACACGGACAACACATCGCCAAAGATCCAGACAAGCATCCGCCTCTTTCCAATGTTCTTCTCACCGTCGCACAAAAAATGGGAGCAGAAACGGCAAACTTCTCCGATAGCACAGGCAATTTCTCCGAGCTTACCTAACACCTCCGAAGAACCGTATTGCAGACCAAGCGAGCTGGTCGCCTATCGAAATCATCAAACGTCTGACTTTTCCTTGTGTATGCTACTCGCACTTTGATCTCGTTCGATTTCCCACAGATCACATTTTTGAGGATTTATGGGATCCAAGAAAGGTAGGATGGCAGAAAAAACGTTTTTTGCGGCATCAAAGAAAGTTGGGGTAATACAAAAAACTTTTTTTGCGGCATCAGAGAAAGTTAGGATAGCACAGAAAACTTTTTTTATGGCATCAAAGAAAGTTAGGATAGCACAATAAGCTTTTTTTATGGCATCGGCGAAAGTTGCGACGACACAAAAAACTTTTTTTACGATACCAGAGAAAGTTGGGATGGCAGAAAAACTTTTTTGATAAGCATCCAAGAAAGTTTGCAGCCTTCGAAACGTGAAGAGAAAATATTTCCTGTTTTTGGTGAGTTTCACGATTTTTCCACGTATCGGATGCAACATCATCGCCCATTCGTCCACAAGTTTACCATTCTCATCTCATGCGTAGCTCGATTTTCCTTTGCTTGACCTCGTTTTCGTCACTCATTTCTGCGGCAGAACCCTCGTTTCAGGTTCCGCCAAAGTCGGCAGAATTGCTCGAAGAGTATTGCACCTCATGTCATGAAGAAGGCACGGAAAAAGGCGACATCCGTCTCGATAATCTCGCCTCCATTCCCCTACAAGCTCGCCTCGATTTGATGAATCGCGCGCTGGAGCAGATTTATCTCAAACAGATGCCGCCCAAGAAAAAAGACCAACCTTCCGAACAAGAACGCCAAGAACTCGCGGAATGGATCTGGGGCGAACTCCATGCGCAAAAGGCCTCAAAGCTCGAGGAGAAACTCCGCTATCCCTCCTATGGGAACTACGTCGATCACGAGAAACTTTTCAGCGGCACCATCAAAGAAGCCGCCTACACCCCCGCTCGTCGTTGGCTCATCAGCCCGATGATTTTTGATGAACGCGTGCGCGATGTTTTCGCCCTCGAAGGAAAAGAGCGAAACACATCGCTCACAGGAGTGACGAATCCCTTCATCCTTCCAGACAACTCTGGTGTACGCGATTACGATATCGGCCTGCTCGATGGCGGCACTTTGTTGGTCATGCTCTCCAATGCGGATTGGATCGCCACGAAACAAATTCAGCCCGCCCGCATCAAAGCAGGCGAACCCGGTGCCAATGATTTCCCCGACCCCAAAGACCGTTGGGTTCCTCGATTTACTCCAGCAGAATTCGAAGCAATCATCATGAAAACATCCCTACCCACTGATGACGAAATCCGCGCGGCCATTCTCAAACAATTTTCCCTCGTGCTGCGACGCGTGCCATCGGAAATCGAAGCATCGAAATATTTCGAACTCACTAAATCGGCCATCGAACTCGCAGGAAATACCGAAGGCTTGCGCCAAATGCTCAAGGCCGTTCTGTTAGAGTCAGAATTCCTCTATCGTCAAGAATGGGGAACCGGTCAAGCCGACCAACATGGACGAAAAATACTCGCCCCGCGCGAGGCCGCCTACGCCATTTCCTATGCCATGGGCGACAAAGGCCCTGATGCCAAACTCCTCGAAGCCGCCTCGCAAGGACGCCTTAAAACACGGGAAGATTTCCATCGTGAAATCACCCGCTTGCTTGAGGATAAGACCTACTACTTTGGCAGCATCGATCCCACGGCCAACACCGGCAAGGTCACGTCCCACACCGTGAGCCATCCGCGCATCATGCGATTCTTTCGCGAATTTTTCGGCTACCAGAATGCCCCAAAAGTTTTCAAAGACATCGAGCGCAGCCAAGGTGCTTACCAAAATGCCGACCGCGGCACGTTAGGCACCTCCGGCTTCCTCGTCGATGAGGCCGATAAAATCGTTGCGTGGTGCGTTGAGAAAGACCAGAGAGTTTTTGAGAATCTGCTGACCACCGACCAATATTTCATGTTCAACAACACCAATCCCGTGATCGCGGCAGCCACCATCGAAAAATGGCGTGGTGTTTGGGAGAAAATGAAAAATACCGCATGGAAAACGGACCCCGAAAAAGTCGTGCTCGAACACCAAGAAATGCTCAAAAGCGCCCTCGGCATTGTGCCGGGCTTCGAGAAAAGCCCACGCAATCACACCAACACTCTCACACGCTGCATGAAACATTTCGAGGCCACCTTCGGCAAAGGTGCGACTCCCTTTGTCAACTTTCCTTGGCAGCACGGCAATACTCTCTGGCACTCGCCCATCTACAACCTACCCGTGCCATCGGGAAAAGACGGGCAATATACCGATCCCCCGCTCGATTACCCGATCCAGCAACCATTCAAAATGAAATACCGCAAGGGCATACTCACCCACCCGGCTTGGCTGATCGCTCACTCACAAAACACCGAAACCGATCCCGTGCGCCGTGGTCGCTGGGTCAGAGAAAAATTGCTAGCCGGGCGAGTGCCTGATGTTCCCATCACCGTCGATGCCGTCATCCCTGAAGACCACCAAAAAACCCTGCGCACTCGGCTCGATGGCGTAACCCTCAAGCAAGAATGCTGGAAATGCCATGAGTATATGAATCCCTTAGGTCTGCCCTTTGAAATGTACGATGACTTTGGCCGATTCCGCAAAGAAGAATTTCTGCAACACCCCGAAAACATCCTCGGAAAAGAAGGCCGATGGAACAAATACAAGAGCCTTCCCATCGATCCACGTGGCAATCTCGACAGCACAGGCGACCCTAAGCTTGATGGTCCAGTCATCAGCGCGCTTGATATGATCGATCGTCTCGCAGCAGCGCCGCGCACACGACAATCCATCATCCGTCATGCCTTCCGCTTCTACATGGGTCGCAACGAAATGCTCAGCGATTCCCAAACTCTCATCGATGCAGAAAAAGCCTATCTCAACAGCAATGGCAGCTTCCGCGCAGTGATCATTTCCTTGCTGACTTCTGACTCATTTATTTTCCGAAAGGCCAGTCGCTCATGATTTGCTATACATCCTGAAAATATTCGATAAGAAAAGAGTCATCCGCACGTATTTGATACGTTATCCATCAAAGCCGCAATCGGCATTTACCACTACCCGCTTATGAACAACCGCCGTGAATTTCTCCGCAATGCCTTTCTCGCCATGGGTGGGCTCTCGCTTCCAGGCATACTACCTCGCCTTTCCGCGAATCCTTTGATTGGCTCCACGGCAAGCGGGGCTCCGATGCGATTCATTTTTATGCATCGTGGCAACGGCCTGTTTCCCAAGGTGCTCGTGCCGCCATCCTTCGGCAAAGAAGAAATGGAAAAGGAACGCCAAAATCTTCCTCATGAAGTCGATCTTTCCAAGCACACGCTTCCCGAATGGATGAGTCCGCTGGAAGAACACAAAGCGAACCTCACCATCCTCCAAGGCCTCTCGGGGAAAATGTGCACCACTGGCCACCACTCATGGTGCTCCTCGCTCGGTGTCTTCAAGGCCAATGAACGCCTTAGCTCCATCAAATGGGCGACAGTCGATTTCGAATTAGCAAAACTCTACCCCTCGCCAATGGAACACATCGAACTCGCCTGCTTCCCCACCGGCGGCGGCAATGCTCGCGGCGGCCTGGATGGCATCGCCAAAGGCTTCTCCGCTCGCGGCCCACAACAACCGAACTACGCTTTTGGCGGTCCAGGAATCGCGGTCGATGAGATTTTTAAGTCCGTTTCTTCCGATAAAAATGACCAAGTCCGCTATCAACTTGAGCGTAAGGTGCTGGAGTTTGCTGCTGGAAACCAAACCGAGCTCGCGCGCCACCTTGCGGGATTTGAGAAGAAGAAAATTGGCAACTACGCCAGCTCCATCGAAGACATTCGCGAGCGTGATCGCAAGATCGATATGATGGCGGATACCGTCAGCAAGCATGTCCCCAAACTTGAGAGCAAATATCTCTCGAACAACATGGACACCTACACACGCCAGATTGGTCACACCGAGGTGTTATTGTCTTCACTCATCTCTGGCCTTACCAACGTTGTCGCATTCACCGTCGATGAACTTGGACACGAATACACCGGCATCACTGGCATCGAAGGCGAAAAGGTCAACATGCACGACATCGGCCACGGCAAGCCCGTCAAGAATCTCGCAGCCGAGGAAGTTCGCAAACGCACCGAGCACCACCACATGGAGTTGGTGAATCGCATCGTCACTCGCCTCAAAGGCGTACCCGAAGGAAGCGGCACGATGTTTGATAACACCATGATTTTCTATTTCCCCGATTCTGGAGAAACGCACCACAGTCACGGCACAGAGTTTCCCTTTGTGATCATGGCAGGAGCCAACACCAAGATGAATCTCGGCAATCGCTACATCCGACTCCCGTATTGGGGACAAGAGGGTCACAAGACACTCGGCAACTTCTACACCACCTTGCTAAACGCCTACGGAAACCCGATCAAGCACTATGGCGACTTCGATCCCGCGCTCAAAGGAGACCAAAGCGGCCCGATCAAGCAATTCCTCATGGCATAAATCGTGGCGTGCTAATTTTAGAAAAGCGCAGCTAGCTACTGCGCTTTTTTGCTATTCAACAATCGGATCAGTGCGCTTGACTTTCTTGCCCTCCCAAACGACTTCGTCGGATATTGGATCGTAGGTAAAGACTCGGCCAGCACTGCCTGGCGCGAGGGGGAGATCCACTTTCGGCAGCCATTTTTTTAAGTCGGCAACCACGGCGGCGTGTTCCGTTTTGCCGATGATATTTGTCCACTCGTTAGGGTCATGAGCCATGTCGTAAAGTTCTTCGCTGCCATCTGCATAATGAATGAAGCGCCAACGTTCCGTGCGGATCGCATGGCTCCCTTGATTATGACTGGTGATGGCAGGGCGCTCGCGTTTGGTATCAGCGTTTTTAAGTTGGGGCACTAAGCTAATGCCTTCGAGTTCATGGCGCAGCGGAGTTTTCGTTAGATCGGCCAGCGTCGAATAGATATCTAACAATTCTGCTGGTTGCTTACAACGTTGACCGCCCTTGACCCCAGGGCCTGCAAAAATCAATGGCACCCTCGTACTGCGATCCCACAAAGAATTTTTTCCTGTGATTCCTTTTTCGCCGAGATGCCAACCGTGATCGCTCCACAGCACGATGATCGTGTTTTCAGCGATGCCTGCTTCATCCAATGCGTCAAGCAAACGCCCGACTTGCGAGTCCACAAAGCTGGTGCAGGCGAGATAGCTACGTACCAGATTGCGCCACTGGTTTTGTTCCTTGACCCATTTCAAGCGTGGCTCGGGCAATTGCCAATGCAGATACCATGAAAATCGCGGTGTGTCGGCGCGATCATTTTCGAGGATTTTCGGCAAAACACTGTCATCATCGGGATAGAGGTCGAACCATTTTTGCGTCGCATAACACGGCACATGCGGAAGAAAAAATCCTGCTGCGACAAAAAATGGCCGATCCTTCGGAGCCGTTTTGATTTGCTCTATGGCCCAGCTAGCTACCTTGTAATCGCCTTTTTCCGTATCGTCGTTATCGAGCGGCCATACACCCCAATCCATCAGCGGGTGATTGCCCATCGGCGTTTTCTCGATCAGTTTTTTAGGTGGACGAGTGCCAACACCGCCGTACGGTGCGGTGAATTGGAATTCTGAGGCGAGTTGCTTTTTCCCACCGCCGGCCGAGGTTCCGGCATGGAATATTTTGCCTGTGGCGTATGTGCTATACCCCTGAGCAGCGAAATGCTGAGGCAATGAAACGCGATCCTTGAGTTCCGGCAACTCTCTCGCAGCTGGCGACAAGCCATAAACACCGGTTGAGGTAGGGCGCATACCAAACAACAAACTGACGCGCGATGGATTGCACAGCGGCGCTTGGCAATGGGCATTTAGAAACGTAGTGCCGCGAGCAGCAAGTCGATCGATATGCGGTGTTTGAATCAACGGATGACCACCCATGTGGCCAATCCAGTCGTTTTGATCATCGATCGCAATAAATACGATGTTCGGTTTCCTCTCCTCAGTCGCACAAATGGCAAAATTTGTTAGAAACAATGATACCGCAACTATGACCTGTGAAATTTTATTTATCATGTTGGAACTCTTCGTCTTTGACTATGCAAGATTTCTAGTTGAACTGGTCGATCTTGTCGATCTGCATTTTATGTTACTACGAGCCGTCGGAACCATCACGATCACACTAACGTCGGCTACTCCAGATCGGGAATTTGCCCATCGCCGGTTTCTAGAGCTTCACGGGAACGGACTATACTCGCGAAAGGAAACGTAGCCGATAGATTTCCGCACAGGATCAGGAACAAAGAAGAGATAGACACGTGCTGTCGAGGCAAGAGGCCAGCGGGTATCGTTGAAAATTTGATTCTGGCCGTCTCGTTGGAATTGAAAGCGCGCCTGATACATAGGTTGGTTTGCTGGTTCGGGCTTCGGTCTTGCGATCGTAGATTGAGCGGAAGCGACGGTGAAACTCGTTTTGCCTAGTTCGCCAGAAATCGGAACTCCTGTGAGGTTATGTAGATACAAATCTGACGAGTCGAAGCGTAACCCATCCGTGCGGATCAGAATATGACGATAGGGAATCTTTGCGTTTGCTTCAGGCGAAGGAAATAAAGCTAAAACAAAACGGCTTCCCAAATCCGGAATGGTGAATTTCAGCACTGGCTGGTGAGTGATTTCCTTACCACTACCACTCTGCTTGGATAAAAATGCATCACCGCGCTCGATGGCGATGGGATCGGTCACCAGCGCGGCGATGATGGCCACGTCTTGCAGAATGGCATCGCCTTGCATGAGTTTCAACTCAGTCGCTCCCTCTACGGGTTGGCTACAAATCACCCGCATCATGATGCGATCTTCTTTTTTTTCATCCGGCTTTTCTTGGGCTAATGTCGGCAATTGGAATCCGATGATGGCAAAAAGCACGGTAAAGATGGAATGTATTCGGTATTTTGTCATAAGATGATTTTAGTAATAAAAGAAAGGGATCATACTTCGTTGCGATTTAGCAAGCGGTAACTGATCAAGCGGTATTTCCTTCCATATGCTCGATTGACCGCAGATCGCAACACGATTTCCTTTGTGGCAGAGGCGTCAATGGGGTCAATGAAATCGGGCGTTCTTTGAACGACAGCTTCGCACCAAGCTTCCGCTAGAACGTTGCCAAAGGAATCAGTCGCGTTGCCATAGGCACGGATGGTAAATGTATCTGACCTCGCCTGCAAAATCGGGCCAAGAGGGGTTAAAAGATCGGCTTGTGTCATGAAAGCGGGAATTCCCGCTGCACGCGACCCTCTGGCAGCATCAGAAAAAACAGCACCAGGGACTGCACCCAGAGCGCGAGCTCCCTGATCTAACGAGCCATTGATTTGCGCCTTTTCTATGGCCGATTGAAGAGCCCCTTGACGAGAAAGGTCAGAATTCGAACCAGGTCGGCGATTGATAAAGTCGGAGAGACAAAGAAAGGGACCGCGGAGTCGAATTTCATTCACCAACTCGTTGGCGAGTCGGTCGATTTCGCCATCGCTAAGCCTACGGAACCCGTTCCACTGCGTTCGTTCTGCGGGATTTGCGGAGGGCTGAGTGAAATCACCGTTTGCAGTTCCGAGACCGTTGACCGGCGTCGAATCAGTTTCGGCAGGCACGACGACCAAGCCACCTGTGCCACTGTCCATGCGAGTCGTAGCGTGATCACGCAAGCTCGCCAGAATCACTTTCCATGCATTCACCGAGACAGAATTCACGTTAAAAGCTCCATCCACCATCATGTATGAGGCAATTTTTTGATAGGCGGTAGGTTCAGCATTTCCATTCATCATCAGTGTGCGCAGTAGCGTATCGTTTCCAGGGCGATACGGCGTAAAGCGTGCCGTAGGAAGAGGCACGGGTGTCGTGGATGTGGAGAGCGGATAAAATCCATCAAACACTTGCTGCAGAGAACGTTGATTGGAGCGATAAGGATGAACCGTTTGAGGTGCTAGTGAAGAAAAATACCATGAATCCCAGAGCGCTGCGTTAGCAAGGTAAGAATGATCTGCTAAAGGTACGGTAGCCGCGACAGGAGGTGCCGCCTGAGCATCCGCAAGCGAAGCCTGAGTGCTGGTGGACGATGCGGGGATCATCGGGTGCGCAAAGGAATTACCGATCAGCTTCGAACCCATTGGGGAAAGATAGCGGTGACCATCGAGACCTTCGGCGGTGGGAGGAAAGCTACCGGCAGGCACACTTACGTTGCTATTTTTCCAATGTCTTCTCATGCCATTCGCACAAGAGTGTTGAAACGCGGCGATAGATTTCATCGGTGTCAACGGCACACCACGCATGGTGAAAAACGGCACACCAAAGTCCGCTCGTGTTCCCCCACCCCAATACGCCTGATTATCTGGCGTGATTTGCACATAAGGATTTTCCCATGTGTGGACGGCTGTGACAAAAAGATCCATTTGATGTGCTAGACGCGTCGCAGGACTATTATCGGCAGCTTGTCGAAACAAGATTGAGGGATTGCTCCACAGCCATGATTTCGACGGCGATATCGTATCGTTTTCCGCGCGCATGTTCTGACTGATCAGCATGTGGGGAATTTTTCGATCAGCGATGATGTTGGCAACCGTGAGGGTCTGTGGAGTTGACACCGTAGGCAGATCGGAAGTCCTACGATCCCCTTGAAGAATGAAAGTGCCTGATTGCAAAGCAGGGCTCTGACTGCGTAGGCCGAACCAAAAGGTAAGATAATTGACGAAGCCGCCGGCGTCAGGACGCAGCGTGAGGCGAACCCTTGCATTCGCATCTAGGTTTCTGGGCAATGTTGAATTGGCGGCATTGATTTCTTTGAGCAACGTTCCCTCGGTATATCGCCAACCCGCAGCCAAAGAATCTCCTTTGCCTGCGCTACGCGAAAACACACGACTCTCTCCAGGTTGCAAGATGATGGGGGCATCTCTACCGAGAACTGCGGGAATCAAATTGACACTTCCATTCGGAAATAGATTCGAGAAATTTACCACGGAAGTGGAACTTGAGTTTCCATTGGTGATTTGGAATTCGGCGACATAGGGAAGCCCCGAAAAGCCAATGGTGGTGAAGCCGCCCGTTTGGTATTCTAGAGCGACATTGTAGGGATTCCACAAGACCACAACTGGATCAATGGCGAGACGCAGATCAAATTTCCCGGGCTGTGTCGTGCTGGCCTCAGCAGCAAGAGATAGCATGTATTTCACCTGCGAATAGACGCGACGTTTGTAGGGATAAAACCGATCAGCCACTACGGCCTCGCGACTGTTTCCCGAAAGAAGGGTGGGAAATCGGGCAGGGCGTCGTCCAATGGCCACATCGTTTACCGCAGGCCGAGTGTGGGTAACTTCTTTGTAAAGGTTGTAGTAGATCCACAATTCCTCCATCGTGATTCCCGAGAATTCATTCAGTGTGGTAGTGGTGGCACTATCGGGTGTGAAATTCACCCTAGATCCCTGATTCACCGTGTAGAGTGGCTGACGCAGACGATCTGTGTAAGGTTGCTCCAGATAGAGCGACAGATCCGACTTCATTCCGCCATTGCGAACATCTGTTAGCAAACCATAGCTCGTCGTGCTGATGTCGTGATAGTTCAGATCCAATGAACCGTTGATTCCAGGCAATAACTCCGCCGAGGCGAGGGAAAGAGACTTCGCGCGAAGAGCATCGCCCATTTCCCATGATGCACGTCCACTTTGGGTAAGACCTTGGAAACCTTGATTCACACGGAAACCTACGCCCGGAGCCGATTGCCCCGCCTCAATCGCCAGCAATTCATCCGTTACGGTTCTGGGAATATCGCGCCCCGCATTCACCTTCGCTTTAGAATTTTCATCGCCAATCCAATAGCCATAATTTCCTGCATTTCCCGAAGAATTGGCGAGTGACATGAGCCCGACGTTTACCCGACCATCGACTCCCGCTGTGTTTCTTCCGACGAGATCGATGGTTTTTCCGCCTAGCCTGGTGCTTGCAGCACTGAGGGTCTGTAAAATATTTCGATCTCCCGAAACCAAATAACGGCGAAAGCGCGTTGTCGGATCTGGGCGTGCTGTTTCGGTCGCATTCCAAGAGTCATAGACCGCTAGCCACTGCCGTTGCTCGGCAAGGGCTGTTGGATCCATTCCCGCTTGGCAATTGATTCTGCGATCGGGACCCAATTCTTTCTGAAGTTCACCTATCGCCAACATCATGGCCATGCGTGCATTGGCACGTGCTGTAGCCTGAAATTGCTCTCGCCCACTCGTACGCAGACTGATTGAGGAAAGGCTAAGCAATCCCAAGCAGATCATGGCCAAGAGTACCATCATACTGACTGTGATCACCAAGGTGAAGCCATTCTGGGAATTTGGGTTCCTGCTGTTATTTTGCATAATCTTGTTTCTTTGGGGTTTATAGCGGCTTGGGTTGCTTTACTATGTAAAGACTTTATGGGTAATGCTTCACAATAGCAAACAAAAAAATAAATTCACAGAAAAAACCTCAGCGCGGCGTTTTTCACCCGAGATCCGAGGAGGCGTTCCGCACATCCTCTTCATCCATTTCTCGCGCCTGAAATTTCGGACTTTATTGCCCGTATCTTTTGATACTGACTAGGGCATTCACGAAAGGATCTTGGATAAAATCTATGATCCAAAATTGATTCGCTCATCCGCTGGTCATTTTGCCAATGGCCATGTTGCGAAATTTTATCGCTTTTCCTCAATTTTCGGCTTAATTTTGCTCGTGCGGTTTTATCCATTAGGAATGAATTCAAGAGTTGTGGCATTGTTTGCAGGTGTTTTCGCACTTATTGTGGCTTGCATCATCGTATGGAAGAGTCAGAACGGCTTGAAAACCGCAACACCGAAAAAATCGGCGAGCGAAACAACATCTCGGCAGGGATCAGGAGGAAGTGGACGAAACTCCGAGCCGACTCGCGCGAAGAGGCCTAGCTTGACGAATCGATCTTCGGGTGTGGCAGCGGATCAGGCAGAACAAGAAATTTCCCGACTACTCGCCGATGACAAGATCCCCATGCGCCAAGCGAGTGAGAAATTATTAATGATTGCAGCGGATCCTTCGATGGCGAAAGAAATGCGTGCGGAAGCCTTGGGTCATGCCCTTAATCTTGTGAGTGATGAAGAATTTCCTGAAATGGTCTTACCCTATCTTGAAGAGAATTTCTTTGAGGACCCAGAAATGCAGCGAGTTGCGTTGGACAATGCCTACAATCGTGAAGATACGGCGAAGCTCCCAGCTGCCCTCGAACTGATGCGCCACAGCCAAGGCGAGTTGCGGCTAGAGGCACGCGATCTATTAGAATTTATCTTGGATCAAGATGGCGAAGCGATAGGTGATGATCTGGAGGCCTGGAGCCGAGCGATCACCGAGCACTTGAATCGCAAGCCTGAATAACTTCATCCGAGCATGCTGAGCAGAGCGGCTTCATCGATGACCGCAACACCGAGTGCTGCGGCTTTGTCGCGCTTGCTACCGCCGCCTTCGCCGCAGAGCAAGTAGCTGGTAGAGGCGGATACACTACCGCTGACTTTGCCTCCATTTTGTTCGATGAGATCTTTGAATTCATCGCGCGATTTGCTAAGAGTGCCAGTAATGACAAAGCTTTTTCCTTGCAGTGGACCAGCTTGTGAAGCGTCCACGGGGAGAGGTCGATAGTTATCGGATTGTGGATCGAGCTGATAGATCGCGAGTTTTTCTAACAGATCTTGCCCACCTTTGGAGGAAAAGAAATGGATGATGCTGGCGGCGGCCGTGCCGGCGATGTCTCCGGAAATTTGATACGGCATTAGCACGGGGTTGCGCTTTTTGGCATCCGCTTTGGTATCGTTGCAGAGTTCTTGGAGGATTGCTGATGAGGCAAGAGCAGCGAAATTTCGATGAAGTCGGGCTAATTCCTTGGAGGCACCTTCGCCGATGTGGCGTATGCCCATGGCGTAAATCCAGCGATGCAGCGGCTTGGTGCGAGAATCATGCAAAGCACTAAGGATTTTAGCGGAGTTTTTTTCGCCAAATCTTCGTGGCTCTTCTGGGGTGCCAAGGTTAAGTTCAGCGAGCTGTTCTAAAGATAAAGCAAAGAGGTCAAGAGGGCCGTGGCATAAGCCATCGCGCACCAAGGCTTGGGCCACGCTTTCGCCGAGCGATGTGATATCGAGAGCCTTGCGTGAAGCGAAGTGCTTCATGTTGGTCACCGCTTGCGCGGGGCAGAGAAAGTTGGTACAGCGCCAAGCGACGAAGCCTTCTTCTTGCGAGATGGGATTTCCGCAGGACGGACAAGATCCCGCAACGGCATCGTAAATATGATAAGCGACGCTGTGGGGAGCATGAGAGAGAACTTTTACGATGGAGGGAATGATTTCTCCGGCTTTTTCGATCAACACCCGACTGCCGATACGGATGTCTTTTTTTTTTTTTTTTTCTTGATTGTGGAGTGTGGCACGAGCCACGACACTGCCTGAAACAAGCACAGGTTCCAACTCTGCCACAGGCGTCAGCACGCCAGTTCTGCCAACTTGGATGATGATATTGTTCAGGGTGGTTTCCTGTTGCTCGGGCAGAAACTTGTAGGCGCAGGCCCAGCGCGGTGCGCGTGAGGTGAAACCTAAAATATCACGTTCGGCACGATCCCATAACTTGACGACAGCACCATCGGTGCCGTAGGGCAAGTCGTGGCGATCTTTTTCGAGCTTAGCGATAGCCGTGCGGAGTTCTTCGAGGGAATCGGCGATCTGAATCGGGCCATTTCGTGGGATGCCGACTTCGTCAAGGAGTTGGTGAAACTCAACCTCACTGGCGAGATTCGAGCCTTCGTAAAGGCCTAAACCGTGTGCGAGATACGCCAGAGGACGTTGGGCAACGACTTTCGGATCAAGTTGTTTGAGCGTGCCGGCAGCAGCATTGCGAGGGTTGGCGAAGGCGGGGAGGCCTTGTTCATCACGCTCGGCGTTCATAGCAGAAAACGCTTCATTCGGCATAAAAATTTCTCCGCGCACTTCAAGATTGCGTGGCATGGCACGTTCCGCACTAGACCTTAGTAGCAATGGCACGCTGCGAATCGTGCGAACGTTTTGCGTGACATCGTCACCCGTTGTGCCATCACCACGTGTGGCGGCATAGATCAGTGCTCCATCGCGATACAACAGCGACACAGCAACGCCGTCAATTTTTGGTTCTACTGTAACGCGGATATTTTCTCGACCAAGGCCTTTTTGCAGGCGTAGGTAAAAGGCGATAAGCTCGGCATCGGGTTGATCGCTGTCCTTGAGTTCAAAAACATCATCGATGCTTAGCATCGGCACGGCATGGGTGATTTGCGAAAAGCCATCCAGAGGAGCACCGCCGACCCGTTGTGTGGGCGAGTTGGCATCCTGGAGGGTGGGATATTTTTTTTCGAGTTCCTCCAATTCACGAAACAGCACATCGTATTCTGCATCAGAGATTTCTGGTTGTGCTTGAAGGTAATAGAGATCGTTATGGTGATTGAGCTCCTTGCGGAGGGATTCAACACGAGCAATGACTTCAGTTGACGGAACACCTGACTTTGAGGAAATGGAAAACAGATCGTCCATGGTTGCGTGGAGAAGTTACGGATTCCGAGAGGGCTTGACGAGCAAAGAAAGCGCGGATTTCGTAGGCGGATGATCCAGAGATCCGAAGTAGAGTGCCAGAAAGCCGCTGCCAGGCTTTCATGTGCAAGGCGTTTCATGGTCGCAGTGGGCTGCATCCAACGATGCTGCCCCAAGGTCTGAAATGCCTTGCGCGGCAAATGATGGTAACGTATGACGGTGCTCTACTTCGGATCTCGGGATTATGCTTCTTGCGAGAGTGCTTCCTGCTGCTTCGATGAAAAAAGGCGAGCCAACTTCGCTCGTCCTGATTCGCATACAAGGAAAAGCGATGGGATCAAAAACAGCGTGATGATGGTAGCAAACAGCACGCCAAATGCTAAGGAAACCGCCATGGGGCGAAGGAATTGGTTTTGGATGGAGTGGTCGAGCATCGTCGGCACCATACCAACAAAGGTGGTCATGGAGGTAAGGAAAATCGGACGAAAGCGCTTCACGCCAGATTCGATGACGGATTCCAACATACCAAAACCTTCTGCCTGATGTTGGTTGATGAAATCGATCATGACAATCGCGTTATTGACCACGATCCCTGCTACGGCAAGGACACCGAACGCCGAAAGAAAGGAAGGCGTAACATCCATCAGCAAATGCCCGAGTAAAGCACCGATGACGCCAAAAGGTATGGAGACCATGACGTAAAGCGGCTGAATGAGGGATTTGAAAGGTACAACAAGCAGAACATAAAGGGCGATGAGAATCGCAACCGCGCCTAGAATGATGCGGCTTTTTGTTTCAGCTTGCTCAGCAACGTAGCCAGTGAATTTCCAACCCAAAGTCGGATGATCAAACATCATCGGTTGGAGTTTGGCTTCCACATCTTTGGCGATTCCCATGATGTCCACGGTGTTGTCTTCGACTTGCGCCCAAATCGTTACGGCCTGCATCCCATCGGTTCGATCAATTTCCGCACGTGCTTTGCCAAAATGAATGTCGGCAACGGTGCGAAGAGGAGCCTCCCCTCCATTGGGGATCTTGATGCGCATCGATTCAATGGTGTGCAATGATTCCCGTTGGGCAAGCGGCAGTCGCACCATCACGCGAATGTCATCGATTTCTCGCTGAACGCGTTGAGCTTGTTCGCCAAAAAATGAAGCGCGGACTTGGCGGGCAAGTTCTCGTTGCGTAAGTCCCAGAGCCTCACCTTCGGGGCGTATCGTCGCAATGAGTTCATCCCGATTTTGGGCAATGTCATTTCCAGCTGAGGAAATACCTTGGTAAGATTCTAGCAAGCGGACGATTTCATCAGCGAGCAAGTCACGCGCTTCAGAAGCAGGGCCGCGGAGTTCGATAGATAGGGACTCCTCACCGCCGCTGCTGCGGATACCGCGCCCCGTATCTGCCGTGACATACAAAGACTGAGCGCGGCTGACATCACCGCAAAGTTCTTTCCATCGCCTGAGCAAAGTCTTGGTGTCAGGATGGGCGGCGGTGCGTTCGGAGCTATCTAGCACCGTCATGATGACGTAGCCGGAGCGCGCATCGACCCACGACATGCCGGGCCAGCCACCGGCAGAGCCTAGAACATCGAGGACGACCGATTGCCCTGTAGCGGGATCGGTGTATTCGCGGCGCAGAGCTTCAGCGGCACGCTCGCATTGTAGAACCATTTCGTTGGTATCTTTGACCTGTGCCGTTCGAGGCATCGTCAGGTTGATGTAAACACGGTTTTTCTCGATATTTGGCATCGAAACAAAGCCCAATCGACCACTGGTGATGAATGCCACAGATCCCAT
>JAIYDP010000105.1 GCA_027487435.1 Verrucomicrobiaceae bacterium | reverse complement strand
GGCGGGGCAAAGAACGAGGACGTGACCGCCTTCCGTCATGTGCTCGTTGAGTTCGATCGCGACGAAGCTGGTAAGCCAATCCCAAAGGAAGAGCAATATCATGCGGTAGTAGCGAGCGGCATGCCAGTCGCCGCATTGATCGACTCGGGCAATAAAAGCCTGCACGCATGGATTCGGGTCGATGCGCCAGACGAGAAGGAATACAAGCGCCGCGTCGAAATTATCTGGGGCTGGTTTTCCGGGATCAATCTGGACAAGCAGAACCGGAATCCATCCCGCCTATCACGCTGTCCGGACGGCTGGCGCACAGTGGATGGCAATGCCCGTCGCCAGTCATTGCTCGCGACCGAATTTGGCGCGGAATCGTGGACGGCATGGGAGGCGGCTCACTCAAATTCCGACCTGCCGCCGATTCTACCCGGCCATGCGTTCATGGGGCAGTCAGAACCAGAGCCGCCGCAGCTCGTCGATGGCATTCTCCACCAAGGCGCGAAGATGGTTCTCGGTGGCCCGTCGAAGGCACGCAAGAGCTGGTCTTTGATCGACCTTATGCTCTCGGTTTCCACTGGCTCGCCGTGGTGGGGATTTCCAACACGCCGTGGCCGTGTTTTGTATCTCAACTTCGAGCTGCCACCGTTCGCGCTCCAATACCGGATCAACCGGATCGCAGCAGCGAAGGAAATCGAGGATTTCACCGGCTTCGACATCTGGAATCTGCGCGGCCATGCCACCGACTTCTCGGCACTCATCCCCAAGATTCTCGGACGCATTCGCGACACCGGATATTCCCTGATCCTGATTGACCCCATTTACAAAGGTCTCGGCGCACGGAATGAAAACGACGCGGGCGACATCGCCAGCCTGCTCAATGAAGTCGAACAACTGGCGGCGAAGTCCGGGGCGGCTGCTGTGTTCGGTGCGCACTTTTCTAAAGGGAATCAAGCGGGCAAGGAATCCATCGACAGGATTGGTGGCTCGGGTGTCTTCGCCCGTGATCCCGATGTGATCCTGACCATGACTCCCCACGAGGAGGAAGACGCTCATGTGATCGACCTCACCTTGCGTTCGCTGCCGCCCGTGAAGCCTTTCGTTGTCCGCTGGTGCGAGTCGATCTTCATCACTGATCGGAATGCTGATCCCGAGAAGCTCAAGGCTCCACAAGGCAATCCGAGGAGCGAAAAAGCGAAGGCCACCTACAAGATGGGAAGCGCGGCTGATCGTTACGCCAATGCTGTTGAAACCATGCCTCCACTCGCCAATGGCAAAGTCCCTCAGGAATCCGCCGTGCTGGCGTATGTCTCTGACCGGATCGCCGAGATCGAAGGCGACTGCACGCTCAAAGAAGCGCAGCGCGTCTTTTACTGTCTCGCCAACATGAAGAAGGGGTCACCCTTCGTCTTCGACAAAGCAACCCGCCTGTGGAGGGGGCATCGCCATGGAATTTGAACCCGTCATTTCAACAGGGTTTGAACCTCGGGTGCAAATTGGTTTGAACCCATTTGAATCCGCTCAATCTAACAGAATAGGCCGGATTATAGTAAGTCACCTTACTGTAATGCTTATGGTTTACCTAAAGGTAAACAGAGCGCGAATCGGTAAACCGAGATTCGCGCGCTCTGGTTCACCCTTGAGGAGACCAGCGCCATCAGATTTAGATCGGCTGAAAGGGGGTTCAAAATGAACTCCGACGACTACGCCAAAAAGCAGTCGAAACGGGATGCCGACTACGAGCGCGACTACGAGGCATGGGTGAAGTCCATGACCCTCGAAGAACGTCGGGAGGCAGAAAAACTCGGTTTGCTCAAACCATGTGTGCAACGCCATGGCAACGGAGCCGCCGATCACGACATGGCGGAATCGTCACGAGCCAGCCACACGCCCGACATCGCGGCACTGGTCGATCACGAAGCCGAACAGATCGAAGAACCGAAATCTCGTGATGCTATCGAGGTTCTTCGTCACTTCGTCGCCGATCTGATTTCAGAGGGAAACACCCGGCTCACCATCGAATGCCTCGCCGTCGCCCTTGGACTCAGTGCCTACAACGGCGAAAGCATGACCTCTATTGCAAAACGCCATGGTGTGACTCGCGCTGCCGTTTCCAAACGCTGCGTTGACATCACGCGACAACTAAATCTCCCGCCTTCCAGGGCCATGCGTAGCGAGAAGGCTCGCAACACCTACCGACGCTCTCAACTCCAACGATACCGCTCACGAAAACCATGAATACCCTTGCCATTAACGATCCAAAGTTTGCCATCAAGCCCACTGGAATTGAGTTTCTTGAAGAACTCAGCTACGACGAATGGGATGCACTCGGTCAGAAACTCGCACCTGTCGGGAAGACCATCGGTTTCATCATCGGCGACTGGATCAACTACGGTGAAAAGCGGTGGGGTGACAAATACGAAGAAGCTCTGGAACGCACCGGACTCGAATACGGCACGCTGCGAAACTACGCGCACGTAGCTCGCAAAGTCGATTTGTCATTACGTAATGACAAACTCGATTACTCGCTTCATGCCACGGTCGCAAAACTCAAGACGAATGAGGAAAAGCAGCACTGGCTGAACATGGCAGAGAAGCACGACTTGAGCGTCCGCCGCCTGCGCAAGTCCATCAACTTCGGTCGTCTCGCCACCGAGAAAGAAGTCCAAGGCGATCCCGCCGACCGGGGCTATGTGACCTATCTCGCTCTCCTCAACCGCATCCGCCGTTGGTGGGCGCGTGAGACTCAGAAAGCCCCCGTCGATGAATGGGACGATGATCGCCGCGAAGGACTCAAGAAGGACTTCAAACTCATCCTCGACATCTACGAAGCACTTTGAAACCCGCCATAAAGAACCATTAAACCAAACCATATCATGAACGACACCTCTACCATCCTCTTCGCCACCATCGGATTCTGCGCCACGATCCTCGGCATTATGGCCGCGATCATCTGGGCAATCGAACGCTCAACGGAAGCAAAGCGAGAACGCGATGAACGCCACCGCGAACTGATCCGCAAGCTGGCCGACATTGATTTCCACCTGAACCTCAAGAAGGACAACAAGTAACCCAATCGCAGGGAGGGATGGTCTCAGGCGAGCCTCATACCCTCGTCCTCTGCGGGTTCAATTCCCGCCCCTGCAACCAATCACTGACACGATCATGACGACTCCGATCCAACGAATTTCACGACTCATCAACGAAGGCGCGAAGTTCATGGTTGAGCTTCCGGGGCAAATGTCCATCGATCTCACCCCCGATGTGATCGCGGCGATGGACGAGGTTCAAACGGTTTCAAATCCAGACTCAAAAGCAAGGAATCTATTCAACGCCGAAGACAAAGGCAGGGATGTCCCCACCCGTGTCCAATTCCCGTGAAATGTGCCAGTGGCATTTCCCACATAACGGAGGTTTTGGGGGTTGACTTCTTTCCATCAGGAAATGGCTACATCCGATTTGGAATCAAGGTTTTTGCTGCTGTGGAGAGTGTCGCAAGGCCAACCCCTGGAGCGGGAAGTGAAGTTCCATGCTTCCCGTTGCTGGCGCGCCGACTTCGCGCATCTTGCAAGCCGGACATTGATCGAAATTGAAGGGGGAATTTTTCAGCGCGGCGCAGGTCGGCACAACCGAGGAGCGGGGTATGCCAAGGATGCGGAAAAATATCTCGAAGCCGTGCTGGCGGGCTGGACAGTGATCCGACTCACCGAAAAGCAACTCAACCTCGACTTCATCGAGCGGATTGTGGCGTGGCTCAATACTCTTCCGGAAGCAGGATGCAGGTTGAACTGCGATCCGCCTCGGTGATGATGTAGATGCGACGATCACCGCTGACTTTGTAGTGACTCACGATGCGTAGGTCTTGTTCCAGTGCTTCTTCGTTGGATTGCTTGTCTTCGTCACATAGATCACCCCAATCACCGCAATGGTGGCGGTGCATGTAGGATGCGAGGTCGATGCCGAGAGCCATCGCTGCGGGAGTTGCCACGGTCTTCCCGATAGGGAAGCGTGGTTGCATGATTCGGTAGGGCATGGTGGTTCAGTCGTTGGTGTTTCCCCATTCTGGATGACGTTTGCCAGTGGCGATGAGTCCAGAGGCAAGCATGTCCTCGACCAGTGCCTTCGGTGGCCAAGGGCGATGAGGTTTTCCTGTCTGCATTTTCGATGCTCGTGCGGTGGCGCGGCAGTAGGACGGTAGGTCGGCTTCCGGGTTGAAGCTGTCTGCCCGGAGTTGGGTCATCAGGTCGGTGGCATCAACGGCGGAGAATGTCGCGCCGTCGATGGTGTGGTATTCGGTATTCATGGTTTCGTTTGGCATAGTGGAAATCAGGCGGCGAGTTTCTTCGCACGTTCAGTAAAGTATTTGGTGAGTCCCTTGGCTTCAATGGACTGGAAGAACCATTTTATTCGGGGCATCCCCACTCCATTGTCTTCGGGTCGATTGCGAACGGCAGTGGCGGTTTCCGCTGCGTCGAACATCCGTGCCATCAACCTCACCCAGTTGGTGATTTTCTCGGGGCTGGTAGTTCCCGAGTGGTGACGGACTTCGAGCGTCTGGTGGCGGAAATAGGAATGGATGTTGAGCTTGCGATAGCGGCTGGGATAGAGGGCTTTCATCTGCTCCATGTTTTTGCAGAGGTCGATCTTGCGGAACATTCCTGAGCATTGACTGCGATGGTTTCCTGCGTCGATGATGCTGTGATTGAGGTTTGTGAGGCAGTAGTTGTTGGCGACTCCTCGGCGTGATGGCGGTTGGAAAGTATCGAGAACGTCCTCGAATTTCAGCCAGAGTTTGAAGAGATTCTTAACCGCTTTGAGATTCATTGAGCGGGCGTCGAAATGGACATGGAGTCCGCAGCGTCTATCAACTTGGGCACCGGCGGCTTCCAGTGCGGCGGCGGCGATCCTGACTTCCTCGATACCGGCCTCACCTTCGAGAACGGGTGAGACGAGTTCCAAACCGCAGGAGCCGTCGGTGACGATCTTCCAATAGGGCGTGGTGTCGTGGGTGTAGTAGGAGGATTCGACCCGGATGCCAGCGGCTCTCAGGCTCATGACGGCCTGCTCTTTGGTGATGGTGGAGAGGAATTCGATCTCGACTCCGAAGCGGCGGGACATAGTTGGCGTTGTCATGGGTAATATCTGCCATGGTGCCACCTCACGTCCATAGCTAAGTGGAGTTAGAGGAAAAAAGACATAATTTATCGGCATCTTTTCACTCATGAAGTGTGCCAATCAAAACAGATTTAGAGCGTGCGGAATGACG
Source organism: Verrucomicrobiaceae bacterium (assembly GCA_027487435.1). Classification (GTDB taxonomy): domain Bacteria; phylum Verrucomicrobiota; class Verrucomicrobiia; order Verrucomicrobiales; family Akkermansiaceae; genus UBA956. The sequence goes on along the minus strand of JAIYDP010000105.1, from coordinate 1,162 downwards.
CCTGATTGGCACGCGTTGTGACGTTCATGCAGCGTGCCAAATCGTTATCTAACGGCCTAAGAAATAGCCGAAAGAAAGACGAAAAAAGACATGGACTCAAGTTGTCAGACTGGCAGATGAGAGATGATGAAAGCAACAACACCATCCATCGAAGCATACGGAGTAAAAGGCATGAAACCCACCCCTTGGCGCAAGACTTTCAAGAGCGCCGAAGCACTGAATGCATGGGTCGAAAAGCACGGCGCGGAAGTCCACGGAATCCGCGAAATCCAATCCGATGAAGTGACCTTCCGCTGAAAATCCAAACAACCCCAATCCCAACATGAGCACCATCGACTTCACCAACTGGACAGACGCCCAACTCAACATGACTCCGGACTTCATGTTCGGCGACCAACTGCCACTCGCGAAAGCCGAGATCGAACGCCGCAAGGCCGAGGGCATTTGGCTCACCGACGGCAGCACGGAACGGGTCGCGCAAATGATCCGCGACAACACGCCAGCCAGTCGCCGCAAGTTCTCCCGCCGCGTCCGCCGCTAACCATCAACCAAACCAACACCATGAACCTGAAACACAACTTCTCGATCTTCAACAACGAGGACAACGAAAAGAGCGTCAAGGACGCAATCCAGAACTTCCTCCAAACCAGCCGCCAGCTTCCCGAAATGGAAATCGTGATCGGAGAGTTCGAAATCTACGTCTCCACCGACAGCGACGACCTTCATGCCGCCCTCGAACCCCTGAGCGACTACTTTCTCATGAAGCAGGAAAACTCCTTTCCCATCAACTAACCCGCAACCCCTGAGATCCCATGAAATCCGAATCCGACATCCTCGATAAAATCCGCAAGCTCCTGCGACTGGCCGACCGCTCCCGCGGCTCCACTGAAAACGAAGCCAAGGTCGCGCTGGCCAAGGCACAGGAATTGATGACCCGCCACAACATCGACTCGGCACTGCTCCGCATGGAACGCGGCGAATCCGGTGGCGCGGGCTTCACCGTCAACAAGGGCAAAGTCGATCTGCCTAAATCCCTCAATCCAGCCGACCTGATGATCCTCTCGATCCTGCAGGCGCACTTCAACGTGAAGACGATTCTGATGCCCGACGGTCGCGGGACTCCGGTGGACATCATCGGTGCCGCCGCCGACATCGACTTCGC
>JAIYDP010000473.1 GCA_027487435.1 Verrucomicrobiaceae bacterium | reverse complement strand
CGAGGCTGTTAAGGTGTGGGGTGTGCGTTGTCGGGGGGGGCTGCGGGTGGTGGGGGTGGGGGTGGGGTGCTTGTGGGCCGTGAAGAAGCTGCTGTTTAAGTTGTTAGACGTCATGGGGGAGCGGCGCGGGATGACGTATCAGCTGGAATACGTATTTGGCAGGAGGGTGGCGCAGGCTGGCGGCAACGTACGTGAGGGGGAGACGCTGCTCGGGGAGCTTAAAGAGGATGCTGACGCTTCTTTTAAAATTGGAGGGGAGCGGGTGGGGTTGAAGGACGTCGTCGTGGCTCCGTGGGAGGAAGAGATAAAGAAGTCGCTTGTACCCGGTACAAAAGGGGCGCTGCGGGAGCTGTCTGCGAGCGTTGCGGCAGACGTTGAGTTGATTAACAACCTCAAACAGTTGGTGATGGAGGGTCCGTCGGGGGTGAAGGACAGACCCCCCCGCAAGTTTTGGGCACTGCGGGGCGACGCGGCAGGGTTTCGCGCGGCGTGGGAGCGGCAGATTAAGGACCGCTCGAACAGCCATCTGTTAGCAAGGCATTCGGAGGTGGACGCGCACTGGCCGCTGACGGAAGGCCAAAAGGCGACGAAGCGTCGCGCGTTGAAGCGGTTTGACTCGAATTCGCAAGTCTTTAAGAACGTGGGCGCGGCGGGTACGCGGCTTGTGCGGGTGTTCGACGGCACCTCCTTTGCGGCGCTGGAGGGCATCGCCGCGCACGGCCTGCGCGACTTGCGGCGGCCGGATGACGTGGGGTGGTTTGGGGCGGGTGTGTACGTGACGATGGACCCATCATACGCGATGATGTACGCGTCGGGGGCGATGAGCGGGGGTGCACCGCGGGAGCGGCCTGTGGTGGTGGTGGGCTGGTGCGCGGCGGGGGTGGTGTACCCCATCACCCGCGACGCGGACTACCACGTTGCGACCACCACTTGCGAAGACGATGGAAGCACGTCGGTGGCGGACGTGTGCACTTTTTTTGACGTCGAGACGAAGTTGGGACGGTCCCTGCGGTCGGGCCACGACTCACACGTTGCGTTCGTCTGCGACGCGACATTTCAAGTCCCTTTTGACAACAGACTGGACGGCACTTTCTCCGAAATCGTCACTTCCGCAAGCAACATGTTGCTTCTCTTTGCAGTTGAGTTCTGACTCTTCAAACGATGCGCGACAACGTTTTGAGGCCCAAACGAAGTGGACGTTCTTCAGCCGCCCTCTACTTCGCGTGCCTCCCACTGATTGTGCGCCGCTGCAGCGCACCTCCCACTCGCTCTCACCTCACGTCGTGCACCTTTTGTGAGCGAGGGGGTGCCTGTTGTCGATGTGATGATGTCACCAGCGAGGTCGCATGGACACATCAAAGTGTATGCGCCTCTTCGCGTTTGAGTTATGATTCAGTTCAAGGATGTCGTCCCGTCAGCAAAATCTAGAAATAGACGCACAGAGTCGTTGCCGAGGCGCCACGTCTGCTCATTCTATGCCTCCACCAACAAGACCACATCAAAGGGCTGTCGTTGGGCTGCAGTGCCGCGAAATTGCCAATCGCAAGTCAGTGACGCCACGCCGTCCCTTTCGACGCTCTAGTCCCTCGTGTGTCGCTGCGGATGCGGAGTTGGAGGCGCTGAAAGTAGGGGGGGATGCAAGGCTGATGCTCTCCGCGTACGTCATGCATAAACACCACCTCCACTAGCCCGACGCGGAGAGGTTCGATCCGGGGAGGTGTCTGGGGGACGAGGGGGAGGGGGGGAAGTCGGCAGCACCCCTTTGCTCGGCGGGGGGCCGCGACGGTGCATTGGGGAGAAACTGGCGACATTAAACAGAGTAGCCAGCAGCATGTGTTAACAAAAAGACTGAAGTCGACACGCACGTTTTGTGGTCTAAAACAATTGGCGTCGCGCGCGTTTGAGGCACCCCTCACATTGCGTAAACTTGAAATAAAGCGTGGCCTAGTTGGTTTTAACTTCGACACCCTCACGGCCACTCGCGGCCCTTCAGCTCAGAGTAGAACCACCCGCTGTGCAGCTCCTCCAGCGGCGCTGTCGCCAGCATGACCTGCGGGGGAGGGGGTCAAAAACTTAACCCAAACAGTTAAAGAATAAAACCAAACAAGTAAAAAAGCTCCCTCACAGGCGTCTCAGCCCCCTCCTCGGCGCTCTTGGGTGCGCGCGATCCCGCCATGTCCGTCCGGCACCAGCCGGGGCAGCACGCGAAGATCGCGACGGTACCTTTTCGCGCGGCGACGCTTGACCAGACGCTTAAACAAAGCTTTGAGGTGCCGTAGCAGCTGCGCGGCCAGCCCTTCGCCGCGTAGGTGCCGTCCGCGACGGCGGCAATGAAGGCGTTGGCGAGGGCATGAACGTCCTCTTCTGACGTGCAGCTGGGGGACGGGGGGGTGGTTAGAGTGGTTGGGAAGAGGGGGGGGTGATGGTGAGTAACGAGGGGGGGGGGGGGTACGCTTTGAATTGCTCTTGGACGTTTGGCTTGACGCTTGACAGGGGGCCAGCGGTGGAAGAGACGTTGATGACTCTTCCGCCAGGTTTGATGAGGGGTAGGAACGCATGCGTCGCCTCAACCGTCCCAAAATAGTTTGTCTTAAAAGTCGTTGCGGCGACGTTCTCATCAAATGCATCGCCCTTCACGGTCAATGCTACAGGGAAGCATATAGTTGTGTTCTGTAAGTGAAATGCGCAGGAATCACCTTAAATGCCATGCCAGCATTGTTAACGAGGACGTCAATGCCACCATGGCGTTGTTGGACGCGACTTGCAGCGCTTTTGATCGATCCAGAGTCGGCTATGTCAAGTTGCTCAAAGAAAACCAGAGAGGAGTCGTGACTGCCTTTGAGCTGACGAAAATAAGGGCCAATGCACGGAAGTGGCGACCTTCTCAACAGCTTCGAGACCTCGAGATTCATCTCGAGCAGCCACAATGACAGAAAAGCCCTTGGACAAGAGGTGGTCCGCGATATGGAAACCTTACATGTCAGCATGATTCTGCATACAAATGGGTGGGAGAGTAGCATCAAACACACACCAATGCCCTTGTTTGCGCCAGTCACAAGTGCAATCATTTAACTAATATTTTCCCCAAATTTCAGCCCCAAATTCACGTCTCTTTCTTCGGGCAATTTGGCTTCATGGCTCCTCTTCAACATCTTGATTCCGTCTCAAAGGTCTTCTACGACAAATCTAAGAAACATACAGAACAGTAGGAGAAGCGAAGCGAGTGCGTGGCACTTTGAAATTTGAGATTCAAAGCTCCGTCCCCGTGCCTCCATTTGCTCCGTTCTTCCATCCACCCCCCCCCTACTTGCTTTCCTCCGTTCCTCTCCACCCTTTCATCCCCTCCCCGAAGGTCTCCTTCAGCGTTCCGTTCCGCTGCGTTCGGCCCTTCCGCTGAACTCCAGCGAACGAATCCTTTTGGCTCGTTCGTCCTCCTCAGCCCTCCCGCCGAGTCGCACCTGTGCTGCTTGCAGCCTTTGGCTTTTACCCCCGCGCAGCTCTGCTGCCATGTGCACCACCGCAGCTCTGCTCCGTCTTCCCCCCCGCATATCTGTTGCCAAATTTCCTATCGCAGCCCTGCTGCCGTCTCCCCATCAGCCTTTAGGCCACCGCCTCGCTCTTGTTCAGTCATTTCGCTACTCATCTATCCTGATCGTTCCACAATCACCCTCCACAACATTCTTGTACTCTGCCTGTGCCTTTTAAATTCAGATCAGTGTTTCGAACAGAATGTAATTGTTTCGGACATAGTAAATCCTGTACAATCGAACGGAGAGGACTCTTTTGGTTCTGTAGGCTTGGCGGCAGAAGCATCTCGAACAATCAAAGTTTGTATTCAATTTTCAATTTCCTAAATTAGAACTTCATGGACGATGACAAAGTGAAAAAAGAGTGTGAGACTGCACTCGCACTTGATGTTCAAGAAACATGTGGAGCACAACATAGATTGCATGTCTCTCACGCTTCCAATGAGACCAATCCTAATTTTCACGACAGTCCCGCTGAGTGCGCCCCCGTTTTTGATGCCAATGACATCGATGAAATTGGTTCTCTTTTCCCGAATGATTCAAATGGAAGCGGTATTGATTCGCCATCCTTTCGCAGTGAATTTTCTTATGATTGGAGCGAAGACGAAATCGGTGTTCAAGAATACAGAAATGAACGCGACATTTTTGACATTTCATTCTCTGGTTGCGATTTTTATTGTCGCTCACTCCTAAGACCTTTCTAGAGAAATCACATTCAAGTTCAGATATCCCTAAACCCACATTCCTACTTTAGCGGATACCCACAGTTGCTACTCAACGACAAACTTATATCAACAACATGATAAACCGTGGGTTCTCAGAGCAGTAAAGCTTCTTGTAATGCTATTGAAAAACAGTAGCAGCCATGGTCATCGAAGATGACGCCAAATCGCGTGCAAACAGTGCCACGAGTTCTCAGTCGTGCAGTGAGACAATTGAACCGACATCTAATGCCTTGCGAGCAGACACGAGAGAGAAGAGGGAAATTCTAGCGCCTTGCGGTTGCACGGAGATCCGGGTCCGTGGAACCTGCGAAGGACGCCCACAAATAAAGAATAAAACCCCAATTTTCTCATGATAAACAGCACCATCGTCGAGGATCCCGCGGATAACTATGTGATGGCCGTCATGTTCTTTTTCGCTGCGGCGTTGCCCCCTCTTGGAACTATGATCGTTGCAAGTATCGTGGTAATATCCCTTTTCGTTGCCGCTCGAAATCTCGGCAAATCTTGGTGCTTCTCCAAGTCGCCATGCGCTCCGACGAGAGGCCTCGCCGCATCGCGATTCTTCTTTCTTCTTGCCGTGATCTGTTTCGACTTCTTCATTTTCGGCTGCGCTGCCTTCGACAGAATCCCAGCAGTTGCCGCAGCGTTCCTCACAGCCGTCCTCTCCTGCACCGCCTATGTACTTTCTGTCACCTTCCCCCTCGGCCTTTTTGACCCCAACTCTCGTCAGAAGCGCTACTCAAGCGAGCAGCCGCCGCCCTCTCCTGCAAGCCCTCCTGGCCAAGCGGCCAACCAAGAGAAACCTTCCCCCCTCGAACTCCTCCGCACCAAATGGGTCCCGATTGCAGCTGTCTGCGTCTTGACCATTGTCGCTTGCTTCGTCATCTCTTTTGCCGTCGAGGGCATGTGCGTCTCCCTCCAGCCCCTCGCCCTCTCCTCCCGCCTCTCCCGCCGCCACTTCGGCCGCGTCTGCACCCCCGACGCGCTCTGTCACGTCTATCTCACCCTCCCCGAGGACTGCTCCTCTCAGCTAATAGCGAATTTCCACACTTCCTTCCGCACCAACGCCTCAGTCGTCTTTGGGACGACACCACCCCCCTCATCGGGGCCTTTCCCCCCCCAATTTTCGACCGCTGGGGCGGGCTCGTTTCGCATGGCCATCGACGAGGAGCGCTGGGTGCATTACGCCGTGCTTTCGACCCTCCCCTCGGACTCTGTCATCTATTTTCGCGTCGTCATGGACCCCCCCCCTCCCTCCTCCCCAGCAAACGCGTCATCGCGCGTTTTCTCCACGCGAACTTGTCCCGCAGGGGGGGGGTCTGAGGTGACGTTTGTCAGCGGCGGCGACTGCGGGACCTACTCCCGCTTCGCTTCGCTTCTTGGCGCCGCCGCTGCGTATTCTCCCTCCGCCGTTGTGGTAGGGGGGGACATGGCCTACGCTAACGCCATGATCACGTGCTACCGCGCGTGGGACTTGTGGCTGCAGACGTATCAGACCCGCGGAGTCACCCCGAGCGGCCACCTCATCCCGATGACCCTCGCAATTGGAAATCATGAGGGGGGGGGTTGGAGTATCCCTCGCGAAGGCGTCCCGTTTTACTTCCATTACTTTTTGCAGTCATCAAACGCGTCGCTGATGGACCCTTCGCTTCGCAAGTCGTACCACGCGCACACCCTCGGCGCCAACACTTCCCTCACAATTCTTGACTCCCAATGCACTTTAGAGCAATTCGATGGCCCCCAGCTCCCCTTCCTCCGCGCCACCCTCTCTCGGCCCGTCGCAAACAAATTTGCGGTGTACCACCACCCCCTCTACCCCTCCTCTCGCCCCTTCGACGAGTGGCAGGGCGAAGCTGGTCGGGCTCTATGGGCGCCCGAATTTGAGAGGGGTGGGGTCAAAATTGCGTTTGAGCACCATGACCACACTTTTAAACGGTCGAAGCGTATTCGGAATAATACGGTCGATGTGTCAGGAGTGCTTTATCTCGGCGACGGGTCGTTTGGGGTGGCGCCGCGTGCTGTGAGGGCGGGGTTGTGGTACATTGACAAGAGCGGCTCCCAGCCGCACGTTTGGGTCGTGCGTGCCTCTTCGAATGGCACCATCAGGGCGTTTGCGGTGGACGAAGGTGGCACAGTGTTTGACAGCACTTCGCTGCCTTAAGCTCGATTGATGTGGAGATTCGCTTTTATTCCTCACACTCTCGTCGCTCAGGTTGGCTCTATTTTACTTTATACCCTTTTCATTCTGTAAATTTGTAACAAGTGTCCCTTTTCTCTTAGGACTCAACATCAAAACGACATCAAATCAAACTCTCAAGGAGCTGCCCATAAATATGTAACAATAAATTGCTCATCAATAATTTCTCAGATCGTGAGGGGGGGGAGGACACCTGCTTTGGGTGGGCTCACTTGATTCTTGCCACATTCCTCCACCCCACCCACCCCTTCCGACAAAGCAGCGGACCGAGTCGCGCCCCCTCCTCCGACGGGTCCCCTTCGGACTTAAAGTTGCCCCTTGACCGCATCTGCTTCTGAGAGAGCAACAGGGAAGCGTCCATCAGAGCGAAGGGCATGGCACAGCTCCGGTAGTGCCGTGGGGCGCGGGGTGTACAAAGCACAGATGTAGACGAAGGCAAGGCTGTTGGGGACACAATGGACGACGCCCCGTTGGCGAGCAACGGTGAGGGACGTTTCCGCTTCACGGCAGTTAAAAGTACTCCGCAACTTTCGATGCTGTCCCTGTCAACAAACGTTGCCAGCGATGGCCAGCCAGCTTTTGAAGCGCTCGTCGACGCCTTGGCGTCGGCCACTCAAATCAAGGCGCTGACGGCGAGGAACTGCAGGGAGGTCCACATGGCGTCCCTTTCAAACTCGCTGCTGAGCAACGACAGCGCCCTGCGCTCCATCCAAGCGCTGGACGTCTCCGCCCCGGCTGTTGGATGGGGCGAGAAGCCTTGCCTTCGAGTCGGAGGAGCGCATGAGCTGAGCAAGTGCTTGGCCCGCCTTGGCCGTTTGAAAGTTTTGAACATGCGTGGTGAGGGCTCCAGCACCCATCACCCCCACGGCAGCACCTGCTGCCCATCAAAGCAGCGCTATTTCGGTCTCATCATCGTGGCCGTTCATTTCTTTAGATGTTTTTACTTCTTTGAGTTCTCAACTCTTGTCATTGGTTGCAATTTAAGGGGGGGGGGTGTTTCAAATTGGGGTGGGGCAAATGTGATGTCGCAGGGAATGACATCGGCGACGAAGGAGCAGCCGCTGTGGCGGGGGGGTTGAAATTTTGTTTGGAGATGACGGCGCTGAACTTAAGGGGTAGCGCGGAGGGGGGGGGGAGGTCAGAGGGGG
>JAIYDP010000367.1 GCA_027487435.1 Verrucomicrobiaceae bacterium | reverse complement strand
GTTCTCCAGAATGTCCAATCCCCCTCTTGCAGACCCCGTGACCCTGTAGCCCTGTAGCCCCCGGCCTTTCGAATGCGAGTGGCATAGTAGCCACTGGACGTTGCATAGTCCATGTGTGCCAAATCCAAGACAGATGCGCATGTTTATCATGTTTCTGTACTGTACAACGACGAAGCAAAAAGTTCCACTACTTTGTGTGGAAGGAGAACGTCACATCCCCAGGCCAATACTCTAAGAAACCGGAAAATGTCATTTCGCTCGTCTTCACTCCGTGGGGAATTTGATGAAAGTGCCTCTATAACTTTCAGCTTGACGGACTCATTCTCTATGTGTTCGAGGGGGGACCAACCCTTCTCGCCGTCGATCAGCTCACGAAACTTTCGAAAATTTTGAGTGAACTGTGGAAGAAACTCCCTGACAGCGTCTTCATCACTTCGGTCCTCGTCGGTGTATTCCCCTCGCCTAATTCGACCGAGAGCCGCACTGACATCGTGCCCGTTTTGCCAAGTGGCGACACTGTTTGGGATGCCGCTAATCAAAAAACTCTGTCGACACTCCTTGCTCTGATTTTCTTCGCAATGCGTGAACCCATCGAGCACAAACAGCAAAAGCAGAAGGGCGGCGTTGACGTCGAGAGAAACAATATCATCCGATTTGAATGACCCTGTTTGGCAAAACGTCCACCACATGGAGCTAACATTTGTGTTCACTGCAGGGAAAAGATAGTCAAGTTCTAGAATGTTGCGAACTTGCTCCGCATCTAGATCTTCGTACATCCGAGGCATTTGGGACTTGACAAGGGCTGCTCGAAGACATCCGCCGAGTCTTGTGCGCAGGCACGCTGACATATTCATGAACGCCACTTCCATGTTAGACTGGAGGAGACAAAGAGGGGTACAGTCTTTGTCATTTATTTCTGCAGTGCTTTCACGGAGAGCGATGTTAATATGGAAGATTGGTTTGCTTTAAGAAATCAGGAAGGCCGCTCCAACAAATAATGGAATCATTTTGCAAGGAGCTCGGTGCTGCTAAGAACCTCTCTGGCATTTGGAGTGCCATCGTGTCCCTTGACGCTGAGTTCAAGCGGGACAACGAATTCGTGGGTGTGTCGCCAAAGTTTCTGGAGCGAGTTCTTCGGCAGCGCTTTACGTCCCAACACTTGGACGTGTTCAGGACATGGTCTGAAATTCCTCAAGAGGAGAAAAAGGCGACTCCACTGACAAGGTGTTTGCTGCGATCTTCCAGCATGGCGGGCCGGCAAACGAAGATTCCGTTCCGCCACTACTCTTTCAAGACAATGTTGTCGATGTGGATCCTCCTCGAACGAATTCTCCAAATCCTCAAGGTGGCGAGAGACCTGCCCGAAAACGAGTCATGTTGTGTTCAAGTCGGCACTCTACTGTCTGACCCGTCTGTGAGGAGGCTGATCTTCGCTCACTATCGAGGTGAGAATCCATTCGCTAAGATCCGAACCGAGGCCACGATGCCATCGTTTTGGAAGGAGCGTCCATGGAGTTCTCTCAACGGCACGCACTTCATGGTTGTAATGCAGCAGGCAATGCCGTTGGAGTTGATACAAAAGCAGGCATGTGCATTGGCCCAGATTGCAATCGCATTCCTCAGCGTCATTGAGATTGATGGCAAGTCCTTGGAGCTGGCTGCACTCATCAATACTCTATTCTCATTGAAAACAATTCCTGATTCCAAAGTCGGAGACGTTTCGGTGCTTTTTCAACTGCATTGTGGAGACGTTGTCACGTTCACAGAATTTCTTTGCAAGGTACACCCAGTTGAGACATTCTTAAAGAACTTGAAGTCAAGCTTCTCAGAGTGTCGTGATTCTTACGAGAGCCATATTGTGTCGGCTTACTTTAGATCGAAACAATATGAAGAGGACATTGGATTCAAGGATGCTCCATTGGATCTCGTGTCCAACTGTCAATTGTCGTCAGATGTCCTTGTGCGATTGTCAAGTTCAATAGCTGCGACAAACGGAAACGAGAAGGCCTGGCAGTCGCGGACCTTTTGGAATGGCATACTCAAAATCACGACAGGTGATTTTGATGGGGCGAAAATCACTGCGTTCTTGGAGAAATGGAAAAATTGTCAAAGGGGATTAAGTGCTAGAAGTCGAAGAGAGTTCGTCGAAAGCCTTAGGGACAGTATGAAGCCTTTGCATGATGCTCTGTTGGCTGAACAAACCTGCAGGAGGTTGACGAGTCCCGTCAGAGCTGGTTTGGATCATTTGAAAGAGGATAGTTTCTTCGAGCTCCTTGCCAAAGTGATAAATATTTTGAGCGGAATTGACAAAGGACTCCGCTCCAACGAGGGTGGTTCGATTGACCAATCAAGAATGAGACCCTCCGTCAGAATCACGATCAAAGATTGCGCTAAGTTTGTCTTGCACAAGACCTTTCGCATTGGTGACTTCTCCCTGTGCTTTGTTGGCTTCTCGAGCAATGAGTTAGGGGCGTTGACCGAGTCTCAAGATTTGACAGGAGCTTCCCAGTCCTTCACCTTTGACGTGCCCAGCTCAGACCTTGTCCCTCGACAGTCTTGTTCGTCCATTCTAAAAGGCAGTGAAAAGGTCATAGTGTTTCGAGTTCCAACGCAATCCGACCCATCCTCTTCAGCACATGCGGAACTTTCTATTGGTCCAACATCTAAATCATTCATATGCAAAGAGGGTGAAATTCACTGCTGCTTCTTGGAATCATCAGAGGATTTCTTTGTCGGCTCACGAAGCGGCGCCTATTGTGCTGTGTATATGCTGAACCGAAAGAAAGTAGCTCCAAATGACTTCACATCGTGGATGTCAGAATTGCTGAAGGATCAGCAGATCTTAGTTAGAAAACAAAGGATTGCAGCGACAGCATTGACGCCAATATCTGCTAATTCAATTGTTCTGTTGGCAAACCTAAATCTCTTGAAGCTCATGAATCCAGATGAATTTTCAAAGCAAATTCCACATGCTTTCCATGACTTTTCGGATCGCTTCTGGCAGGGCATTGTTACGGAGTTCTGTGGCGGTGCTCAAGTCGGTTCGTCCTTCTACTGGCAGGACAGGTTCCAGACTGAAGATAAACGAGACGCGATATCTCTGATAATTCAGTTGCTCCAAACTGAAAAGAGCTCTTCGAAGTCAATTGCTATCATAAGTGATGCAGCTCTGCATGAAGCGCTTGATAGGTTGACCACTGGAAATCTGTTCAGCAATGAGAAACTATGGAGGCCAATGATCCTCAGCTTTTCTGTTTCACGCGGCAACTTGAGCTCCATCCGCAAGGAACTATTCAAGCTCCACCGAGCACGGTGCCTCTGCGTTGTGTTCCTGCAGTTTTCGTCAGCAGATTCTTTGTCCATTGTCGAGGTAAATCGCCTCTTTCTGCCTGCTCTTGCTCCTGCTAGTTTGGTCAGGATTCTTCTCAGCGACTCGAGCGAAGTTGTCGCAGACCTTGTGAATTCCGAGCTTGCTGACAAGATCAGCTTCCTTGACGAAAAGGCCCAAATCTTTCACCCTGAGATTGTTTTTCGCAAGTTTGGAGGGGCGCTTGAAGATTGCTTTGAGTCATCCGTCAAAAAAATTGGCAGTCTTCGTTTGGACGCTCTTCAGGCCTTGTGCGCGACAGTAGCCTCGTCCGCTTGTGAGACGTACAGAGTGCAGTCAACTTGGACCCGTGAGATGTTGCCAAGGTGGCTCAAACAGTCTGAGTTTAGAGCTCGTCTGGTGGTTTCAAAGCTTGCAAAGGAGACTGTCAATGTTGTCCGAAGGTCTGCATCTATCGAAAGAGTTGAATTCTTCGTTGTGGATTCCTTAATTCCATCCATTGATGAGGACTTCGACTTAATTGTCTCAAAGATTGCGAAAGCTAGAACAGACTCAAATAGCTCTGGCACTGAGGTTGTTGTCGCGATAGCATCCTCAAATTTTTTGTCCTTCGCCGAAAAGAAGTCAATGGTTGGTCGATTGCGGTCTGCGAATTCTCACTGCCTTCTCCTCTTGATCGCTTCTGCGCTTGATTGGTCTGACGTCGACATTGTCAAGTCATTCGAGTCAGCAGAAGAAAGTATACTCGACCTGTCGTCAGCTCAAGGCAATTTCTACATACTTTCCCTTTCGCAAGGAAGGCTTCCCCAAGCTTTTGCTGCTGCTATGTTTTGCTTACTCGGCAGCGCTTTCCCCCTTTCGCAAAGTGAGGTTGTTGAATCCTGGACAGAGGGGGAGGGAAAACTCTGTCTGATTTCTGCCGTCAGAGATTCAACATCATGCTATCAGGATTCGCAGCTTAATGCAGAAAAGGTTGCTTCTGAGCTTGCAGAAGCTGCAATAAAGGCAACTGCAGCAGCATCAGCTGTTTCGCCCGAACGGGATTCCAGGAACCTGCTGTCGGCATTCGTCACTGAGCTCACCGTTGGAATATCAAGAGTGTTTCGAGAAAATGTTAGTCATGTGGGACAAGCTCCTTTGCTGAGCTTTCCAGATTTCATAAAGACTCAAGCAATCACAGAGTTCATTGACCAGCGACAGAGAGTGCTTTTGTGGATGCATGTTCTCCACAAACTTGGTTGGTTCCCGGCTGAGAATATGCAAAACATGTCCAATATGCTCTCTCCCTCCTCTTTTCTTGGAAACAATGCTCAGCATGTTTCAATCGTTTTCGCTCTTGCATCCGCGCGTATCAGTCACGGAGCAGAACACTCACAAATTAGACCCGAATCGAGTTTTGGCTATATTTTTGCGAAATCTCGCTTGGACACAACATCCCCTTCAAAGTTGAAAGCTGAGCTCCAGAAGAAAGTCTTGTGTGGTGAGGAACTAGATTGGAGCGCCTTACCAGACTCTGTCCGTAACTTCTCCTTTTCTCTTGACTTCTTGGTTCAAATATTGACTATTTATCCCTTCAAAATGAAATTTTTGATGTCCATCAACCCGACGGTACTGTCAATCTTGCTGAAGCCAGCTTCAAGAAATGTAAAGCACAGCTTCTGCAAGCTCTTCGAGCCTTACTTTAAGGAGCTGCTTTCAGTTGACAAAATCTGGTACAATGTCGATCGTATCGCACAATCATTCCCTGCCAATTTCGATTCAGGACCGTATTGCTCTGTGGCAGTATTGAAGTACAGCATCATATCTGAGGTCAGCGATGCGCAATTTTCAAGTTTGAGCCTCTCGGATGTTGACACCTTTCTCATCGCCCGCCATGAGATTACTTTCCAAATCAAACGCAATGACGATGACAAGCAACTTCTCTGCAAAATCATCCAGCTCGACACCCCAGAAGACTTGTTTCAGACACAGAGGGAAGTGTCTTCTTTCCTCCTTGAAAAGATTCCTCCCCGACTGCTGCAAGAAGTACTTAAGACACGCCCCATTGGAAGGTGCCTTGTGAAGCTACTGCTGCATCCGGCAAATTCTTCATCGATACAACGGGCTTTGGATAGTTCTCAAGTGTCATTGTCAAACTTGGAATTCTTCTCTGACATTTTTAAAGTGTTTGCGAAAGGTCCTGACGCAAAAATTGTTAGCGCTGAGACCTCTATCAAGTCATGGACGTCCGAGCTTAGTTCGAGCTTGTTTGATCTCCGCGGTGCTGGTATTGGTCTCACGCCGTTGTTCATCCGCACCCTGCTTGCAATGAGCACGCAGGAAGTATCTCTTAACCTCACTGCCGCTGCTCTGATTCTGAGCTGCCCAGACGATGAAGCACCAAGCTTCTATCTGAAAGTGATGTCAGACTTCACGGACATTCGTCCTGATTGTGTCCTGCGTGTTCTCGTGACCTGGATCCGTGCCAAGGGGTATTCTGCACTTCCGAATGCCTCAACAATAGCGGAGGCAATTTGGAACGTCGCAGTGGCGCTCACATCGCCGAGCTCAACTACCATTGACGCAAAGAGCAACTTAAGCCTTTTTGTTGAGAAAGCATCCAAGCTTGGGCGGATAAATCCTCTCCTCTCAGAGAGTGTGGTGACGTTGGGAAAATGCGATTCGTTCATCACAGCAGCCAAGGATCTACTTCTTGATCGCATTTCTCGACAATTTCTATGTTTGGATGAAATTCACTGTCTTCTCCACACCTCTCTTATTCGACGATGCCTTGTTCAAGTGAACGCGACTATTGGTGCGGAGTCTGAAGAAAATCGTCAGTCCTTGATCAAACTTTACTGCTGCTTGTGGGCAAGCTGCCCAGCCGAAAGCTTCACGGTTCCGTGCGAGTTTCTTCGATATTTGCCGTTGGACTACATGCAGTCGTTAGTTACCCACCCGCTTGCCATCTCTGCTGCATCTCGGGGACCTAAGAGCATCATCTGGCTTGCGATGACATCCCCGTATGCCCTCCCTTACGATTCTCTCGTAGATGTGAAGGCAAAGTTTGCACAAAATTCTGGAATCCAAAGAGCATCCGTTCTCCTTTTCGCTCAGAAAGGTAACCAAGCTCGGGAGTACGTCGTTCAGGCTGCTTGCCGTGAGTTCCCGAAGGCAGTGCTTGATGAGCTGATGGAGCAAGTTGTCAAGAGAACAGAATGGGCTGCGCCGCCAGGGAAGGTGCGATTGAACAACCTCACGCCTGTTCTGGCTGATGGACTTACGGTCAACATCATGCTCCACAACATGAAGCTGCTCTCGTGGACGCACAGAAAGTCTCTCACCGTCGAAGCTGTTCAACCGCTGGATGTTGTCGCTGCAAATTTACAATACGTCCGCAATCTGGTCCTTGCGTGGCTTGTTTGTGCTGGATTTGACACTGACCGGATTGATTCTTTTCTGAAGCAGCGCTTGGATAGTGACTTCGTTCAACAAGTGCCCAACATTTCAGTCGACTATGTAACCAAGCCGCTTCTCTTCTCCGTTCCAAATCGCATTGACGTCTTTATTCCGACATCTTCGTCAGTTTATGTACTCTTTGGCAACTCAGAAACCGAAATACGGTTCACGATGGAGACACTCCTAGCAATTGCAAGTGATAATGACGTCTTGACGCTTGCATCTTCATTTACAAGCGGTGATTTGGTCCTAAAGCAGCTTCCCGAGAGAGCTGCAAGGTCGAGAGGTCATCTGATTGGGACAGCTTGCAAGAACTTCATATCTACCAGTAATGAGCATACGTTCGGTGTACTGAAGAACTCATCATCTGCGTGGCTGCCAGTGGTGAAAAAGTTGTGGTCTTGCTCTGCATTTTCAAGGAAAATCGGGCTCGATATTGTTAAAATCGTCAGTGATGATGCAGGTTCAGCTTTGGCATCATCATGTAAGCAAGACCAAGCCCTTCTCTTTCGAATTTTAGCTCGGTCTATTGGGCTGTGTAATTCGAGTTTCGCTTTCGACTCTGTTGAAAGAACTAACAAGGACAGGTTTGAGGAGAAAATTCTTGAGATTCTTGTTAGTGTGTTCCACCAGCGCAGTTGGGGTATATGCCAAGCAACTGCGCTGGAACTCCAGCATCAAAAGTCAGCGAATGAGTTTGAGTCAGCTATCTTTCAGTTTGGAGACCACAGCGTCGAAAAGATCAAAAGAGAGTGGCTTCAATTCGAACTTGAGGGAATGCAGGAATTGGATCCTAAAAACTTCCAATCCATTGCAAAATTGAGTTTTTTTGAGAATACGAACAAGGACATTCAGTCCTCAGAGGTAGATGCGGCGATCTCTGAACGCCGAACACATCATGACGTTCGTATTTTGTTCTCAGCTGCCGCAGCCAATAACGATGATCGCTCTGGAAGCCCATCATTGGTTTCTCAGAGCCCGGTCACTCCAATACAGAAGGCAATCGATGGGTTCGTCAGCATGTCTTTTAAAGGAAAGCACACTCCCGTGCTGCGTGCCATCTCTCTGATTTCTTTAACCACAGTCAAGTACAAGTCGTTCTCGGTTGATTCTATTGAGATCTTAGAAGGACCAGGTGGTCTCCTTGTCATCGACGAACGTCTTGGAGGAGATAAACTAGCGAACTTCTCCAAACTGGCCTTCATTGACAGGCGAGATCTTGCATACCTTGAAGTAGATTCCCGCAGCATCATCCCACTGCAGACTTTTAGCACTCACCAGCACTTCTGG
>JAIYDP010000458.1 GCA_027487435.1 Verrucomicrobiaceae bacterium | reverse complement strand
CGGAGTCGGCGATCAGCGCCTGCGAAGTGTCTCACTTGCGGTTCTTTAGATATTGTCCCCTCAAGAGCCGGGCACACCAACAGCGGGAATGAGAAGTTCGAGATGGATTGCCCATTCTGCGGCGGTGTGATCCGCGTCTTACGGGAGCCAGTTTTGTCTTTAGATCGAGCTTGGGTTCTCTACACGCCTGAGGGAGACTTGATTCAGGACTATGAGATGTCCCCTTCGCTTGGCGCAGTCCCCAGATCGAAGAAGTCCTAACAAGACGCATCATCCAACCACTAGAAGCCGCCCTGTTTCCATGACTTTCCGTAACTATAACACGAACCCCGCGCTCCACCTCCGCCCCCGCTTCTAGTGGTGGATGTGCTCATCGTTGGGCTGAAAAATTATGAAACGCGACACAGAGATCGTAGGCCTGATAACAGCTGCTGCTGTTGTCGTGATTGGGTGCGGTGGCTTTCTCTGGATTGGAGGATGCACATCCATACACAGGGCGAAGCTAGCTAAGGTAACGGCTGAACTTGGCAACATTCGAGCCAGCCTCGGAAAATTTTATAGCGATTTCGGACACTACCCAACAGGCACGGCAACAGACATCATTGAAGCCCTTATGGGCAAGAATCCTTCGGGCCTGAGATACCTAGTGCTATCTTCAAGTGGTTCCCCATTTCAGGACCCTTGGCGTGAGGCTTACATTTTAATTCCGGCTTCAGGATCACGAGGTCCAGAATTTTATAGCAAAGGCCCAGATCTGATTGATGACAGGTGTGTCCCATCTTCAGATGACATCAGGTCCGGCCCACCATGAAAATTGCCCAACAAGCCGGCTCATCCAACGGCGGGTAACGTCCTTTTTTGAATTCGGACTTCCCTCGCCGCCGTGGATGGCCTATACGTCCAAGAAAACCAAGCCCTATGACAAACCCTGCTAATGTGCTGCTTTCTATCGGCCTCTGTTGCATCGCTTCATGTGAGGCGCTGGCCCCAAAGACGAATGTGAGATCATCGCAGTCTTCTTCGACAATACGGCGTGATCTGAAGAGATCGTTTACGTTTAAACTTGGACGGTGGTCGTGGATGACTCTAGTTCCCAAAGGTGAGATGTATTTTTTAGAGCTTCACGATGACACTCAATATACCGAAGTTGCGACCACGACCTTCTCCGACTTCAGACCTTCAGGCGTGACATCTGATGGTATGACCCTTTTGTCCAGTTACGGAAACTTTGACGAAGACGCCCCTCCTGAGAATCCAGAGTTTGTTAAGATGGTCTTGAGGCGCACCAATAGCAAGGGCGAGGGAAACAACCGAGAGGTGAACTACGGTGAATGGATGTTAACCTTGACCGGCAAAGGAGACAAGAACGACATCATCACTCGTTACATTGTAGGAGCAAGGGAGCCTGCCTTTTGGGGATCCACTGATGCGATGGTATTTCGTGGATATAGTGAGCAGGAAAGAACTCAATCAGCAAATCAGCCGTGAAAATCGGGACGAACAAGCCGCATCATCCAACCACTAGAAGCCGCCCTGTTTCCATGATTTCCCTTAACTACAACACCAACCCCGTGATCCACTTCCGCCCCCGCTTCTAGTGGTGGATGTGCTCATCGTTCGGTCAGAGAAAGACACCCTATGAAAACGTTTATCTCAACATGCGTAGCTGCATTGGTAGTTACAACCTCGTGGTCGATGGCGCTTGGCCTTACGGATATTTCTTACCCAGTTTACCTCGCATACAACCAAGGCGATCAAAAGATCGACGTTCGTTGGCTGCCATTTGCGAGCCGGGGATCAAGCCCGGAATTCATTGGTGCGGCGTTGTCAGCCCCATACATGGTTCCAAACGACGATTCTGCTAACCTGCCCAAAGACATTAACCTCATCAGCGTATGTGGAATCAAGGTTTCAACGGGCCTCGCGCAGTCTAGGGTTTCTGGCGAGCAAGAACCTGTTGCACTTGAGATCGACTTGCGGAACCTGCAGCAACCCGAATACATCCCGTTCGACCTAAAGGAGGTCGTTGCAGCGGCCGCCAAGGCCATCGACGCAAATCTCACGAAGAGGGGATGCCGGATTCACAGTCTGGTAATCCACTCGACGGCCGAGCAAGAGGTCTTCAAGAGTGAACTCGTAAAACACCTCGACCCGAAGAAAACCGAACAAGCCGGCACTGGACAACCCGCTACCCGCCCCGAGTCGAAGTCGGAGGGTAGCGACAAACCTCAACCTGAAGCGGAGGGGCGCTCCCGGTAGCGGGTTGCCAGGCCTCGACGTTCTCCAAAGATAATGGACGAAGATCTCATTAACGCCGTTCGATCCCAAGTCGAGGCAACGAAGCGACGACGCATCGGGCTCAGCTTCGTTGAGGCTCAGGAGACAACCGTGTTCTCGGCAAGCTTGCTTGAGCAGTATTTGTCCACTGATGGAGGCTTACACGGAATTGCTGCATTCAGGATTGAGGCATTTCTGGCTGCGCCCAAGAACCATCCCATCGATTCGTCCATCCTCAGTTCCATCGCGGCCGCGCTCCGCCAGCGGACAGGTGCCAGTGAACCGCGACTTTCCCACGGTGATCTCCGCATCGCCTTGGCGCTTTCGCCGCTAGGCTTCCTGGATCGAAGCGATGTTGAATCCCTGGTTCATGCCATGAAGGGAGTCGCTGACTATTCGGTGGCGTCGGAAGCGTCCCGACTTCTCGCCATCATCGGACCTGAATTCATCCGAGACTACCTGACCTCAACGGAACCGTTCGAGACGGGAGGAATGGGGGGACCACAACGACCGCTCATTCGTGAGATGGCCACTGAAGCTTTGCGCGAGTTCGAAACAAATGGCAGGAGAACAAGTCATGGCTCCTAACCGGCGAGAACATCCTTCTTTGAATTCATGCCTCCGGGGTCGCCGGTAGGAGCACATCAGACGTTCGCTAAGAAATACATGATTGCAGAACTCACATCAGGAATCCACCCAGAGTTTTTTATAGGCCAACTAGTATCGTTCGGAATATTAATCGGAATCTTCATATTCGTGAAGAGAACTTTTGGATACAGAGGAGTGCTTTTTCCACTATGCGCAATCGGAATTCTCTGTGCTGGATATTATGGCATTGATCGTCTCAATAATTACGATTCTGCTGATGATGTGGCTGGTGCTATACTAGTGGGAACCGATGTTTTTGCACTTCTTGGACTTGCTTGCTACTGCCATAATCGTCAAACAACAAAAAAAGAATAAAGCGAACAAGCCGCATCATCCAACCACTAGAAGCCGCGCTGTTTCCATGACTTTCAGTAACTACAACCCTAACCCCGCGATCCACGTCCGCCCCCGCTTCTAGTGGTGGATGTGCTCATCGTTCTGCCAAGAAATGACGACACGCCCGCGACAAACGAAGTGGCTCAAGTTTCTCTTACTCGCACTCGGGGCCTACCTGCTATTGCCTGTTGCCATCTTTGATTTCTCCAGCATCGCCGTGCCATATGACGAGGAGAACCACGCGGGAAAGAGTGTCGCTATTGGTCCCCGACCGAGATCGTGGGTTCCGTTTGCAGCACACGACATAGATATTCCGGGCGGCGCTGACTACAGCCCGGACGGGTGGACGTTTTTGCTCTGGAAGCCAATCTGCGTAGTCTATTGCAGAGCCAAGGGATACGAACTACCTGCCGAATGGAGATGAATCAACAGCAGCAGCACGCAAGAGAAAAACCCGGGCAGAACAAGCCGCTCCATCCAACGGCGGGTAACGCTCCTGTTTGAATTCGGGCTTCCATCCCCGCCGTGGATGAGCTAGACGTTCTCCTTCCTATCCGTGTAAATCGGTGTCCATCCGTGGTTAGAACCACTACGAGTTTCGAGTATTGCTTTTGCGCACCAGAGCTATGGATGTTGTTAGGAAAGTTGGTGGGAGATGTGGCGTTTCGGGAAGTTCGTTTGCGTATCCACAGAGTTCTGGCTGGGGCATGGCGCACGTGAGCTTTCG
>JAIYDP010000230.1 GCA_027487435.1 Verrucomicrobiaceae bacterium | reverse complement strand
CTTGGATCGAGTTGACGCATTCGATCTCCAGTCCCATCGTCTGAGTCAAGAAACCAGGCCCCGTGGCCTCCATTAGAAGTTCGAATCGTTCGTAATAACTCTTCGGCGCTAGAAGGACTTAACTCAGCGATAGCTGCACTGGCGCTATCTGCCGGTATCGCCTCCTGCTGCTCCTTGCTCTTGAAAGCAAAACTGGCCGCAAAGAAGTACTGATTCCTTGCATTTTCATACCTTCGTCGCTGCCCTTTCATGAACTCTGGGGATCCATACTTCATTGCCTTGGGTTTTAGGCTAGAGCCGACAGCATCCATGGCGTCAAACCAAGTGGACTCCGGCCGTTGACCTGATGTGATGTAAATAAATTTAACGGACTCTAAACGATGCTGGTTAACACTTTGAACACAAATTTTCCATTGCTCGAGAGAGGGCGAATAAAACTTTCAATGTTCTGTGTCAGATCAAAACCGCACATCCAACGCTGAGGAAGCTTCCTTTTTTCCAAGTTCATTTTCCCGCCAAAACTACTTTTGGCAAAAACTTTGGGTCATGCAGTCCCCTCGAATTTTGTTTGTCTTCGTTCTTGTCTTCGCTGGTAGAAATTGACTTTGTTTACATAGTAACTTGATCAGCAATGCAGGTTGCATCATCTCAATGCGTACCAGGGACCTGCACGCCGTGCAACACGTCGACCAACGTTTGTGTTAGTTGCTCATCCAATTGTTCTGTTCTGAATTGCTCTGCGGACGCAAGTTGCGCAGGGCGAGGTATCTGCAATAGCCTCGGAAGTTGTGTTTGTTCTTCCCGCTTCATCGGGCGGTCATGTAGCATCTGCGCACCTAATCTGTTTGGAGGAAATTGCGATATCGTTTGCTCTTCCAAATCTACGTGCAACGGCCGCGGTATTTGCGGACGGAATGGTGCCTGCGTTTGTTTTCCTGGATTTGACCCTACCTTCAATTGCCATCCTGCTCGTCCGATCGCACCAACACCAGTTGCGCTCTCTGTCGTTGCCGTTCCTTCGTCTGAGCGAAATTCAACTCTAGCAACTCTCAACTTTGATTGGATGTACCCCGCTGGATTCAATATGTCTCTACAGCGACAGCCACCCTTCGAATTGCTTTTTTTTATGAATGGAACTGTCGTTGAAAGCCGAAATATTTCCAGCGGAACCAATGCGACCATTGTCATGCCCGCCCCTCCTACTAACGCCTCTGCTGACGTTGACTTCTACAGCACCTTCACCGTTCGCGTTGGTCTCCGCGTTGTCAATCAATCGACTACTGGTTACATCCAGCGCAACTTCCGTATCGTCCGCGAGCCAGGTGTTCCTCTGTTTGCTGCATTCCTTCCTACGCTCCCTTTGAGTCTCGACCACCCGTTCTATGGCATCAACTCTCTATTCGTCGTAGCTCCCAGCGATTCGGGTCAGCCTGGGCACTCACAGCAACTTTTGGAAATCCAGGCGATCAGCAGCGGCCTCGCTCCGTCATCAAGTGGAATCACCCCTCTCAATGCACCAGACATTACTCGCTATGGGTTATTCTTGAACTCCTCTGCTGCTGTGTCGTCACCCTCATTTGGGAGCTACAGCACTTCAAATGCATGGGATCGCGGACGTTCCCTCGCGCGTTTTGTTTCTTTGGTCGAGACCATCATTTTCGAGTCGTTGGTCGCTGACTTTTTCGACCAAATGGCTCTTTCGAGTGCCCAGAGCGCGGCTGGTGCATTTTCTCAGCTTGGCCTCTTCATGTCTGGCCCAGAAGCGGAAAAAATTGTCATTGATTTGTCATACGCTGCTCTCAGGACCCGCGCACAGCAACTTGCCAGTGTTTATGCAAGCGCCTTTGTCGATGCGTCGAACGGTTTCCGTCGCATTGAGGCAAATCCCATTGGGGAGGATGAATTGAGCAGCTTTCTCAATGCGACAACATCTCGTCTGCAAGAGCTTGTGTCGGTCGCCACTGAGTTCATCCGAGGATTTCCAGGACGTCGGGTGACGGCTAATCCAGGGTTCTTGGCCGGCATTTTCCCCTATCAATTTATGGGCAATACATCAGTCGTTGGGACAACACCATTCGGAAATTTGTCCTTGCCCTTTGCTGGGAATACATCTTCACCGGGAGGTGGCACGACAGGGATTGGCAACGCTACCTTTCCGGCTTTCGGAAACACGACCGCCAGCAATACGGGCGGGACGATTATCGGGACGACAGTGTTGTCAAACGTCACGTCCACATTTCAGAATATCGTCAACGCAACGCTGACAACGCTCTTGGCTACGACGACCGTTCCAATGACGACTGTCTTTTCTGGCACGTCATCTGGTGCTGGCACGACATCTGCTGTTGGCACGGCGCTTGCGGCTGGCACAACGTCTGTGGCTGGCACGACGCTTGCGGCTGGCACGACGTCTGTGGCTGGCACTACTGCGTCTGGTAGTGTGACGACAGCGGCAGGGACAACCCCATCTGGAACGATGTCGTCACTCTTGCCCACGACTCCCTCAGGAACAACTCCTGCACCAACTGGCAACAGCACGACACAGCTGCTCTTCACTCCTCTCTATCGCCAGATGCTGGTCGGCAGCACGTCCGCATTTTCAGGAGTTTCCACTCTCCTTGTGTTCGACTACTCAAACTACCAAAACCCTGGAGCTCCCGCTGCCGAGGCCACCTCTCTTGTCTCATTGATATCATCCATCAACGTACCCATCAACTCTTTCGTTGCGTTCGCAGTACCTCTCTCTCTTCGTGACGGTATCATGTCAAACGTATCAGTTCGCTTCGTATCGAATTTTTCCTTACCCATTGGGCCCTCCAAGTCATTTGTTCAGTTGGCGGCAGCTGGAGTGTCGCCCCCTGGCCCAGTGCGCAGCTTCTCGGTCGTTCCAGTCAATGTTACAGAGCAAAATCGCACCAGCGCTACGGTAGTGTTGTCATGGCTTGCTCCCAACGCAACTGGCTTTGGAAACTCATCTATTCCCTTCACTCGCTTTGTTGTTGTCGTCTCTCTCTTTGAGTCTCTGAATTCATCCATAGCGATGTTCAATATCTCTGCAGTGCTCAGTAACGCATCTATTCCACTGAATTCCACGGCTCCATCAAATTCATCTACCCCCTCAAATGGCTCGAGTTTTCCTTCTGACATGTTTTCATTTTTTGTTCCTTCATCGACTTTGATTTTGGGGCGTCCACTCTTCTATCGTGTTCTGGCCTGCACTTCTCTCCTGTGTACACGCTTTCAGGCAGCCTCACCTATTCGCGTTATTGTCGGCGATGCGCAGTCCTCACTTGGCCCACCTTCATCCTTGTTCATTCGCACCCCCTCGCCGCTTGCGATTCAGTTGGATTGGCAGCCTCCTTCGTTGATTGACCCAAGGGCTCCAAACGCGTTCGCTGGTTATCGAGTTGTGATATCTAATTCTTCTAATCTACTTGTCAACTTGTCGCTGTCATCAGCTGTGACATCATTCACTTTCATGGCAACTAATCGGTCGCCGTTGACCGTTCTCGTGTTTTCTGAGGGCTTGCTGTCGTCTGGTGGCAGTGTTCGCTCCTCTGTTGTACCTCTTACCGCTCCCTCGCCACCTTCAATTTCGGGTATCAGTCTTGGAGAACCAAACGCTGCCAACGTCTTCTTGCTGGCTCCTGCTGACTCTGGGTCTGGAGATCAATCGTCGATGCTTTTCTCTGTTATTGCAACGATCACAAGCATGGACGCGACGAGGCCCCTTAACTTGTCGCTTGTTTTGACGCAGCAGCTAACGGGGTTGGACTTGTCATTGACCAGCTTTCCGATCCGGTCGGCAATGCTTGTTCCTGGAGTCAACTACTCAATCTCAGTGTCAGTCCAAAATGCTGTCGCCCGCTCTAATCCGTCTTCTCTTGCATATTTTCGAACGGCTAGTTTGCCGACACAGCCGCAAGCATTGATTGCTTCAGAAAGTACTGCGGGCTTGGTTGTAAATTGGACTGCCCCAGCAAATACTGGGTTTGGAAAGGCTTCGTCCTCTGCACTCCCTGTCAGCCTCTATTGGATTGACGTGTCAACCGACCCTTCATTTACAACAGTTATTGACGCTGTTGTGTCCGGTCACCTCTCTTTCTTGGTACTTTCCTCGGTCCCTCGAGGGCAGCGATATTTCGTTCGTGCACGAGCTTGCACGCTTGTTGGTTGCTCAGCGTTTGCTTTCGTGCCCAACGGAGTCGAATATGGCCTTACCCTTTCCCTGCTTTTTGTGTCCCCTTCGACATCATTGACGTCGGCTGGCTCTCTTGTAACAGCTGCTGTACAGAACTTTCCCCTCAATGCGACTGCCAATGTGACTCTCTTGACGCTGGTAGGCTCTGTTAGCGTTCCAGCTAATGTGTCCACAAGCGCTTCCGGCATCGCCTCCATTTTCATGATCCTCCCGAAGCTCTCTTCAGCCTCTGCAGGTGCGGCTACACTAAGAATTGTCTCTCCATCGTCGCTGCAGAGGGGCGTAGTTGAAATTCCTTTCTTCCTTGAGGCTCCGTTATTGCCCGCAATCGTGTTTGTTCTTCCGAATCAGCAAGGCCCTCTCATTGGGCGCAATTCGCTGTCTGTTGTTTTCAACAATTTAGCTGCCTCTATCACACAAGCAACTGCTTTCCGCGTCCTCTTTAATTTGACTGAAGCTTCGATGACCAATAATGCTTTTTTTTCACGGACTTCGACAGCCGCAACGCTCTCCTTTGTCGTCCCTCCTGGAAGAGCAAACGGGGTCGTCAACGTCTCGATCACGTTTTTTCAAAGTGAAAATACAACTTTGATGTTTCCATACGAGTATTTCTCGAACTCGTACATCTCGGCTGTGCGGCCAGCGCAGGCTTTGTCGATCGCAGGAACACTAGTTGAAGTCTCCGTTGAAAACTTTCAAACGAATGTCAACGTCGACGTCCGCAATGTGTCGATCAGTTTAGCTGGCCGAAACATCACCGCTACTTTCGTAGCAATCGACAGTGCGCAAAGGCGTCTTCTTTTTCAGTTTGTCACTCCACAGCTTCCCTCTGGCAATCAAACCATTCAGGTCTCTGCTGGCACTGTTTCGAATTTGACAGCTCCTTTCGTTGTCATCAAGCCAGCCGCGCTGAGAATTAACAACATAGCGCCCTCCGTTGGAGTCGTTGGGGTCCCTTTGACATTCTTGATTGAGCTCTCAGGGGTCTTCGATTCTCCTAGCACCTTACGAGTACAAGTCTCCAATTCCTCTGCCCCTGCAATTGTCACATCAGTATCAGGTTCTTCAGTGTCCCTTTCTGTCCAGTTCACCCCTCAACTCGCACGCCCTGAGAACATCACCATCACATCGTCAATCGTCGATCAAGAACCAGCCAGAGTGGTCAATGCTCTGTCCATCGCAGATAACTCAAGCGCTCGATTGCTAGCTTCCGCACCTGCCCAAGTTTCTGTAGTTGCACCTGATTCTGTTGTCATGGCCGTTGTTGCTGTCCCGTCGACGCAAACTCTATTGGCTGCCGGAAGCAACGCGTCTCTTAGCTGTGCTCTAGAAACGTCCTCATCGATTGTTAATTCATCTGCTGCGATTGTAGCCAATAGTTTCTCTCAAGTTTCTTCTCTCCTTTCCGACACGTCATTCGCTGTGCGGTATGGACGTCAAGGCTCAGCTACAGTGTCGTCTTTGCTCTCATTTGGAGCCGTGGACCCCACCCCATCAGAAGCTGTTTTTGTCATCGCTTCAATTCTCTCCAATTTCCCTCCCAACGTCTCACAGAATGCTCGTTGCTCAGTTCTCTTTTCCAACCGTCAAATCGCCTCTGTTACGTTTAGCTTTAGGGCTCTTGGGCCGAGGAGTGGACCTGCAAGTGTTGTTTCTGTTCAGCCAACTTCTGGGACGGGTAACGGTGGTGCAGTTGTCTCAATTCTTGCTGCCAATTTCACCTTCGTAACTCGATCTGCTGACGTTGTGGTGCGGTTTGGCGATCGCGTCGCAACTGTACTCTCTGTCTCTATTTTTCAAGACTTTGTTGCTTTAACTGTGATCAGCCCTCAGCTTTGCGCCACAGACCCGTCCTGTTCAGGCACCGTAACTGTTTCTGTGGCCCCGCTTGTGTCACTCTCAAACGTCGCTTCGTTTCCGTTTAACTACATCGATCCGACGCCACTTTCGGTTACTGCTCTATCAACTGATGTTATCTACACAACTGGTTCCGAGCAACTGATGTTATCCTTTGTCAATGCCCCTGCCTCAGCCACAACTTCAGACGTTTCACTCCAATTCGTCACGTCTGTTGGCACAGTAGTGTCTGCAACAATCTCCGCCTGCACTTCGAATGCAGCTGGCGTCCTTTCGCAATGTTCTGTTGTTTGCCCGGCTGTTAGTTCCGGTTCGCTTCTGGCGACGCTCGTTGTCAGGACCCGCCAGGCAACGTTCAAAATCAATGCAGAGGTACCTCCGCAAGGGGCAGCAGTTGTTTCTTTTTTGTCGGCATCGCGTGCAAACATTGATGGATCGTCCATTGCAACCGTTGTTTTGTCCAATTTCCGACGCGTTGTCAATTCCTCTCTCATTATCACAATCGGCCCAGCAAACAACGACTCGCGGCGAGATGTCATCGTTCTTTCGCTCACCTCTTCTCTCTCTGTGAGTCAAATCACCTTCCTTCTCCCTGTTCGGCCTGAAGGCAATGCCGTCGTTAATATCTACCCGACAACAGACTCGTCAAACGCAGCCATATTCAGTATTGCGTACTTTGACTTATTCAGACCCATATTCAGCTTCGTTGCGCCCTCCGCTGGACGTCAGGATCGTTCCACTTTTGTCATGATTGCTTTGTCGAACGTTCGCGCGACGGAAGTTGTCCATCCTGCGAACGTTTCCATCTCCATTGGGTCGACAATTTTGTCAGCGTCTAAAGCGTCGATATTGTCAACGTCGTCTGCAACGACTACGTTACTGATCGAGGCGACATTCCCCTCATCTGCGTCATCGGGAGTGGTTAATGTTTCTCTTTTTGTAGGTCTTACGTCTGGCAATCGCTCTGTTGCATTTGCATTCAGTTATCTCGCCCCAACAACGGTGAGGGTTGTCAGCGTGGCCCCTTCCATTTCGTCCACGCTTGGGGGATCTCTTTGCGCAGTACGTGCGGAAAATTTGGACTCGCTTCCAGTTGCTGCATCTGTGACGTTCAACTCATCTTCCGTGGTGGTCGTCAACGTTACGGGCATTGCCCGCATCGGAAATTTGACTCAATTCGAATTTGTGGTCCCCGCAGTGTCATCAACTGGGGTGCTCAGCTCGATCACCCTCCAAGCGAATCTCTCGGATAGCACCACTCGCTCGTCCTCTTTTTCGATTGAGTTCAGGTCCCCTCCAAACCCCATAGTTGAAAGGCTGTTCCCTTCTTTTGCTCCTGCGCAGGAGAACTCAATTGTCACCCTCGCTCTGCTTAACCTTGTCCTGCCAAGGTCTTCATCAGAGTCGATCATTGTCGCGTTTGGAAGTGTATCCGCATCTGTCGTTTCTTTTGGTGCAGTTTCTAGTGGTTCCTTTGTGTCGTTTGTGGTACCCACGGCGCTGCCAGTCGGAACCTCATCTGGTACGGTTTTCAACAGCGGCATACCAGGCTCTGTAGGCTCCTTTTCTCTACCTCTTGTCGACGTTTCCCGTCCTCGCGTCTCTTCTGTGTCGCCATCAAGCGGCTTCAGGTCAGGAGGATTTCCCGTCCGTATCATTGTCGATAATGTTGCGCGTGGCCCCTCCTTGCTGTCGGTTCGTTTTGGAAGTAGTGTCGCGATTGTGCAGTCTTTTTCTCAAAGTGGAAAGAATCTTTTGGTTGATGTAATTGCCCCTTCGTCGACACAAGCCGCCTCGACATCTGTGGTCCTGACGATTGATTCAAACAGCGCGGAGACCTCCTTCACTTTCATTGATCCGCTGAGCACTCGAATCGAATCTAAACTACCACTACGTGTTCCAGCTTTCAACCCGGATCCGCTTACCATTACAATATCAAATTTTCCGATTGTGCAATCGACATCTCAAATCCTTGCTCAACTCGCACCAGGCGGCGCCGTTGCGACTGTGGACTCGATTGCTGTTTCGACTGCATCTTCCACAACCCTAATTGTGCGATTGCCGACGCTGTCAATTTCGTCCATTACAACTTACTCAGTTTCTATCATTCCCTCCGGATTTTCGCAACAATCTGTCTCCTTCAGTGTGGACTATGTTCCGACTATCCCATCGATCACCTCGACATCACAATCTTTGCTCCCTGACGTTGGTGGCGTTACTCTGTTGATTGCAATGGAGAACGTTGCTTTCTCAGGGTCTGTTGCTGATCTTTCCGTTTCGATCGGCGCAACTTCAATTCCAGCATCCAACGTTTCAATTGTCACCAATTCGATCAGGTCTCTCGTGTTGTCTGTCACCACTCCAGCTCTGCCAGTGGGACGACAGGATTTGACAGTTCAGTCAGTGTCATCAGGAGTCTCCGTGAGCTCGCCTGTCACCGTTTTCTTGTCGCAAGCTCCTGCAACAAAGTTTGTCTCTACTCGATCACTGAATTCTGCTACTGGAGGCAATGTTTCTTTATCGATATCGAATGTGGCCAGCAATATGGTCTCCTCTGTCAACGTGGTGCAGCTCCTAAATGGAAGCACGGTTGTGGCCAACTTATCTTTGCTATCTGTGTCGTTTACAAGCCTAACCTCTTCCCTGTCATTTGTTGTTACCGTCCCCGCTGTATCCTCTTCAGGGCGATTGACTTTGTTCATTCCATCGCTCACTATCTCGGAGGCCATCCAGATGGCTGATTTGAGTGTCCCTGCTCTCACATCTGTCACTCCCGCTTCAGGACCAGTGACAGGTCTTTTCCCCATATCCATTGCGCTAACTGGTATTTCTGCAACTGTGCCGCTTGCAACTACTCTCTCAGTGGTCATAGATGGAGCTGCAGTGGTCGTGTCTTCCTTGTCTCGTGCTGGGACAAACGCCGTCGTCGTGGTATCTGCCCCTGCCTCGACGAAGGTATCTTCAGTGCCTTTACTGGTCGTGTTCAATGATACACAAGGTAGACAAATTTCCCTCTCCACATCGTTTGCCTACGTTCAGGCTTGTGACTATTCGGACTATTGCTCCCGCGACCGCTCTGGCGACTTCCCAGATTTTGAACTTTTCCAGCGTAGCCCTCCGATTTCTGAATTGTGTCGTCCGGAATATTGTCGGGATCCTAACACATTCCGCGTCCCGCAGCAAGTATCTTTGAATGTAACTCTTGGACCAGTGACTGGTCGCACAGTTGTCGAAATAGTCTTTAGAGATTTGTTCTTCTCGTCTGCGTCTGATCTCCTCGTCCAGTTTGGAACAGCCTTTGCCAGCCTTGTCTCTGCGACGCGACTGAGAAACGGCAACAGCATGCTGGTATTCTCCACCCCGTCTGTGTCCTCGGCAGGCCGTTTGCGCGCTGTTGTGTCGTCGTCAAAGATCCCTTCGGTCGGAAGTTTCTTTTTTACGTTTGAGGAAGTGCTCTCTCTAAACCCTGTCGTTCAGCGCATATTTCCTTCATCTTTCTCTGTCTCTACTGTGGCATCCCGTTTACTCACAATCGACCTCTCCGGCTTCCCTGTCAATGCTGCTGCCACCGGCAGAGTTTTCTGCTCATCGAATGCAACGTCCTTTACTCCTTCAATCTCAGCTCTAGTGTTCGGGTCCAATACCCAAACTCGTGTTCAATGCCTCTTCCCCCCCTTCAATGCAAGTGGTTCTATTTCTGTCACGATCACCCATTTGGACCTCTCGTTAGTCGCTACTTCTTCTATTGAGGTTGTTCCACGACCGCCACCACAGTTTGTCCGAGTCTCTCCCCAAAATGGTGCAGGAAATGTCGTCAATGTTGTCAGCACAACCATCATCGATTGGCCAATGTTAATTGTGCCGTCAAACGCGACGGTTTTAGTCAGTGGCGTTGGCTTTAATGGGTCCAATGCCGTCGCCAATTTGACATCAGTGCAGTATGACATGTCATCTTCGGTTCTTTCTGCGACGTTTTCCCTCCCTGTTGATCCCTCGGGGTTGCTGAGCAATCGGGTCAATGTGACGTTATTTGTTGCGTCTATCGGGGCTTCGGCTACTTTCTCATTCACTTACTCTCTTTCGCCATTCGTTAGCTTTTCGTTTCCACGCGCAGGCTCTGCGAGAGGCGGCGAAAGTCTAACTGTTGTTGTTGCCAATGTTCCCAACAGACCCTCCTCATCGTCGTTTACTTGTGGCGGAACGGCGGTATCGTCGAGTACTTTTAACTATTTGTCATTCTCTCAGTCTCTTTTCGTTGCTGTGGTCATGCCTGCTGTTGCGGCCGCTGGCCCAGTGACGTGCTCCATCGCTCTTGATATGGGCAGCTCTAGCGTTGTCACCCTTGAGACTGTCTACACATACAGTCAACCTCCAGTTGTCGTGTCTCCTTTTACTGGGCCCCAAGTTGGGGGATACGTTGTCTCAATCGAATTATTTGGGAGCACGCTTTCAACCACAGCTTCCGACTACTCAGTAACTCTCGGTGGCATCACATGTTCTGTGATCAGCGCTGAACGTGCATCCTCTGATGTTGTCCTGAGGTTTACAGCACCGTCGTTTTCAAGCAATGGTCCCCAGACTGGAAGTGTCTCTGTTGGCACCTCTTCTTTCTCGTTCGGATTCACGTCAATCGCAACTCCTTCGTTGATATCGTTGACCCCGTCATCTCTAGCTGTCCGATCGTTCTCAGAGGTTGAAGTTGCAGTCGCATTTTTCCCGAGAATTCGGTCTCCCAGAGATGTCAATGTTTTCTTGGGATCAACTAGAATACCTGTGCGCAGCGTTCTTCTTTCAAACTCCGCTGAGACTCGCCTATTGATTCGTATCCCTCCCCAAGTGTCTCCAGGCTCTCTGTCCCTGTCCTTGTCTCCTGTCGGGGTTCCTCCAAGCACTGTTTCGGCGTATACTTTGATTTCAACGTTGACTGTGTTTCGTCCTCCTACCACAGTGCAGCAGCAGCCCTCTCAGATTCGTCGCACTGGTGATACGTTCTTCGTGACTTTCGCAGATTTCCCTGTTGTAACTTCTCCGTCTGATGTTATCGTTGTTGTGAACAAAGCCAGCTCTGCGGTGGTGACCTCGATTGTGTTCAGCAATGTCGAGAGGACTCGACTTCGTATCCGCAGTCCTGTTTTGTCTGCGGGTTTCAATGTTTTTGAGGCTTCAGTGAGTGGAGATTCTGTCTTATTTTCCATTTTTGCAGCCCAGGACGACACGTCCATCACTTGTCGATCGGGTTGCACTGGACCGGCCTCTGCTGGTTTCGTTAGCTCTTTCGAGCTTCGAGGGTTCCCAGTGTTGCAAGATGTGTCGGAACTTCGAATTGTTTTTGGTGGCTCCGTCACTGTTATCGCCAACTCAATCATTCGCTCCGATCCTTCCATCACGGTTTTCAACTGTGTTGTGCCGTCTGTCAGTCAACTCACGTACTCGTCCGGATCATCGTTTGTCAATGTGGATGTGACATTATCTGCAGAGTCTTCTTTTTTTGTGCAATCAATGCTGATTTTTTTATCGGCACCAACCTTGTCCTCGGCCGTGTTCGGTAGCACTGGTACTTTCATCATGATCTCCTTTGATCAACAAACTGACATTGGTGGAGCATTCAACCCAGTCGTTGCCTGCAACCAAGTTGTCAACGGATCTTCGGTCAGTCAACTCGGCGTGGCACCATTGTGCGTGTGGGAGACACCGGCTCGGTTCATGATTGTTCTCGGTCGGGGTGCAACTCTTTCGGTTGGCGGGCGACTTGTCCTAAATTTCGCGAATGGTTTGCGATCTTCAAACGGACTATCTGACAATGCAACTCTATTTGACACTATCGTTAATGCCCCTTCGTTTGTCGAGAATCCTCGAGGCATTATTCGTGGCCCGTCTCTTGTTGGTTCTTGCGACCCATTGATCGTATCCTTCATTGGGACGTCTCCTCGGCCTCTTACGCTCCGGTGGTCGTGCACAAATGAGCCCTCGTTGAATAATCGCCTCTCGACAGTGTCGTCAACGGTTCTCACTCTTCAGCCATCTGACTTTTCTCTTGATGGAGACTTTACGTATCAGTTTTCAGTGGATGTATCGAACTTTCTCGGTGGGGCAACAACTTTTGCTTTCAACGTCAGCAGGCTTGGGTTGCCTACTCCTAGTATTTTAATATCTGGTGCTGATTATTACATCCGGTCAGACCGCATCCTTTTGCGCGCTCAGACAAGCTTCAGCGCTTGCGAGAGGAACCCTTCAGAGGTGACGTTCAAATGGGTTGTGGCAACAACGAGCGCGGCATTTCCAGCCAACCTGCTGGAATCTGTACGAGGCCCGGTTTTAAACATTGCTCCAAATTCGTTATCGTCTGGAAAACTTTACACCGTCAATCTCGAAGGGACGGTTGGTAACGACACCTCTCGGGTGTCTCGCACCCTTTACAGTTTCTTTGTTGACGCAAGTCCCATCAAGGCCGTTCTGATTGGCGGCAGCGACCGCACAGTGCCTCGCTCTGATTTTACTTTAGACGCCTCTTCCTCATGGGACCCGGACAACGTTACAGATGGCTCCCTCTCAATGACGTTTTCGTGGAAATGCACAATTGTGTCGACAAATGAGCCTTGCCAATTCCCTAATGGAACTGTTGTTTCCTTTGATGCCACCTCGAGAGTCGTGTTTCCATCAGACGCGCAGCTCATCAACAGTTCGTATGATATCAGTGTGCAGTGCTTTAAGGACACTCGCACAGGTTCTGCATCTTCAAGGCTGACAATCGCTGACAGTTTGTCTCCGATACTGACAACGTCTTTTACGCAATCAGTGGGGGTTGCTGCTGCCGATGATGGATCGTTCACTGTCTTCAGCTCTTCCTCTGAGCTGGTCGCCACTGTAACATCAAATCGTCCAAACACGACCTTCTCATTCTCCGTTGTCAGTGCACTCGGTCCCATCGATGTTTCCCGAACTGCTCGTGTCATTTCCGACGGCACTAACTCGATTTCGATTGCAGGGATTGTGTCGTCAGTTCCACTTGGTGTACAGTTGTCGCTTATTGTCGACGGAAGGACCTCATCATCTTCTCGCTCAGTGACTCGATTTGTTGTGAATCGACCACCCCAATTTGGAAACTGCATTGCCACGCAATCTGCACGTTCTGCTGGCCCCTCCCTTGTTGAAGTGTTGTTGACTTGTAGTGATTGGGTGGCCTCTAGTTTCCCCTTGTACTATCAGGCTTCTTATTCGTCAAGTGGCCGTGTGATTCGGGGGCAAGTTTCCACAGAGAACACAATGTCTCTCTTTGTGCCAGCACCGCTTTTCATTCCGTTCACAGTGTTTATTTCTGATTCTTATGGATCCACTACTACTTTCAACGTGTCGCTGTCGACTGCTGCACCCCTTATCATCGCATCCCTATCCGACGCGGTCCAATCAGCACGACGCCTTGGTTCTCTCTCGACCTTAAACTCCTTGAGCTCGTCCTTTGGAGCGAGGACTACTCCTTCTCGTCGCCTCCTGCAGACCACTTCGGCAGATCTAGAATCGCTGCTTTCGTCGACACTGTCCACATTGCAGAAGACAACGTTAACGCTGTCTTCGTCAGAAGAAACTTTGCAATCAGTTAGCACTCTGTTGTCTCAAAACTCAGCAGTTATCACCGCTACTGCAGTCTCTACGACCACATCCATTATGTCCCTTCTGGGCGCAGGTTTTGCGCAGGGCTCAACTTCAGCTGATTCTGTTTCAAATATGATGACTTTAGCCAACACTGTTTTTGTTGCCATGGGTGCCCCAGCTCGCCTTTCTGCGCTAAATATGAGTGTATCTCAAATTTCTGAGGTTGCCGGTTCTGTTGAGTCTTTGTTCAGCGATGTTTTACGATCCCGTTCGTCGGGGCGCATATCAGGTGATGCTTCTCTCTCAGCTGACTTATCTGTTGTCTCCTCCACGTTGAGGAGGTTGAAGTTGAGCTCTGAGCTGGGTGTGTTGCAAGTTCTGTCAAAGTCCTCTTCTGTGGTGTTCCCTGTGGCTGGGTACACTGGTGCTATCAGTGTTGTTGTATCGTCTTCTTCGACGATTGATTTGGTGTCCTCGTTTGTGAATGCGAATTATTCCTCGCTGTCAGCAACAACTCAGATTTTATCCGGCGTGCTCAGCGTGGCAGCGTTCGAGGCTGGGTCGACCTCTGCCATCGCTGTCAATTCTTTGCAGTCCAATCTCACTCTGTCCATTCCGGCCATCTTACCATCAACGAGTGGTCTTGAAGTAAATACTGTCTTGTCGAAATCTCGATGCGCTTATTGGAATACAACCTCGTCGAGCTGGGCGTTTTCTGGTTGTACTCTCGTCAGCCTAAATGGAACGTACGCTGTCTGCAATTGTGATAGGTTAGCTCGTTATGCTGTTATGTATGACTCAGCGAACATTGCTTGTGGAGATGGAAAGCGACAGGGCTCTGAGGGATGCGATGATGGCAATTTTGTATCTGGGGATGGCTGCTCGTCTTGTGCAATCGAGAGTGGATGGAATTGTACCCCTCTCTCTAATGGCACCGACAGATGCACTCCTGTTTGCGGGAACGGGCGGAGGTATGGCGGAAAGGCATGCGATGACGGAAACACTGCTGCTGGTGACGGCTGCGCTTCTAACTGTACCATTGAATACGGATATCGATGCTTGGGTGGTAATGCGAGTGCACCAGACGTTTGCTCTGTCTTCTGCGGCGATGGTATCATATTTGGATCTGAATCCTGTGATGATGGTAATTCGATCAGTGGTGACGGCTGCAATGCGACATGCTCTCTTGAGAATCTCGGTGGACGTAATTGCACCAATAGCGCAAAGGCCGTGGGTTGGACGGCGGACACTTTCTGCACCGTTTGTGGTGATTCGAAAAGGCTACCCGGGTTCTTCAATGGCGAAGAATGCGACAACGGAAATGCAGTAGGGTGCTCCAGCTGCCGAGTGAGCATCGGTTTCAGATGCAGTCAAGGTACTGTGGGGGGATCTGACAATTGCGCTGCGATTTGTGGAGACGGCATCGTCGCAAACAATGAATGCGATGACGGGAACACTGCTAACAACGATGGTTGCTCAAGTAGTTGTGGATTTGAAAGCGGGTTCTATTGTACTCAAGGCAACATCACAACGAGGACTGTGTGCACTTCTCGATGTGGCGACGGTTTTCGAGTTGGTTCGGAACAGTGTGATGACGCGAATAACAACAACGTTTGTGGGGGTTTTTGCATGTCTGACACCTATAGGGCGATGGCTGCAATAGCCAATGCCAAGTGGAGTCCAATTATCAATGTGTGGGAGGCAGCGGTACAACGAGAGATCAGTGCACATTTTGCGGGGATGGCCGCCGTCCTTCTGGGTCGTCCGAGCAATGCGACGATGGTAACTCAGCGTCTGGGGACGGCTGCTTTCAATGCCAAATCGAAATCGGCTATTCTTGCTCAGGTGGAAGCCTCACACAGGCCGATACATGTGCGCCAGTGTGTGGAGATGGTCGACGGGTTGGAAGCGAAGGTTGCGATGACGCCGATGTAACGTCAGGAAACGGTTGCTCGTCCATTTGCCAAGTTGAATCTGGATGGACATGTTCAGGAGGTTCTTCCACCCAACGCGACACATGCTCTCCGATTTGTGGCGATGGGCGGCGTTTGGGTAATGAGGGCTGCGATGATGCGAACAACATTAACGGGGACGGCTGCTCAGCAACTTGCCAGGTTGAATCTGGGTACACTTGCGCAGCTGGAACGAACCGCGACGTATGTCGTCCTGTCTGCGGCGACCGTCGCCGCCTTGGCACAGAAGCTTGTGATGACGGAAACCTGAGCGACGGAGACGGTTGCTCAACCGCATGCACCGTCGAAACAGGTTCTTGCTATCTTATTTCTGTGCAATTAATTTTTCAGGATTTATCTGCACAGGTGGGTCTTCGTCAAATGGTGACACTTGTTTACCGATCTGCGGGGATGGCAGGAGGATGTCGGCGGAATCTTGCGACGACGGAAACATTGGATCAAGTACGATTGCTTCTGTTGTTTTGACGTGCCTCAGATGATGGGTGTTCCAGTAGTTGTGCTGTTGAAACTGGATGGCGTTGTAGTGGAGGGTCTCCGTCTGCTCGAGATACGTGCGCAGCTGTTTGCGGGGACGGCGTGAGACGAGGTTCAGAGGGTTGCGATGACGGCAATGCTAACAGCAATGACGGCTGTAGCTCGTCTTGTTCTGTTGAATCGTGCAGCACCTATTGATTTGGTTGACTTTGCAGTGGATTTGTTTGCAACATGAACACTGCCGGGCTCGATACTTGTTCTCCGCGGTGCGGCGATGGTCGGCGAATTGGCAGTGAAGGTTGTGACGATGGAAACGCAATCTCGGGAGATGGATGCAGCTCTCAGTGCATCGTTGAGGTCAATGTGAAGAAATCCAAGACTGATTTTGCAGACTGGGGCTGGTTTTCAGTGCGTTGGTGGTTCGTCGACATCAGCGGATGCCTGCACCAAGTGTGGAGATGGCCGACGTTTTGGAACAGAAAATTGTGACGATTCTAACACACAGTCGGGCGATGGGTGCTCCGCCTCTTGTATTGTCGAAAGCGGGTGGCTGTGCTCGGGCGGGTCTCAATTTTCACGAGATTTGTGCTCACCAGTTTGCGGTGATGGCCGGCGCTTAGGATCTGAGCGTTGTGATGATGGCAATGCTGCTGCAGGTCAGTCTGTCATAGTATCTTCTTATTTTTGAAGGAGATGGATGTACAAATTGTGCGATAGATGCCGGTTTTCGCTGCACTGGCGGGGAGAGCGGAGGGACGGACCAGTGTTCGACCGTTTGTGGCGACGGTCTTCGTGCAGGTCAGGAACGTTGCGACGACTCAAATACCAATTCTGGTTTTTCGGAGCATTGTTCGACTGACTAGATGCAGGAGATGGGTGTTCCAGTTCTTGCTCAATTGAGACAAATTTTGAATGCGTCGGTGGAAACGCGTTCGGAAGAGACTATTGCACGCGTTGTGGAGACGGTATTCGACCACCAGGAGCCCAAAATGAGAATTGTGATGATGGCAACACTAATAGCGGGGATGGTTGCTCCGCAAGCTGTCAAGTTGAGACTGGGGCAAACTACATTTGCCGAGGAGGCTCACTAACAAGTCCTGATGTGTGTGAGATCTGTGGAAATGGTTTACGTATGTCTACTGAAGGCTGCGACGATGGAAACAGAAATAGCGTTTGTTTTGGGGTGTTTTTTCTGATCTCTGAAGGGCGATGGATGCTCGTCAACTTGTGGTGTTGAGCGCGGATATCGCTGCACTGGAGGTTCCACGACAGCTCGTGATACCTGTGGCACAGTTTGCGGCGACGGCATCAGAGCTGGCGCCGAGGGTTGCGATGACGGCAATACAAACGGTGGCGATGGCTGCTCGTCATCCTGCGGTGTAGAGGCTAACTTCCAGTGCTTCACCACCGCAGCTGGTCCAGACGTTTGTACACGTTGTGGTGATGGTCGACGCCCAGTGGAGGCGACGACTGAGCTTTGTGACGATGGCAATCAGCAAAATGGCGACGGTTGCGGCTCCACTTGTCAAATCGAGCCCAATTTTAGATGCGGAGGAGGCAACAGCACCTCTGCTGATATCTGCGACTTATGCGGAAATGGATTTCGTCGACTGACGGAGCAGTGTGATGACGGAAACTCTATCAGTGGTGATGGATGCACCAGCTGTGTCGTTGACACTGGATTCCGATGCAATTCGATCACCGGCGTAGATGTTTGTGTTCCGATTTGCGGTGATGGGCTGCGACGCGGCAGTGAAGGCTGTGACGATGGTAATGCCGCGTCAGGCGATGGATGCTCTGCCAATTGCGTCGTTGAAGTGGGGTTTAACTGTTCAAATCAAGCTGGCCGCGATAGCTGTCAGCCGATTTGTGGTGATGGCCGTCGCGTGGGTACTGAAGGCTGCGACGATGGGAATTCTCTACCTGGTGATGGTTGCAGCTTTTCTTGTGTCGTCGAGAATGGATTCCAATGCTTGCGCTCCAATATTTCTAGTCGTGACGTGTGTACGACTTGTGGGGACGGGAAACGATTTGGATCTGAAGGTTGCGATGATGGCAATCTTGTGAATGTATGATCGATTATTTCTTTGTTTCTTGACCAGGCAGGGTGATGGATGCAGCTCGCAGTGCACGGTGGAGACAACCCAGTCTTGGGTGTGCTCTGGCGGCAGTGAGACGACTCGCGACGTGTGTGCTATTTGCTCTGACGGAGTCGTTGCTGGCGCTGAAGTTTGCGATGACAGAAATTTAAACAATGCAGATGGCTGCAGCTCCATTTGTAGGATTGAGGTGAAATGTTGTGTTTTGTGTGTTCTCATAGTGCAGTCAGGATGGACATGCAGGCCCTCAATCAGCTCAAACGCATCATCGACATCTTTTTGCTCGCCAGTCTGCGGAGATGGACTAGTTCGTGGCGGAGAAGCTTGTGACGACGGAAACCAGCGGGCAGGCGACGGTTGCTCTGGCAATTGCGCCGTCGAGACAAATTTCGTTTGCTCCACATCATCTCCTAGCATCTGCCGATGCTCAACTAATTTTTACGGGGCATCTTGCTCTATCCGTGAGCTTCTGCATATTTTTGTGATATCGCAGTGTGCACAGCAGCGTCGACTTGTTCCAGCAATGGCTTGTGTGGCACAAGTGGCCAATGTCTTTGTAATACGGATTACTTCGGATCGGATTGCTCGCAACGTAGTCTATGTAGTGTTCTGATGCTGATTGAGTCAGGCATCGCGTCAATCGAACGAGCCTCATCATTCGTTTCAATTGCTTCTGGCGGTGTGGTGTCGTTGGCCACAGGAGAGTCGATTGTTATTCCTCCTGGCGCAATGACGTCCAATGCAGTCGTAAGCATCAACGAGTACGCAGAGACGGCGATTCAGGCCCGCGGCACTTCAGGCGACTCCTCCATCGTTTTGGCCAGCGCGAGCTCTTTCAAGCGTTTCGAGCCGTCGGGTCTTACTTTTAGCATTCCTGTCCAGATTTCTATCAAGCTGAATGCAGCTGCTAGAGTGACTGTCGAAGGAGCTACGTCGGTCTACTATTACAACATCTCGTCCCAAGTGTGGGATCTTATTGGAGGCACTGTTGACCCTGCGACTCGCCTTATTTACGTCAACATTACTCATTTCTCTGTGTATGCTGCGTTTGACAACCCGCGCGTAGTTGCTGTATCAACTGCAACGACAACACCTTCGGCTGGAGGTCTTTCGTCCGGTGCGTCCGCTGGAATAGG
>JAIYDP010000023.1 GCA_027487435.1 Verrucomicrobiaceae bacterium | reverse complement strand
GTCCAGCGGATCTCCAACGAATTTGGTGGTGACCATGATTTGACTTTGCCTTGACCATGATTTTGACCACAACTTAAGAGGACGATTTCCCAAGAGTTTTCGCGCGCTTCTGGCAGGTTGGTTTTCTCCTCAGTTGCTTTCCAACTTATTTGCAATTTGTGGCTGTGCGCTCTAACTTGTGAAGAACAACACAATGAGCATGTCAGACGACTCCATGATTCGTGATTCTGAAGATGTTCGTTGGCTTTTGTTTTTTTCTTACCTTTCCAGATCGATGTGAGGTGATCATTCGTTGAGGATTCGGCTATTCTAACTGCTTTGTAGTGATTCACATGGTCGGCGCGATAGTGTACTTGATTCTTCTATGGAAGGTGGCGACTACCGAGGTGGTAAGCGAAAAGTCGGCAGCATGGACGAGGACAAATCTGAACCTCAATCTGGTCGCTCCAAGCGTTCTCGGGCCAAAGACGATGACCTCGAAACGCCCGACTCTGCCAGAGGTGCGCGCAACTTGTCGCGCCGTTCCCGTGGGAGCCAGGGATACATGTTGGACATGCAAAGTAGTATTTCTCTTCCATCCTAACGTGTTGAGAATCGGGCGAGGCAATGGACTCGGACCCGAAAGTAATGGGCAGCGGCCAGGGTGTTGATCTCATGCAAGGGCAGGTTTTCTGCGTAAATTCAGATTTAAAATTGTAGGGGATGGGTGATCTAAGCCGATATGTTGGTGGGCATCAGGACTCGAAAATGGACGACAAGATGACTCCCACTCAAGTCCTTGCTGGATACCTTTCAAATTTGCTTGCTGTTCAAAACAGTACTCGAGCAACCAATATTTCGAGTCCTCTCAATGGATCCCTCTTTGGACGAGAACCTCTTCTGTTTACTCAAGGGCAGCTAGACATTGCAAGACTTGCAGCCTCTGTCAAGCCTAAGAAATCGAGGAAGAATTTCCCATCTCAATCTATTCAAGTTCTGAAGAACTGGCTTCATGAGCATCTTGTTCATCCTTACCCAAATGAGAATGATAAGATCCAACTTTCCAACGCCACTGGACTGTCCGTGCAGCAAGTGAACAATTGGTTTGTGAACGCACGGAAGCGAATATGGCAACGTCTTCTGGAGGTTCATCATCAAGAAGCACTCGCTCACATGCAGCAAGCCTCAGCCACGCAGTTAATGATAACCAGTGACAATATCGCTCAATTGCAGCAGCACCTAGATGGGAATCTAGCCTCGGCATTGCAGTTGCGCGGATTGGGCCAGCTTGCTGCTCAGACTATGGGTGCAGGTGGAGGCTCAGCCGGAATGATCCAAAATGTCCTTCCCAAGATTCCCGACAACTCTCGTCCTTTTGAGCTGATGACACTAACTGGCGGTCAGGATGATGTTGCTGGAGGTCAAGGCGATCACCAGCACGGCTCTGTTGATCACGACGGTAACTCCGCGTAGGAGTTTGTACAACAGTGTCTGTATCTATTTTAACGTAAATCACTGTGGACGTCTAGCGGTGGCCTGTGTTGATGTCGGTACGATGAGGATTCCGGTACGAACATCGCCTCCTCCATCATCGTGTTTTCGAGTTGCTTGAAGGGGAAATCAAGAAAGAACTAACAAATCGTCACCTTTTAAAATGTTTGTGGTTGTCCGACGTCCCAAGCTCTGCAGCAGCAGGGTATGAGTAAGAGCGCACTAGGGTCTCACAAAACGGGAATTTTGTCTGAATTTGCCAGATATAAAACGATGAGCGACGATATATCCAGTGAAGAAGAAATCCTTGAGCTTACTCAGTACATTCGGAAAGGCATTGATGAATTGTCATCCGGAAAGAAGCTGTCAGCAGAAGCGCGATCAGAAAAGATCTCGACGTTGTCTGATAAGCTGTCTCGACTTCGTAGTGCATACCAAAGCTTCAAGCTAGAGATCACAGACTTGCCGAGGGACAGACGAGCTGTGTACGAGCAGGTACTTGTCCTGTTTGAAAATCTTAATGTTTCGTAGAAGTCGAAAGAGTATAATAGTATCATCTCGAAGCTAAATAGTGATTTTCAATGGGCCAAGTCAAGTGGTGACAAGAATGAGCTGATGGCGGGAAGAAAAGGTTGTGTGTTGTAGTAGCTTGCTCACATCTTCCAGAAGCTGCGGAAGTGGACCCAGACCAAATGGGGACGAAGGAGGTTCTTAATGTTGCGAAGAAGACGCAAGATGACTCGAAAGCAGCTCTGGATCGCATGAAGAAGATGGTCGTCACAACCGAGGAGGTTCCAATCTTGTCTTTCATTTTGAATTTTGCAGGTCGGGGCAGAAACTGCGTCGAAGTTGAAGTCCCAAACTGAGCAAATCAAAAGCATCTACGCAAACGTGTCGAATGTGGATTCTGAATTGAAGAGAGCGGACGTGATTGTACGCGTTGTGATGTGCGCTTTTGACACCGTAGATGCGCCAGTTCCTCCGCCGCATGGCCACGGACAAGATAGTTCTGTGCTTCATCCTTCTCATGATTGGCGGTGTCATTTTCATCATCGTGTGGCAGGCCACTCGTGGTGGGCCTGCTCCAACGTCAACTCCCTCCGCACTGCCAACATCAACACCGAGGCCGTGAGCTCGTGCATGTGTATGGGCTTTGTATTGTGTCTTATAGTAATCATCATCACTGTTATGCAGCCATGTCCGCGCTTCAAACGAACGCGCCTACTTCCAACGCGGCCTGAGGAGAGTTCTGAAAACTCACGATACATTCGCATGCGGCCTTTCGAACGTTCGTGGCTTCGAAACACTGCAGTGAGGGACCAATCAGGCCAAGACGGTGCATTCATCTTACAACCGCAGCTGCTTGCCAGCACTCTTGCGAGAAGTACTGTACCTAGGAGATGAGAAAGCTTTGAAGGACAGCATTTTTGCCCTCCAGAAGAAATTAAAAAATAATTTGAAGGAAAATAATGCTTGGCGAATTCCTTCCTGAATGTGGATGTGAGAGGGTGATGTGCTCTGCCTCCAATTCTTGCATGCCCCATGAGTGCTCGTTTGC
>JAIYDP010000224.1 GCA_027487435.1 Verrucomicrobiaceae bacterium | reverse complement strand
CCTCGGGCTGAGGGGAATAGCAAGGACTACGATGAATGATCTGTAGAATCAGCGCACCAGGCCTCGCGAAGCGCGGCTTCCATGTCGCGGGTAAAACGAACTTCATCCATCAGCGGCGATGTGCGCATGGTTTCACGCAGTTGTTGGCGTATCTGCGAGAGCTGCGTCAGATCAGCCGCAAGAGAACAGGCAATGGCGACGTATTGCTCGCGATTTTCGGCAATCCATTCGGGGTGGCCGATTTGATTCAGCAAACTCGCTCCAACGCGCGAATTGTGGACGCGGCCAGCCATCGTCACGACCGGAACTCCCATCCAAAGAGCTTCACACGTGGTTGTGGTGCCGTGGTATGGCAGGGTATCTAACGAAATATCAACGCGAGCGTATTGCTCCAAGTGTTCGCGAACTTTTTGTGTTTGTGGAGATACGATGATGCGATGTTTGGAAATTCCCCGCTCTGCAAAGAATGTGTTTACGAGTTCTTGGAGTTGAGGAAAGGCGATCGCTTTATTTTTCAGATAGAGTCTTGATTCCGGGACCTTATGCAAAATTTCCGCCCATAGAGATAAAAGCTCCTTGTTGATTTTTATCATGGCATTGAAAGAGCCAAATGTCACGTAACCGTTCGTCAGTGAAGGAAGTGGTGCGACGGGAGGAGATACCT
The DNA here is from genome assembly GCA_027487435.1 of Verrucomicrobiaceae bacterium. Lineage (GTDB taxonomy): Bacteria > Verrucomicrobiota > Verrucomicrobiia > Verrucomicrobiales > Akkermansiaceae > UBA956. The sequence goes on along the minus strand of JAIYDP010000224.1, from coordinate 91,392 downwards.
CAAGAGCTCGATAACACCACGCGCTAACAGGCAAACGGATGAAGCGTTCTGTATGAAGATGTTCTGTTTCACCGAGTGGATCGGCGATGGCATCGGTGATTCGGTAGTCCATCGCTACCAGTCCACTGGTGTTCGGATAGCCAAGCCAAGAAATTTGGATGGGAGCTGGCTTGTGCGCAAATACCACCATGCGATTGTAAGCTGTGTGGCCTGCGAGATCGATGAGGATATCGATGGCATCGTTGCGCACCAGATCGACGACCTCTTGCATGGTAGCGGCAGCGATGTTTCGCCACTGATGGGATAACGCTTCAAAGTGCTGCGTGAAATCGTCGGGATTTTGCACATCGGAATAACAGACAATTTCGAATTGTGAGCGGTCAAGATGCTCCAGCAAAGGCATAAGAAAATACGCCACGGAATGTCTGCGAAAATCCGGCGACATAAAGCCGACTCGCAGTCGTTTGCCTGGTTGGCGTCTCGATGTGTGCTGGGTGACACGATCTCGAAAGGAATCGGCATGCATGGTCTGCCAGAGTCGATGCTCTTGGAAAATTTCTTGTGCAGAAAGATTGCAGTGGTAATTGAAGCTCAGCAGCATGCTGCTACGAATTTCATACTTCTCCGGCATAAATTCTAGTGCTTTACGATACAGTTCGATAGCTTCGTCTAACAGAAAAATATCCCCTTTGGCGTTGGCCATGTTGCACAAGGCGTAGGCATCTGTTGGGTCGATATCGATCGCCGCTTGAAAGCTTGCTAACGCCTCTTCCCATAGTCCGCACGACATTAACACATTGCCCAAATTGTTGTGGGCATCGAGGAAATGTGGATTCAATGCCAATGACTGACGATAGGCATCGATAGCGTTGGGAAGATCCCCCTTATCGGCCAATACAGCGGCTAGGCTAGAATACGCCTGATACATGTTGGGGTCGAGAGCGATGACCTGACGAAACGCTTGTTCCGCTTCATCGTGATGATGACGCGCATGCAAATTGAGACCCAGATTGAAGTAGGCACCGGAAGAATCATTTTTGTAAAAGATCGATTTTTTTGAGGCCTCGATGGCTTCTTCGTATCGCATTTCGTCTCGCAGCACATTGCTTAGATTGCTGTAGGCCTCCGCATGAGCGGGTTGCAGTCGAATGACGAGACGTAGTAGCTTTTCTGCGGCATCATTTTTCCCAACTGAATACGCGATGATCCCCATGTTGTGCAGCGCATCGGCATGCTGTGGGTCCTGCGCTAGCACTTGCCGGTAAGCGCTCTCCGCTTCGGAGACATGACCCGCTTGATGCAGTTCTAGCGCTCTATGGAATCCCTGCTGCACAGACCAATTGTTCATGGCAATAGTATAAAGGATGTCCGCTGCAATGTCACAGGCATATTTGATTTGTAAATACAGCGAGAAATGAGCAATAGCGCAAGCAAAGCTGACACAGCAAGCTTTTGAACACGATGCTACAAACTCAAAGTCACCCGCATTACCATCTCACCCACTCCGTTACATGCGGGATGGATAGTGCAAAAATCACCCTCACGTCTCCCCTTTGTTGATGAAATATGAAGCATTTAGCAACAGCGGTGGCTCAGATTGATCAACACCAAGCCTCGCGAAGAGCGGCTTCCATGTCGCGGGTAAAACGAACTTCATCCATCAGCGGCGATGTGCGCATGGTTTCACGCAGTTGTTGGCGTATCTGTGAAAGCTGCGTCAGATCAGCTGCCAGTGAACAGGCAATGGCGACGTATTGCTCGCGATTTTCGGCAATCCACTCGGGGTGGTCGATTTGCTTCAGCAAACTCGCTCCAACACGCGAGTGGTGAACGCAGCCAGCCATCGTCACGACCGGCACTCCCATCCAAAGAGCTTCACACGTGGTTGTGGTGCCGTGATAGGGAAAGGTATCCAGAGCGATGTCAACGCGACTGTAATGCTCCAAGTGTTCGCGAACTTTTTGTGTTTGTGGAGACAAGATGATGCGATGATTGGAAATTCCCCGCTCTTCAAAGAATGTGTTCACGAGTTCTTGAAGTTGAGGAAAAGCGATCGCAGTGTTTTTCAGATAGAGCCTTGATTCCGGGACCTTATGCAAGATTTCCGCCCACAGAGATAAAAGTTCCTTGTTGATTTTTTTCATGGCATTGAAAGAACCAAATGTCACGTAGCCGTTCGTCAGTGAAGGAAGTGGGGCAACGGGAGGAGAAACCTCAGGAGCTCGATAGCACCATGCGCTGACAGGCAAGCGAATGAGGTGTTCCGTATGAAGATGCTCTGTTTCACCGAGTGGATCGGCGATGGCATCGGTGATGCGATAGTCCATCGCTACCAGTCCACTGGTGTTTGGATAGCCAAGCCAAGAAATTTGAATGGGGGCTGGCTTGTGCGCAAATACCATCATGCGATTGGACGCTGTGTGACCTGCGAGATCGAAGAGGATATCGATGGCATCGTTGCGCACAAGATCGACGACCTCTGCCGTGCTACAGGCGGCAATATTCGTCCACTGGTGGGAGAGCGTGACAAAGCGTTGCGTGCAGTCGTCGGGAATTTTCACATCGGAATAACAGACAATTTCGAATTGTGAACGGTCGAGATGCTCCACGAGAGGCAGAAGGAAATACGCCACGGAATGCGTGCGAAAATCAGGCGACATGAAACCGATGCGCAGACGCTTGCCTGGTTGTCGGGTGGATGGATGTTGGATGAGATGAGCTCTCAGGGAATCGGCATGCATGGTTTGCCAGAGGCAATGCTCTTGGAAAATTTCTTGTGCAGAAAGGTGGAAGTGGTAATGGAGAACCAGCAACAAATTACTGCGGATTTCATGCTTTTCGGGCTGCAATTCGAGCGCCTTACGATAGAGATCTATGGCTTCGTCTAACAGAAAAATTTCTTTTTTAACATTGGCAATGTTGCAAAGGATCAAGGCTTCGGTCGGGGCAATTTCGATGGCAGCTTGTAAGCATTCTAACGCCTCGTCCCATAGCCCTCTCCTCATGAATACATTGCCTAAGTTGTTGTGAGCATCGAGGAAATATGGATTCAATGCTAATGACTGTCGATAGGCATCGATGGCACCAGTATAATTCCCCTTGTCGGACAATACAGCCGCTAGGCTAGAATACGCCTGATACATGTTAGAGTCGAGCGCGATGGCCTGACGAAAAGCTTGTTCCGCTTCATCATGATGATGACGCACATGTAAATTGATTCCCAGATTGAAGTAGGCGCTGGGCGAATCATGATTGCAAAAGATCGCTTTTCTTGAGACTTCAATCGCTTCTTCGTATCGCATTTCTACTCGCAGCAATTTGCTTAAATTTCTATAGGCATCTGTATGCGCGGGTTGCAGTTGAATGACGAGACGCAGTAAGGTTTCAGCGACATCTTTTTTCCCCACCGTATCGGCGATGATTGCCATGTTGTGCAGCGCATCGGCATGCTGTGGATCCTGCGCTAGCACTTGCCGGTAAGCGCTCTCCGCTTCGGAGACATGACCCGCTTGATGAAGCTGTAACGCCATATCAAAACGTTGCTGAACAGTCCAATCGCTCATGCAGAGATCATAACGGAAAGATGGGATAATGTCACAGACCTATTCGATGCATCTACGCAACATGATGAGGCCGGCGTTGGGCTATTTTTTAGGACGCAATTCCAGTTCACTGTAGGGGCGGCCAACACGATCTGCCGTTTCTTTGCGAATGCTTTGCACTTCTGCTTTGCTGACGGGTTTCGCCTTGTTCGTCCACTCATTGCGAATGTAGGTCGAGATGTCCGCAATATCCTGATCTTTCATCAGTGGATTCTGCGCAAGACCCGGCATGTCAGCCGTGGGTTTGTAGGCGATGCCTGCCACAGTGACAGGACCAGTGAGTCCGTGAAGAAGAATCTTCACCAAGTGCGGCGGTGGGCCAGTCACCCACTCCGAGGCATCGAGCGGCGGACCAAGATTGGGCACGCCTTCGCCCGCAGCACCATGGCAACCGAAGCACGCTGCGGCACCATTGTAGTGCGCTTTGCCGCGATTGTAAGAAGCTAGGACAGCGCCTTTGAGTGTGGTTGCGGATGACGCGGCGGCATTGCCAGCACCTTGTTCAAGCCAGGTGAGGAATGTTTTGTCGTTGAAGGATCCTTGCAAGTAGGCTGCAAAGGCTTTCTCTTGATTGTTTAGGCCTGAAAATGCGGCTGCCTTGACAAACGGTTGCGTGGCGTGGCGGAGCAGCAATGCTTTAAGGGCGGCAAAGGCAGATTCATTGCCGATGGGGCCAAGGGCGCGAGCCAAATAGACGGCATGCTCCAAATCACGCGGAACAAACGAGCAAAGCGCTGGTGAAAGCTTAAGCCGCTCTTCCGGCGATAGTTTCGTCGAGGCCCACAGCGCAGAACATACCAATTGCGTATCAGCAGCCGTCAGTACTGCCGAAATGTCCGCAGCAGTAAGTTTCCCGAGGCCTTCCAGTGTCCAGATCGCGATGACTTGGGACACAGCCGACGCATCTCCTCCGAGCATCGCGCGCAGCAAGGGAAGGCAACTCAGGTCTTTGCGATCGACGAGCACTCGCTGCGCCATGTCGCGCTGCCAAGCGTTGGTGTGTTTCAGTGCAGACACAACCTCTGCGGTGGCCATGGTTTCCAAGTTTTGATGTGCTACCAATTTCCCATCGCGATGGCGAATGCGCCAGATACGTCCATGACCTTTGGCTGGGCCATCGAGCTTACGACTGGCATATTGATCCCGGAGGTAGCTGGTCATAAAGAAACGATCTTGAATGATACCATGATAAAAATCGAGCACCCACAGGGTTCCGTCGGGAGCGTTGGAGAGGTTGACCGGGCGAAAGCGCTCATCCGTGGAGGCGAGAAATTCTTTATTCCCGAGGGGATGCGAGCCAGAAAGGGTGAGGTCGCCATTTTTGATATCGATGGTTTTCACCAAGTTAACCACGCTTTCCGGGACCATGCCGCGTCCATACCATTCCTTGGGGAAATTGCTACCGCGATAGACCACAGGACCTGCGGATGCGGTGGTGAGGAGAAGTTTATGCGTTTTTGGGTCAAGCGTATCCGAGCTATAGCCATTCGCCTTGGCGATGTAAGCGCGGTTCACACCTGGTGTAACGCGGATCGGCCAGGTATGATTCGGACCAAGTTGCACCGCTTCAGAAAGTTTGAGCGAAACACCAGGATTGCCATCGAGCAGATTGGGTGCGAGCAGATCACCAAAGAGAAATGTCGAGTTGTTGTTGTGGTAGAGTCGTCCGAAATCGTCGCGACTGATGCCCCACTGCCCGCGAAACGCAGTCTTCTCCACAATCCATTGATCGCCACTGCGGCGCACCCGTTTGCCTGCTTTTGCATTGTAATGCCAATTGTCCAAGTTTCTCATCAAGCCATTCAAGCGATGCTCCACATTGCCTGCTTCAATGAATTTTTCTGCGGCAATGGCCGGTGATCCCACGGCCTTGAGACCGTCTCGTTTGATAAATTTGAGGTCTTCATTGTCGGCATAGAGAATGCCATCCGGATAGACCGATACAGCACGTGGAAGATGGATGTTTTCTAAAAATACCGTACGTTGATCGGCCTTGCCATCATGATCGGTATCTTCCAGCACAATGATTCGACCAAGTGGCTTGTCTTCATCTTTGGCATCAAGATCCATCATGTAGCCGATCATTTCCACCACCCAGGCACGGCCTGCGGGATCGAAGTCCACAGCGACAGGCTTTTCGACCAAGGGCTCAGCGGCGAATGGCTCAATGAAAAAGCCAGGTGCAAGTTCAAAGGCGGCCTGCGCCTGCTCGGGGGTGAGCACGGGCGAAGCAGGAATCAACTCTTTCGGCACTACGGGTGCCATGTTCGCATGCTCGGCACGATTGCCTTGTTGTGCGGCGAGAGGAAATGTTGCCAAAAGTAGAGAAAGCGCGTTTCGCAGATGCATAGTGAATTTCATATACGCAGGATCGAGAAAAGTCTATCGACATGCTTGTCAACAGGCACGTCTGGCAAGGATGACCAGTTTTCGTATTGCTTTGATCTTGTTGATAGCTAAGGTGTCTCTCTTTGCCATGGCTTCATCTCTTGATTCGACGAAATCTGTTTCTGCCGCGATTGCGGATTCCATCCGTAGCATCGGTGATCAATTTGCCATCCATGGGGCCTTTGTGGACTGTAAGGAAAACGATACAGGGCACATCAACACCACCTACTTGGTGACATACGAAAATAGCGACGGTTCGCGGCAGCGCTACATTTTGCAAAGAATCAACGACAACGTTTTCAAGACCCCACTGGCGGTAATGCGGAATGTGGAATGCGTCACGCGTCACATCAATGGTAAGGTATTACGTGTAAAAAAGGACATGGGAGGGCAAACATTGAACCTCTATCCCAGTCGCGATGGCCACTTTGGGGTTATGGGTCCCAACGGCGGCATTTGGCGTTGTTACAATTTCATCGAAGGATGCCGCACTTACGATGTGGTGGAAAACGAACGCCAAGCCTACCAAGCGGCACATGCGTTCGGCTCATTTCAGGATCTCGTCAGCGACTTGCCCGCACGTGAAATCGAAGAAACGATCCCGGACTTTCATCATACCGCCAAACGTTTCCAGCGGTTGATGGAAGTGGCGAAAACCGATTCCCTAGGCCGACTCGATTCCGTGCGCGCGGAGTTCGAAATGATTTGCGAGCGTGAATCGATGACGGGTTTGCTCATTGATCTCATGCAACAGGGCAAAATCCCCGTACGCATCACGCATAACGACACGAAGATCAACAACGTGATGATCGATGCTGAGACTGACGTAGCAGTCTGTGTCATCGATTTGGATACAGTCATGCCCGGTCTATCCCTCTATGACTTTGGTGATTTGGTGCGTAGTGCTGTGAGCCCAGCAGAAGAAGATGAACGAGATCTAAGCCGTGTGTGTGTGCGTATGCCGATCTACAAAGCCTTAGTGGAAGGCTATCTGGATGCTGCGGGAAATTTCCTCAATGACCTTGAAGTGGATCATCTCGCCTTTTCTGGCAAGCTCATCGCGCTCGAAGTGGGCATTCGATTTCTTACCGATTACCTCGAAGGAGATGTTTATTTCAAGACACATCGTGAAGGTCACAATCTTGATCGTTGTCGGACACAACTCGCTCTTGTAAGAGCCATCGAACAACAAGAAGTCAGCATGCGAGATTTCGCTCGCAGTGCACGAACCGCACGCTCATCAAGCTCATTGGGCATCGATGCGAAAGGGTAAGGAGACTGAGGGGAAATCCTTCAGTGTGAAATTTAACATCACACCATACTCTGTGCGTAGGCGGTTATCGCGTCTTGTTAGGCCCGCGCTAACAATCCAATTCTCATAATTTCGATGGAAGGTGTATTGTTCAAGTTCGAGTGTCGCATCATCGAATTCCCATTGGTGGAGCATCCCGACTCCCCAGTTATCATTGATGCGCTTGTAAGCTGTTAGATGCAGACGGTTCGAGTTGCGTAGGAAGGGGTGATTGCTAAGGGTGTTTTGCGCTACGCTAAACTCGAAATCTTCCGTGGGCATAAAACGTGCCGCCGTGGTGAACTCGTTGTATCCAGATCCGCTGTTGATGATGGGGAACTGCGTTTGCAGATCAATCGCCAGCCATGGTAGAGGGCTCCACGTTACATCGTTGTAGAGGTTCGAAAATTGACGATTGAATTCAGGGTCTTCGACGTAGGCATCCATGTAAGTGTCCATCAGCAACCATTCATGGGATCCGCTATCTCTACGAGTGATCAGACGATTGCGTACCCCGATGCGGGCGAGGTTCCAGCTTTGCAATCCATCAATCGCGGTAAATCGTCCAGGATTGATCGGCACGGGGCGCGTGCTGAAGGTTTGACGATCAATCATCGGAAAATCAGCTCCAAGGTTACTTGTCGAAACCAATGACCAGGCGGTGTAGGGCTGCAAGGTATGGCGTATTCCATCGATGCCTAAAACCCAGTTGGTGACATTCGAGTAGTCTTTTTTCAACTTGAAAGAAGCTTCCAGTCCTGCCGCAAACGTTGTCCGTTGGTCGTTGAGCGCTGGCCCAGCAACATTGTCGTAGCGACTGTAGCCCGCACCAATGCGAGGCGTAATATGTAGCCAATCATGCAAAGTCATTTGTGTGGAAAATTCTTGGTAGGTATGAAAGCGTGTGAATTCTGGCTCGGTCAACTGCTGGAGCAGCGCATCCCGCCGAGGATCGAGGGGAGGAAGAGAGCGGATCTCGCGAATCAGTAGTTGTTCATAGCGACCGGTTTGCTGCAACAAGCGGAAGTAGTTCGGGTTGTTTTCGGGCAAGGTCAAAAGCGGTGTCAGTGCTGTATCCCTCGTAGGATCAGACATATTTTCTGCATAAATCCCTGCCGATATACTACCTTCATGGTAAATGGATGAGCCAAAAATCGGCCGCCGAATCTGATCAAAGCTCAGCTCAGGAGATCTACTGTCGCTGCGGTAAAAATCGTTCAGTCGCAAACGGGCTAACCCTGTGAATAGCGAGGTATCGGTTCGCCGTGTGAGAAATAAGGTGTTATCCGGCTGGGCATCGTCTCGATAGAATTGAGGATCAAAGTCTTCTAGCAAATGATTATCACTAAGGAGGTGGAGGTCGTAGTTTAAATGATATTCCGCATTCGGATTGCTGTCAGAGAACGAGAGTGGCATTCGATATTGGAACTGGGTTCTGTAACGAGTCGGATCTACTGGTCCACGAGGAATTCCTGAACGCCCTAACGAAGGATCGAGATCGTGGGTGAAGTAGAATTTCAACCAGCCAAAATTTTCTTTTTGCTCCACCCTCGTATCAAACAAATCAACACCCATACCGATGCCGCGACTGCTGCGCACATCCACATGCCATTTGGAAAGCAGCCACGGGTCTGTGGCACCTGGTGTGTTGGTGTCTCCAAGCATGATGCCGTAGGAGTTCAGCATAAAAAATCCCCAATTGGTTCTGCCTCCTGGGACAAAACGATAACCCAACTCGGAATTCAATGGCTGACTCAAATATGGCAACCAGAATACTTGGGTGTCGCCAACGATCACTCGTAAGTCATTGAAAACAATCTTTTCTCCCGGAAAAAAACGCGTGCGTCCGGCGCGCAGCCAGTAGTTTGGCTTTTCGACATCGTGCGTGGTGATGCCGGAATCATAGGACGTGTATATGGTATTGCCATCGGCATCTTTCTGCGCAGAAAAGGTCCCAGATTCCAAAAGAACTGGATCATAGCTAGCAGAGAGCTTTGAGGTATCTAATGTGCCAGTTGCCAAATCATACACCACGCGATCGCCTCGCTGGAGCAAGGGACCAAGATAGACACTGATGTCGCCGTAGAGCGTATAGATTTTTTTCTCTAGATCCAGCGTGGCATGGTTCGCATAGACCTCTTCGCCACGATTGGTCTTCAAGCGGATCGGCCCACCAACCTTGAATTTTTTCATGCTCCCATCCATCGGCGTAAGCGCGCCATCGATTCGAATGTCCACACCCTCGGGCATTTTTGACGAGAGTTCGTGCGGGTTATCAGGTTGCGCGGGAGGCACCAATTGCGGAGCTGGCGGGATCTCCACCGGTGCTGGTGCATCAAGCGCGCTCGGCTGAGCTTCTGCCGCAGGTGTAGCTTCTGGTTTTTCGGCAGCACGAGCCACATCTTGACCCGCAAGCGGAAGCATGAATGCCAAGAATATCGTTCTCCAAAATGCGTGCATATATCAGAGATGATTCAAGAGCTAGCAAACGAAGATGTAAAGGGCAAAAGCATCTTGCTGGAGCCACAGAAACACGCTAGCTTCCGCTTATGGCCATTCAGTCATTTCTCCAACACCATCCACAGATTCACGAAAGTTGCTACATCGCTCCCAGCGCCGACGTGATTGGTCGAGTGACGATCCATGAGCGTAGCAGTGTTTGGTTTCATGCCACGTTACGCGGTGACATCAATGAGATTGTCATCGGTCCACGCTCCAATGTGCAAGACAATGCGGTGATTCATTTGGCTGACAATTTCGGCTGTTATGTGGGGGAATTGGTCACTGTCGGGCATAGCGCGATCTTGCATGCATGCACCGTCAAGGATGAGGTTCTGATCGGCATGGGGGCAATCATCCTCGATGGCGCGGTCATTGGTGAGCGTTCGATCATCGGTGCGGGAGCGTTAGTCACGGGCGGCACGGTGATCCCACCTGGCTCGCTGGTTCTTGGCTCACCTGCGCGGGTAGTGAAAACACTCGACCTTGAGGAACAAGCAAAGATCAAGAATTGGGCGGAAAAATATGTCAAAGGATCACGCCTTTACCGCGGTGAGTGAGGATTCATCGCTTCTACTCTGACTGCGCTTTTTGATCACCTCGCGCAATTGGCCACAGCCGGCTCCCACATCAATGCCCCGTCGTTGGCGGAAGGTGCAAGCATAGCCTGCATTGCGGAGAATCCTCTGAAAACGTATCGCATCATGATGTCCGCTCGCCGCGCCAGCGTAGCCAAGCGTGGGATTAAGGGGAATGAGGTTGATGTGAACGTCGATGTTTTTTAGCAAATCCACAAGCTCATGAGCAACTTCGGCGCTATCGTTTTTCCCGGCAATCAGTGTCCACTCGATGAAGATGCGCTTGCCTAGGCTGCGGTCATAGGTTCGGCAGGCCTCCATGAGCTGATCTAACGGCCATTTTTTCGCAACAGGAATCAAGGACGCACGCGCTTCTTCGTTAGATCCATGCAAGCTCAGTGCAAGATTGTAAGGACGTTTCTCAGCTGCCATGCGCAGGATCGCGGGCACAAGCCCCACGGTACTGATGGTGATGCGTTGCGACGAAAGACTACAGCCGCGCCGATCCACTAGGGTGGCAAGAGCTTTCATGACGGGATCATAATTATGCAACGGCTCCCCCATGCCCATGAGCACGAGGTTGCGCAAATCTCGCTTGCCTTCGCTGCGTAGCACACGCTGGACATGGAGAACTTGCGCGAGAATTTCACCGGTGCGAAGATGGCGGGTAAACCCTGCTTGTCCTGTGGCACAAAAGACACAACCCATGGCACATCCCACTTGGGAGCTCACGCAAGCAGTATGCCTTCCATCGTATCCCATCAAAACGGTCTCGATGGTTTGCCCATCGTTCAAGCGCAGCAAATACTTGCGCGTCAGCCCATCGGAGCTATGGGTTTCTTGCACGACCTCGGGGAGATCGAGATACCAGCCTTCTTCCTGCTTGCTAGTGACCCAGCGTCGCAAGGGTGGCTGAAACGACTTGCTACACGAAAGATCCGTCACTGCTAGGCCATGCAATGCTCGCCAAAGGGGCTTGGCGTGGAGCGGATTTACCCCATCGGCAGCTAACATCATCTGGAGTTCTTCCAGCGAAAAATCGTGCCATGACCTAGCTTCCATCATGGATGATTAACGAATCGGCACCATCGAATATCCTTTGTCACCGCCGGGTTGGATGAAATTGCTCAGCGCTGTCGCAGCAACTTCACTCGTGCATCGACCACGGATCGTAGTTTTGACCTTACTGTCGAAGGCCATCGTCATGCGCACCACTTGCTGATTGCTAAGAGCGAAACGCAGCACTCCACGATAGGGTTCCGTGTAAACCTCAACCCCAGTAATCGTCCCTGTGACTGGCGCGGGAAACGTCGTTACTCCGGTTACAGAATCCGCGACTCCTGGACCTGTAAATGTGAAGCCCGCAGGCCCTGTTCGTGGGAGGCGAAATACATAGACTCCATCGGCATTTTCCATGGTAATCATTTGCCCCGCAAAACTACCTGGCGATAGCACATCCCGATAGTCGTAGCGGATTAAAGCAGGACGAAAGCCTGTAATCGGGGTACTGCCGTATTGCAGATCGTACGAACGCAGCATGTAGGGAGCACCAAGCCAACGCGGCTCAACGCGAATCCATTCAGAGAGATCCGCTTTGATGCTCGCATGACAGCGGAATTCACTGCGCTGAGGCTGCGTAAAGGCGTATCGGTTGGTGTTTACTGCTGGAGCAGGGGCGGGAGCCACTTTGAATTTTGGCACCGAAACGACAGGAAGACGTTGCGATGTAGGTCTGTAACGCTCTGCATCCCTACCCACGCGCTGAATGGTCACGCTTTGCAGGGTAATCGTCTGTGACGGCGGGATGACATTGTTTCCTGTAATTTGTGCTAGAATCAAATCGACAACGTCCGTGCCTTGGGTCACTTTTCCAAATACCGTATGTTTGCCGTCCAGCCCAGGTATGGCATTTCCGGTTAGGAAAATCTGACTGCCGTTCGTGTTAAAACCGGCGTTAGCCATAGCAAGAAGATACGGTTGGTCAAACTTGTAGGACAATGGCACAGACTCTCGCATTTCGTCAGGAAACGTATATCCAGGGCCGTCGGTGCCTTGTCCATTTTTTGACCCCACTTGTGCAATCTTGAAATCCGGGTTGTTGATAATGCGATGAAATACCATATTCGCATAAAACGGCTGCGGCGGCTTGGTGGTGGAAACGATTCCGGTTCGTGAGTCCAGCCACTGGCGTGTGCCTTCTGCTAAAGTCACAAAATTTCCGACAGTGCGCGGAGTTTCTTTATAAAATAATTCGCAGGTGAAGTTTCCTACATTCGTCGTGAAATTCGCATACAGCTGAGCCTGAACTTTCGTGAGACAAGCAATCGCTAGAGTTAGCACATACAATTTACGCATGACTGTAGCGTATCGAATAAATGGCGACTGGCAAGACCTTTGTTTTGCCTATGTTTCCGCTCAATGCAGGCCATGGGAAGACCGTCACTTTTTGAGGCGAGCTTTGGCATTTTTCTTGGCTGAGAGAGGCTTTTTCTCGACGTCAGCATTGCTTTTTTTGGTCGTATCGACCTTTCCTTTTGGTTGTTTCGCCGCTCGCGTTTTGGTGGTATTGAGTAAGGCTTGGATGCTGGCTTTTTCCTCGGCAGATAGTACTCCTGTGGCCAATAATGCAAGGATCGCATCCGACAAACGGCCGCCAAAGGCATTCAACACAAATTCCTCAATCACCTCAGCAAGCACCACATTCTTGGGATGGGCCGCTTCATAGACATACGCCCTTGCCGACTGCTCCTTGTGGATGTGGCCTTTTTTTTCCAAATTTTGCAGCACTGTCAAAATGGTCGTGTAGGCTCGCTCTTTTCCATCGGGCATCGATTCGCATACAGCCGCAACGGTCGATGGCCCAGAATACCAGAGCACGGAGAGAACTTGCAGCTCAAGATGGGAGGGGAGTAGAAATTGGTTCATGTATTTTGTCTTGTTTTGCTTTTTCTCTTCACGTTGGCGAGAATCGCTACTCTCTTACGTCAAGTCGCTTGCAGACGAGAAATCGATTTCCATTTCTCTTGCTTCCTTGGGAAAACCAAGTTGTGTAGTTTTCCTCCTGACAAAGATGCGCGCGAGAGGACTCGAACCTCCACAGGATTGCTCCTACTAGAACCTGAATCTAGCGCGTCTACCAATTCCGCCACGCGCGCATGATGACTCTGTATCAGGGAGAGGAAATTCATCACAGATCGCGCGTTTTGACAATCAAAGTTTAGGTTTTTTTTCATCTTTGAAAAAATTCCGATTGTAAGAGAGCGGATCGTCGTGAATTCTAGCGATATGCGAAACATTCCCATTGCTTTAGTTCTGCTTGCCGTAGGTGTAGCTGCCTATTTTTCCTTCTTTGCAACGAAAAAATCTCTAAGCTACGCCATTCCTACCGTCAAAGCTGGAGCCACCATAGCGACAGGCCATGCGAAACCGTGGCCACATGAATCCTCCGATATCCCCGCAGACGCCAAGGCGGTTTTTGGTTCGATGGCCAATGGCATGCGTTACATGATCTACCCCAACGCCGAACCTCCAGGCCGCATATCGATGCGTTTGCATATCGCAGCAGGATCTCTGATGGAGCAAGATGACCAACGTGGAGTCGCCCACTTCTTGGAGCACATGGTATTCAATGGCTCAAAGAACTTCAGCCCTGATGATCTCGTGCCTCGCATGCAACGCTTAGGCATTGGTTTTGGCGCCCACGTCAATGCCTACACATCCTTCGATGAAACCGTATACATGCTGGACGTTCCAGACTTGCAACAAGACACTGTCAACCTTTGCTACACCGTGATGCGAGACTTTGCCGATGGCGCGCTTCTGAAAGCCGATGAGATTGACAAAGAGCGCGGTGTCATCATTTCGGAAAAAATCAGCCGCGATAGTGTTTCATTCCGCATGATGGAAAAGCAATTTTCCCAACTTCTCCCCAACTCCCTCATTCCCCAACGCTTCCCCATCGGCACCGAAAAGGTCATCAAATCTGCACCGCGCGAGCGTTTTGTTGATTTCTATAGCCGCTACTACACCCCGCAACGCATGACATTCATTATCGTTGGCGACCTCGATCCAGCCAAGGTCGAGGAAACGATCCAAGCGACCTTTTCTTCCCTGAAAAACCCCGAGCAACCGGGTAACGATCCCGACCTCGGCGCGATTGACATCATCTCAGGAATCAAGCCTGCCGTTTTTACCGACAAAGAACTTACCAGCACAGATGTTTCACTGCTCAGCATCCGACCTTATGAAAAGAAACCCGATACCGTGGAAGTGCGCACGCAACGCCTTCCTCTTGCTCTGGCACACAGCATGCTGAACCGCCGCTTGGACCGACTCACCAAAGCCGAAAATGCCACAATCCTTTCTGGATCTTCCTCACGCAGTCCTTTGTTCAACTTCGCAGATCTCGGCAGCATCGAAGTCACCGCCAAAGACGACAACTGGCAAAATGCCATCGCCGTACTGGAGCAAGAATTTCGCCGCGCAAAACTTCACGGTTTCACCGAAGCCGAACTCGCGGAGGCCAAGGCAAATGTCCGAAATTCCTACCAACAGGCCGTAAAATCTGCTGCCTCTCGAAAATCCGATGCCCTCGCCACCGCTCTAGCGCAGTCCATCAATGACGACTCGGTATTTTCCACACCAGAAAAAGATCTCGCCATCGTCGAAACAGCCCTCGAAACCATCGATGCCGAGACCTGCCTCAAGTCGTTTCAACAATACTGGCTCGACGACGGCTACCACCTTGTGCTCAGCGGCAAAAATCTCGCAGAAAATGCCGAAAAAGAGCTTCTCGCACTCTACCAACAATCTGCCAGCACCAAAGTAGCACCACCAGAAAATCGTAAAACGCAGGACTTTGCCTACACCGATTTTGGCACACCCGGCACCATCACCGCAGAAAAAGAAATCGCGGATCTCGGCATCCAGCAGTTCGCCCTTTCGAACGGCATCAAGGTCAACATCAAGACCACCGACTTCCAGAAAAACACCATCAGCCTCGTCGCCCGCATCCCAGGTGGCATCCTCACCATGCCAAAAAACAAACCCGGGCTATCCATCGTCGCTTCCCAACTCTACAACAGCGGCGGGCTCGGCAAACATAGCACCGATGAACTGGAGCAGCTCCTTGCGGGAAAAAATGTCGGCATTGGTCTAAGCCTCGGCGAAGACGAATTCACGATTTCTGGAAAGACGACGCCGCAGGACATCGAGCTTGAGTTACAACTTCTCTGCGCCTCACTCATTGACCCCGGCTACCGTGAAGAAGCGCTACGCCAATTGCGTGGATCACTGCCCATGATCGCACAACAACTCAAACATACGCCCGCCGGCCCGACTGCCGAAATCGAAGCATGGATGCGCAACCAAGACCCACGCTTCGTGATGCCACCCGTGGAACGCCTCGGAACCTACACCGCAACTGACGTGAGCGATTGGCTGAATCCGTACCTCCAATCAGCCCCCATGGAGCTAAGCTTCGTCGGCGACATCACCAAAGAAACGCTCCTTCCTTTGCTCCTCAAAACCATCGGCGCACTTCCTGCCCGCAAGCTCGCCGCACCGGATCTCACCAGCGAGCGCCAAATGACGCTGCCTGCCTCCCCCGTGCGGAAAGACACCACCTACTCGAGCAAAGTCCCACAAGCCATCGTCACTGTCAATTGGCCCATCAAATCCCTACGCAACAACCAAAAAGAAATGCGCCGCATGAACATCCTTGCCGAAGTTCTCAGCGACCGCATGCGCGAAGAAATCCGCGAAAAACTCGGCGCATCCTACAGCCCTAACGCCGGAGTCGATGGCTCAGAAGCACAAGAGCGCTTCGCTTATCTCAGCGCCATGTCCGTAGGCAAACCCGAAGACATCGAGAAACTTGCCACCGTCATCCGCACTGTCGGCGAAACTATCGGCAAAGAAGGCATCACCCAAGACAAGCTTGATCGAGCGCTCAAGCCAACATTAAAAACCCTAGAAAAATCTCGCCGCGATAACACCTACTGGCTCGGCAACGTGCTCTCCCGTAGCCAAGAAAAACCCGAAACCCTTGACTTCGCACGCAATCGCGATGCCGACTACAGCAGCATCACCGTCGAGGAAATCAATGCGCTCGCCAAACAATATCTCACCAGCGACAGCGCCGCCACCATCACCATCCAAGCCAAAGCCGAAGACTAAATCCCCCGATCTCCCCGCCTCCGCTCGCTTCGCGTCCCAAACATCCTTACAGCCTCCACCCCTAAGGAGTCGCAGCAGAATGCTGCGACTCCCTATTTCCCCGAATATCCTTACGAGAACACTGTTACCCATTCCTTCCCTCTAACAGAAATGCCAAATCCGATGTTACATGGCATGTCCACGGAGCCGCGCAAGTCACTGCAAGCCTTACATGCAGTCTCCATGCTCCCAAAAATCTCCCTGCAAGGCTTGCAGCATCATTTTTGCCTCCTAAAAATCTCTCTGCAAGGCTTGCAACATCATTTTTGCCTCCCGAAAAACGCTTTGCAAGCCTTGCAGAGCCTTCGCCAGCTCCTTGCGAACCCCTTGTAAGCCTTGCATGCACCTTTTTGCCTCCCAAAAATGCCATGTAACACTTGCAAGGACTTTCCAGCCTCCCAAAAAACATGATGCAACGCTTGCAAACCATGGAAAATCAATCATTTTCCGCCCAAATTGAGCAACATCAACTAAGGATGAAACCACCAAAAGCACCGCGCCATTCGCAATCACCAAACGCCCCGCAGTGACTCGCCCTACATCATCTACCTAGAAGAAGCCGCCATGAGCCATAGAACGTAGCACTCGGCAGTATATTTCACGAGAGACTTGCCAGAAGTGGCTAGCCCCGCTATTCAAGAGCGTGCGACCTTTACCATTGCCAGCATCTGTTGGATTGCTTTTGTCATTTGATTTTGATGGCACTTTGCATGATCCCGCTGCGGAACCGACGATTCATCCTGCCTTCTTCTCGCGATTGCAGCACTTGCGCGAATCTCGCGGAGCACTCTGGGGAATCAACACGGGCCGCTCCATGCCGCACCTGGTTCATGGATTTGCGGATGGAAAATTCCCCTTCTTGCCAGACTTTGCCGTCGTCTGTGAACGCGAAATCTTTTTCCCTAACCATCGAGGAGAATTCGTTAGCCATCGCGACTGGAACCAGCGCTGCAACGACGAAGTTGAAATGGTCTTCCGCATGGCGGATCTAACACTCGAAGAGGTCCGTGAACACATTTGCAACCACACCGGCGCTCAGTGGATGGAAGAAGAGGGAGGTTCCATCGGCATCATTTCCCGAACCTCCGAGGAAATGGATTGGATCGTGAGCGAAGTCACAAAAATGACTAGCAAGTATCCCGATCTTGGCTGGCAACGTAGCACCATCTATCTGCGCTTCGGCCACAAAAATTTTCAAAAAGGAAGCGCACTTGCAGAAGTCGCACGCCTTCGAGGTCTATCAGCCGAGCAGGTTTTTGCCATCGGCGATAGTCATAACGACCTAGAAATGCTCGATGCTGCTGTGGCTCAATACCGAGCCTGTCCCGCCAATGCTGTTACGGACGTGATTCGCCACGTGGGTAGAACCCAAGGCTACATTTGTCAGAAAGATCATAGCCACGGCGTAATCGAAGCTCTCGACCATTTTTTCCGCTAACATTCGTATGAAACATTTTTTCCGCTACCTTTTCGCTCCACTGAGCCTGCTCATCTCCTCTTTGCCAACGTTTGCGCATCTCCATGTGGCGAGCCTTTTCACCGATCAAATGGTGCTTCAACGCGATAGACCTATCCCCATCTGGGGCACGGCAGACGATGGCGATACCATCACGCTTGCATTTGCCGGGCAAAACAAAACCGCCAAAGCCGATGCAGCTGGTAATTGGCTCATCACACTCGATCCCTTGCCTGCCTCATTTACCGAGCAAGTAATTTCGATATCCTCCGCGATGGATGATCACAAAATCGCGCTTTCCGGTGTTCTTATCGGCGATGTTTGGCTTTGCTCAGGTCAGTCGAATCTGTTTTTTCGCATGAGCGGAGTAGAAAACGCTGCCGCAGAAATTGCCGCCGCGGATCATCCCCACCTGCGCTTTTTCCAAGTAGGCGAGCAATTTTCCCAACGCCCAGCCACCAAGGTCAAAGGCTCATGGAAAATCACCTCGCCCCACACCGTTGGTGAATGCTCGGCTGTGGCTTACTACTTCGCTCGCGATTTAGTAAAAACCCAAAACGTCCCCATCGGCCTGCTCATTAGCTCCGTAGGCGGCACACGCATCGAGACTTGGATGCCTACCTCCACACTGACATCCATCGGCCAAGCGACAAAGCAAATCGAAGACTGGAAAAAAACCAGCGCGGAAGAATTTGCATCCATCGCGACTGCCTACCGCCGTTACCAATTCCAGCGCAGCAAACCCAAGGCCGACGGCACCGCTTGGGAGCGCCCGAAAAAACGTTGCCACGATTGCCCGAGCGCACTCCACAATGGCATGATCGCTCCCTTGCAGCCCTTCGCTCTGCGCGGTGTCATTTGGTATCAAGGCGAGGCCAACTCTGGCCAAGGCGCGGCCTACACCAAGTTGCTTCCCGCGCTGATTGCCGACTGGCGCAAGGTCTGGGGAAAAGATATGCCCTTTCTGTTTGTGCAACTCGCCTCATTTCAATCCACTCACCCAAGTTTCCGTGAGGCGCAAATGCAAATCTGGCAAAACACTCCCAACACCGCGCTCGTCGTAACCACCGATGTCGGCAACCCCAAGGACATTCATCCGACCCGCAAAAAACCTGTCGGCGAGCGACTCGCTGTTGCCGCCCGCGCGCTTAGCTACGGCGAAAAAATCGAATCCTCAGGCCCACTTTTCCAAAAAATGAACATCGAAGGAGATCGTGCCATGCTCTCCTTTGATCACATCGGCTCAGGTCTCATGCCGATAGATCAAGCTCTAACAGAATTCACCATCGCTGGCAAAAACGGCAAATATTTTCCCGCTACAGCTATGATCCAAGGAGAGCAAGTCATCGTCCATTCACCGGATGTGCCCGAGCCAGCCAATGTCCGCTATGCATGGTCCTTCGCGCCACAAACGAACTTCAGCAACCGCGAAGGCTTGCCCGCGGTGCCATTTCGCACCGATGCCCCTAAGCGGAAGTAAACGCAACCCACCTCAGCGGCGGAGAGGGTATTTCGCCTCATCAAAGGTTTTGCCATCGGCCGTTTTTGCTGCGGTCGTGAAGCCATCCACGCGCAGATCGACGCGGATCAAATGATTCAACGCAGCTTGTTTTGCGACCCAAGGTCGTTTGGCAAGCTCCTCGGGAGTCGGCTTGCGCACTTCCACACCCCATGCGCCATCGCCTAGGTGAGGCACGCCGCGGGCATCGTCACGTTTGCCCGCAATCAATGGCCATGTGCGCTTGTAGGTATGATGATCGTGCTCAAACACCGCATCCACGCCATACTTTTCGAACAAGGGAGTCCATGCCTGCTGAATTTCTTTGGCGTCAGGCTTGCAACCTGTTCCCCACGCAGGGCGATGATACGCACTAAAAACGAACCGCCGTTGCTGCCGTTCTTCTAACGATTTTTTCACAAACTCCTTCTGCGATGAGATGGTTTGCGTGTGCCCAGAGTCCAGCAACTGAAGGCTCAGGTAATCGCCAAAATCAATCGTGTAAGAACTCAAGGGACGCTTGTCATTTTTCGCCATGCGAAACAACGAATAAAATTCTTTCGCTGCCTTTACTCCCGGGTTGCCCTCTTCTGGAGTGTATTCATGCCCACGAACTTCATGGTTGCCGATGCATACAACCATCGGGATCAAACGTCCATCGGGCGCTACGGCAAGCTTCTTCCATGAATCAACCCACTCATAAAAACGCTTCGGTTCCTGATCATTCGAATATGCCAGATCACCAACGAGCGCAGCAAATAGCGGATCCTGCTTGCCGCAGTTGGCATTCATCGCATCGAGCAATGGCCGCGTATGGTACATGTCGCCACCGATGACAAAATGCATCGGGCGAAACGTCGCAGGTGCCGTGCGGAATTTCCATGATCCCTCCACTGCTTGCTTACCGTCCTGACGAATCGCAAATTCGATCAACGAGTCTGCCATGAGTCCTTGCAAGCTGGCAGCAAAGACCTGGCTGCGTGTTGTCGCAAACGCCTGCTTGGTCGCCGCTTGCCAGCGATATTCCGCCTCGCCTGTCTGGCGATAGCCCACCGAGTATGCAGCGCTCGCCCTTGGATCCGATTCTTCCACCCAGCGAATTTCCGCCTCATGGCATGGATTTTGAAACCATTGCACCATCGGCCCATGATCCACAGCTCCGAGGGGAGCGATCATAACAGTCATCGCCACAAGCAAATCTTTCATGCGCGAAAATGTGTCGTATTTCCCATCTTTGACAAGCCCGAAGAAGCGAGCCATTACGACAAGCCAACAATCAACAAGTTTGGTTGATCGATTTTCTCGCCCACGCGCTTGCCATGGAGTTGCTGGAACAGCGGACTCGCTGGTGAAAGGATCGTGACCTCACATCCCTCGCAGTTGATTTCGAGCCCTCCTGCACACGGAGCTAACAAAAACCATGCCGGATGACCGGATATCTTCGTCTGCACCAGGGCTCCCATTTCGATCGCGTCAGTCGGAGCATACGCTCGTAGCTCGAAGGCCTCGAACAATCGCACGGACTCGGCAAGTTCTTCGACCATGCGCGCTTGCCCCGTTGCCAGATAGGATGCCTCCAGATTGCGTGTATCATATTTGCTCTCCGCCTTGCTTCCTACATCAGTCGCTGCGGCATGCGCCTCCATCGCCGCTTTGCTCAACCGCAGCAAGCGCGCGCGCAATTCCTCTCGAATCTGGACTAGCAAGCGTGATTTCATCATTTCTCGGTACGACCTTCTTCCGCATCAAACAAAGCAAAAAACGTCTGAATGTCATCGCGATGCCCCAGTCCCGCATCAATTTTTTGCTGAGCCAAGCCCGCTGCCGCCGCGTCATTCCAGCCGCGCTTTTGCATGAAGCCATTCCAAATTTCGATCTGCTCGGCATCTGGCCTGCGACCTTGCGCGAAACACCACTCCATCACCTCCTCATCGCTCCCACCCTCCAAGGTTCGCTGGCGCAGATCGGCAAACGCAACGCCCAGGAACCGACACACCCGATCATCAAACGTGCGCTTGCCCTCGATGATGCCGACGTGATACCCCGCTGGCAATTGACCCGCGGAATCAAGACGGATTTTATCAAGGATGCGAGCAAAGACAAAAACGCCCAATGTGGGCACAGCAGCGGATCGAATGGGAAAAGCCATGCGCCTAAGCTAGCAGCCGAAAAACAAAAGAAAATCCCCGATTCCACAAAATCATGCACGTCAATGGCGTGCAGGCAACAGACCATTGACACGGACGGAATTTGCTTACTACTCTTTGCCCTCCATGAACTGGCGCAACATCTTTCTCCCCAAACCCCGACAATTGATGTTACGTCTCGCCTGCTTTGCCGCCTTGTTTCCCGTCATCGGCTTGCTCGGCGGTGGAGCCTTCTGGTTCTTCGATCTCTTCAATCATTTCCAGTTTCAATACCTCGGCTTCTTATCCTTCTGCTTGGTGATCCTCCTTGCCATCCGGGCCACCCGCGAGGCGAAAATCGTCGCGCTTCTCCTACTGCTCCCGCTCGCTAGAATTGCCCCATCCTATTTTCCACCAACGACAGCCGCATCATCCGCAACACCCATACGCGTGGCATCGTACAATGTTTTGGTCTTTAACGAACGCCATGAAGACGCCCTGCGTTGGGTTCGCGAATCCCAGCCGGATTGCATTTATTTTTCCGAAACCACCACCAAATGGGCAAGGGCGCTTCAGCCCTTGAGCCGAAGCTATCCGTATTCCATAGAAGAGAAAACGGGCTTTGCGTTCTATTCGAAATTCCCCATCACCCGCCATGAGATCGTCAACTGTAGCCATCGTGAATATCCCTTGCTGATCGCTCACCTCGATACACCCAATGGAGATGTCGCATTCTTCGGCATGCACCCACTACCACCGCTGTCTCGGTCTTATGCCCGTGCGCTTGAGGAGAGCCTCGCCATCTTAGCAAGCAAGGTCGAAGAGCAAAGCGGGCGAGTCATCGTCGTCGGTGATTTCAATGCTACCCGCTGGAGCAAAATGTCACGACCGCTAGAACGAGCGCAACTGCTTGATGCCAGTCGCGGCAAATCTCCCGGAGCAACATGGATGCGCAGCAATCCCCTGGTGACCATCCCCATCGATCGGATTCTCTATCGCGGAAAAAACATGAGCTGCCGCAGCTTCCACATCGCCCCCGACCTAGGCTCCGACCACCGCCCCATCACGGCGGACATTGTTTGGTGAGAGGAGTATTTTCCATTTGCGCAGAAAAAGATATGCCACCCCAAAATCTCCGCTAAAATTTCCACACACACAACATCATTTATCCTTTACCATCCCCCGCTTTCCTTTAGTTTTACGCTCATACATGTCTGAAAAAACGATCCATGACATCCTCGCCCAGTTCCGCGAGGAAGCGCTCAACAACCGCCACATGGCGGGGTGCTTCGAACGCTACCAAATCACCATCGACAAAGCCAGCGGCATCAAAAACGACCCGAACGACTGGTGCAAAGAACACACCCCCCCCGCAACACTGTCGATCTCCTAAAAGGAGTGACGCGAGTGAGCCTTGAAACGATGAAGATCGTGAACAGTCTGCGGGGGTTGAATGAAATGAAATACAATGTAAATTTATAAAATATTGATAGAACCCAGATACTCTAATCATCGAAATAGTCGATCATGTGACGTCAATGCCTTGCTAGCAATGGATGCCATATTTAAATTGCCAGCCTTAGTCTGCACTGCATAAATCATTTCAACGCCCATTTGGTCGACAATTGTAAAATAGCAATCTTTTCCCTGTTCATCTGAGCCACACATCTCTTCACCATGAGTAAAATCTTTCTTAAGAAACAATGGTCGTATCAAACGATCTCTGAATTGATCTTCGGTCAGTGCTTCGATAGCCTGTTCCTTCTGCTTCATCAGAATTAACGGAATGTCGGTATTCATATTACGGCCTCATTATTCAAAAAGAATTGCGTTTGTCGAGATTTCTTGATGGTTAGGGGGCAGTCATTGTTCAGAACCGTTACTAATTCTGGTCACTTGCCTGCCGCTCCCTTGGAAACGCCAAAGATCAGAAAGTTGTTTTGCCGATTGAAATTGAACTCTGAAACAAGTAAGCTTAACCCATCATGGACGCACTAGGTGACATCGAAATCAGGATCGAAGGAAGGGTCGGCGCGAAGGCGCTGACGCCCGCGCTGGTGGATATTGAGGAGATTCGGGAGGTGTTATCCCAGGTCTCTCGCCTCTTGTTTCCCGCAGAGAAACGTTCGCAACGCCCGTTGATCAGTTACGAGATCGTGGAGGGATCGGTGCGGCACAAGTTCCGGTCGGTGATGCAGAGCGTCATCGGTCTCGGGGCTGTGCTGACGCAGATTCATTCACAGGGGCAGATCGATTTCCTCCATGAACGTAGTGCGGTTGCCATCGAGAGACTGCAATACCTTGCCGTGGAAAAGGACTACGTGGTGACCATCAGCGCCCACGAGGGCAAGCTCAAGATCGACCGGACGACCCACTATCTGCGCAACGCCAAGCTCTGGGTGGATGCCGAGTTTTACCTGTATGGCGAGCTGACGAATGCCGGTGGCAAGAGCAACCCGAACATCCATCTGGATACGGAGGAATTCGGCACACTGCGGATTGCGACGGAAAAGGATTACTTGCGCGACGCGGACAAGAACCTACTTTACAAGAAATTTGGCCTGCGGGTCACCGGAAAGCAGAACATGCAAACCTTTGAGATGGACCGGAATTCGCTGACCTTCGTTGATCTCTTGGATTACGACATGGAATTTTCCGAGTCCTATCTGGACGGCTTGCTGAAAAAAGCCGCCCCCGCTTGGGAAGGCATCACCAATGCGGACGAGTG
The DNA here is from genome assembly GCA_027487435.1 of Verrucomicrobiaceae bacterium. Classification (GTDB taxonomy): domain Bacteria; phylum Verrucomicrobiota; class Verrucomicrobiia; order Verrucomicrobiales; family Akkermansiaceae; genus UBA956. The sequence goes on along the minus strand of JAIYDP010000224.1, from coordinate 67,010 downwards.
GCTAGAGGGAATCCGGGGAGGTGCGCATGCCTAAAATCCACGATAAGCTCGGAGTCCTCTGCGATACGGGTTTTCTGATCCGCTTGTGTCAGCCGCAGGACCCGCTTCACGCCCGTGCGCGGGGATACTTGAAGCACCTGTTGGAGGGAGATCATCGGATTTACGTTTCCACCATCGCTCTGGCCGAATACGCGGTGAGGGACAAGATCGAGAACCTGCCGATGCGTTACTTGCGCGTGATTCCCTTCAACATCGATCATGCCCAAAAAGCCGGTGAGTTCGCCGCGACGGTTTTTTCCCAGCGCGATCAAATTCCAAAGGAAATCACCCAACGTGTGATCATCCCCAATGACACAAAAATGTTCGCACAAGCGGACGTGACAGATGCTATCACCCATTATCTGACCGCAGACAAGAAATGTGAAGCTGTCTTTCGTCTCATTCACTCCATGTCTCCGCCACGCTTTCAAATCCTTTCGTTCGAAATTCCTCATCATCAAGCCTTTGGCGAATTGAATTTAGGCGATTGAACTTCGTGGCTAGTAGCTAAAAAAATCCCGTCCACCGGTGGGCGGGCGGGATTGTGAGGCGCGATGTTTTTATCTCATACTTACGCGGTGGGGGCTGGGGGAGGCGTTGGCTCGTCTTTGGCGGGGCCGTGGCCGGCATCGACGATGATGCGGGCTTGGCGCCAGGCGGCGATGAAATTGAGGCCGGCGGGGGTGGAGTCGAACTGGATGACGAGGTCGTCGAGGTCTTCGAGTTGTTCCATGAGATCGTCAACTTTGGCTTCGAGTTCTTTCTTGAACCTAAATTCGGCAGTTAGAACCACTGATTTCGCTGATTTTACTGATAAATAAAGGCAATGAGGCTCAGTAGATTTTCACCCATTGGGTGAATGAAGTTCGTTGGCTGGAAATCTTTGCAAGTCATTGATAGAGAAAGAAAAAATCAGTTTTCATCAGTCAAATCAGTGGTTAATTTGAACTTGATTCTATTTCAACTGCGGATTCTAGGTTGAAGGCACTGCGGCTGACGATGCCGGTGCGGGGCGCGGCATCCACGCCAGTAAAGGCGGTGAGCGCGGTTTGGAGTTGGGCGATGAGGGCGGGCGTGACACCGCGATCGGTAGCGCCAGGCTCGCTACTGGCGGCGGTGCCGATGGTGATGAGATCGGTGGCGGCGGTGATGAGGTGCTGATCGCGGAGTTTTTGGTAGTAGCCGATTTTGTAGTCCACTTTGGCGAGGCGGGCGAGGTCGCTGGATTTTTTGAAGAAGCTAGCGAGGGCGCGAGCGGTTTTGAAACAGGCCTTTTCGAGCTTGTCTTCGGCTTCTTCTTTCGCGTCAGCGTAACCTTTGGCGGCGGAGTTGGCGCGGGCGGCGATTTCTTCGGCGGTAGCGCAGTCGGTGGTGAGGGTGGCGAGGTCGGCTTTAAAGGCCAGCGGCGGTTTCCCGTCCCAAACGGCTCGGTTTTCTTGAAGGTTTGCCAGACGGATGCAGGCTTTGACGGTGCCGATGTGATTGGTTTGTTTGTCGTTCATTGGTTTTGTGGTTTTGGTTGTTGGTTTTACTTTGTGTTTGCTTGGGGAGAAGGGTTAATGCTTGATAAATCAATCATTTCTAGAGTTGTAGGGTCGATTTCCAGACTTAGCGCATCAATTTCCGCATCAGATGATGCGATTTCCAGTGCTGCTGAGTTGATTTCCAGACTTGCTGAGTTGATTTCCAGACTTGCTGAGTCGATTTCCAGACTTGCTGAGGCAATTTCCAGAGTTGCTGAGTCGATTTCCAGAGTTGCCGAGTCGATTTCCAGAGTTGCTGAGTCGATTTCCAGAGCGCGAAAGTCGATTTCCAGAATGGTCGAAGCGGCTGCGCGAGAATCGGGATGAGTCGCAAGCGCATGGCGAGCGATGGGGGGAGAAAGATATGAGCGTGATGGTATCACTATCATGGTGGATAAAAGAGCAGATTCTCGGCGCGATGGCGAGGGTAAAATTGTACATTTCTGCACGACTCGGCACCGAGTATGTGACATGAAAGATGTCGTGTCGGTCATGCCATTTGGGTTCATCGGACGGTGTGAGATTGCGATCTTGACGATTGGGCGGGAGGAGCATAGGCTTTCTCTCAGCGATGAAACAAACCTGCTTATTTTTTGCTTTGATGCCATGTTTTCTGCCTTGTGTGGCAGGTGCTTGGGAGCGGGGGGAGACGACATTCGCTCAGGTGGAGGAGCGTGCTCGCGCTCTTGCGGCTGAACCCTATAAGGCGGTGGACAAAGAGGCCTTGCCTGCATGGATGAAGGCTCTGACGTATGATCAGTATCGCGACATTCGCTTTCGCCCAGAGGTTTCTTTGTGGGGGGATGTGGGGAACACGTTTCGTGCGCAGTTTTTTCATCCGGGTTACATTTATCGGGAACCGGTGATGCTGCATGAGTTTACCGATACGCACCGGCAAGAAGTGCGCTTTACGAAGGATTTTTTCACCTATGGTGCGCTAGTAGGCGAGAATACGGATCATAGCGGCGATGCGGGATTTGCCGGTTTTCGTTTTATGACGGACTTCGGACGTGGCACCACGGATGAGCTGGCGGTGTTTCAGGGGGCGAGTTATTGGCGTTGTTTGTCGAAGGATACGCGCTATGGGCTATCGGCTCGCGGGTTGGCGATCGATACAGGTTCAGAAGGTCGGGCAGAGGAGTTTCCTCGTTTCAGTGAATATTGGCTACAGAAGCCGAAGTCGGGAGATCCGTCGGTGAAGTTTTTTGCATTGCTGGATAGTCCCTCGGTCAGTGGGGCGTATGAGTTTGCGATCACACCAGGGGACGACACGGTTGTCCATGTGCGTGCGGTGTTGTATCCGCGCACGGTGGTTCAGCGATTTGGCGTAGCTCCGCTTTCGAGCATGTATTGGTTCGGAGAGAATTCGAAGCGTCGTTTTGATGATTTCCGGCCAGAAGTGCATGACTCGGATGGTCTCGCGGTGCGCATGGCGAGCGGGGAAAGAGTTTGGCGGCCGTTAGTGAATGATTCGGGGCGTTTGGAGTTCAGTTTTCTGGACGGCGATGGGGTGAAGGGGTTTGGATTGGTGCAGCGTGATCGACGTTTCGCGGCGTATGAGGATGGTGAGGCGGCGTATGATTTACGGCCATCGGTATGGATGGAGCCGACGAATGACTGGGGCAAAGGCAAGGTGATGTTGATGGAGATTCCCACCAATCGAGAACTGGATGATAACATTGTAGCGACGTGGGTGCCGGATGTGACGCCGGTGCCAGGGCAGCGGTATGAGTTTACTTATCGGCAAATCTGGACATCGCGAGCAGATCCAGCAGATGCAGGGGGAATCGTGGTGGCGACGCGCACGGGAGTGCATGAATGGGAGCCGGAGCAGCGCACCGTGATCGTGGAATTTGAGGGCGGCGGCTTAGCAAATATAGCAAGTGCGGAGGAATTAACAGCTGTTGTGGAGATGTCCAAGCAAGCTGAAGAAAAGCTTGAGGTCAATCATACGAACATCCAGAAAATGAGCGATGGTCGCTGGCGGCTAAGTTTTCGATTTACGCCAAAGGGTCAGGGCGACAAACTGGCGGAAGTGGGGGCTACGGAATTGCGTTGCTGCCTGAAGAAGGGGGAAGACTATCTAACAGAAACATGGGTATATCGAATTCAGCCATAAGTAATCTTCGTCCGATGACGGAGATGGAGCTTGCCGAGTGGGAAGAGGCTTACATTTCTGTGGAGTGCTATTTGCGTGCGTTGCAATTGAAGAATCGCTTGCTGGTAGCAGATATGGTGCGAGCGATCTTGTTTCGTGCATCGGATCGCCAAGGACGAGAGCCCGAGATGGTGCCGAGGGTGTTAGCGATGGAGGAAACGCTCAAGGCTGTAGCGGACTGGACTTCTGGGGTATTGAACGTGGAGCTTGAGGACAATCGTCTTGCGGCACGGGGGAGGTTGGCGTTGTTGTTGGCAGATATGCCGGGGAAGTGGCAGCCTGTTTTTTTAGCGCAGGCACCATGGCCGGAGCCGTTTGTGAAGAAGATGCAGAGTTCGTATTTGGCGGCGGGACCGCAGTTTGCCGCGTTGACGATGACACCAAGGCCGCTAGAGCTGAATGCGCTGGGGAGTGGTGCCGCGCAGTGGTTTACGATGATGGAAACGCGACCCATGATGAAGAAGCTTTTTTCCTTGGCGATTTTATCCGGGATTACGGCCATCGGATGGTTGATATGGAAAGGCTGAACGAATGGAAATCAAGAAACCGAGTGGCGAGGACGCCCAAGAAGATCTGGATGCTGACGCACGCGAGCCTGAATCGTTTGTATGGTCGGAAAGTAATGCAGCGGCGGCTCCACCGGCATCGGCGCAGGCGTTGATCAGTTCGCAGCGTACGTGGCTGCGACGTTTTTGTTTTTTTGGGGTAGTAGTGCTAACGAATGTGTTGGCGACATTGTGGTTGGCAGATTTGTTTTATCGAATGGGTTGGCATGCGACGCATGTGTTGTTGTTGATCGTGTTTTCCTTGCTGAATGGCTTGTTGGTATTGGGTTCATTTCACGCGCTGCTGGGGTTATGGGATCGATTGTTTTTCTGGCGAGCGGTGCGGGTGACGCGGATGGTGCGGGATAAGCAGGAGAAGTTAGATCGCCGCTTTGCGGTGGTGATGCCGGTGTACAATGAAGATATCGTCAAGGTTTGTGCGCGAGTGGAGGCGATCTTTCGCTCCATCGAAGCTACGGGGCAACTAGAGGCATTTGATTTTTTCCTTTTGAGTGACACGACGCAATTGTCGCTATGGGTGGAAGAAGAGGTGGCATGGACGAATCTATGCCGGAAATTGAATGCATTTGGTCGGGTGTTCTATCGTCGCCGAAGGATCAATGAGAATCGTAAGGCGGGAAATATTGGAGACTTCATCAAGACCTGGGGTGGGCGCTATGAGGGGATGGTGGTGCTGGATGCGGATAGCTTGATGGAGGGGCGTGACATTGTGACAATGGCACGGACGATGGAAGCGCATCCGCGACTTGGTATATTACAAACGCCACCGAAGTTGATCCGAGGGACATCCGTTTTCACGAGGCTGCAGCAGTTTGCGATGCGCCTGTATGGGCCCTTGTTCATCCGTGGGTTGAACTACTGGCAGTTGGGTCAGGGGAGCTATTGGGGGCATAATGCCTTGATTCGCGTGCGGCCATTTTCGGAATTTTGTGAGTTGCCAGCACTGCCGGGAAAGGAGCCCTTTGGCGGAAAAATTCTTAGTCACGACTTCGTGGAAGCGGCATTAATGGTCAAAGCAGGATGGGAAGTGTGGCTCGCTTGGGACATCGAGGGAACGTATGAGGAAGCACCGCCGACGTTGATCGATCACTTGAAGCGCGATCGCCGCTGGTGCCAAGGAAACCTGCAGCACATGTGGTTGGTTTTTGCGAAGAAGTTTCCCTTTGCCTCGCGGACGCATTTGTTCATTGGCATCATGGCATATTTGGGCAGTCCCGTGTGGTTTTTGTTCATGCTACTGAATACTTGGGTGGCATTTGATTTCCGTTCTAGTCAATTGAGCAAACTGCCCTTTGATGGAATTGTGGGTAAGTATTTCGATATAACTGGCGACATTCAGGCCTTTGTACTGACAACGTTAGTGATGTTTCTTTTGTTTTCGCCGAAGATTTTTGCTTACCTTGGAGTTCTTTGTTTTGGCTCGATCCGGCGTAGTTTTGGTAGTGTTGTGAGGCTGACAGCGAGTGTGGCACTTGAGATGATGCTAAGCGCACTCCTCGCTCCGAGCATCATGGTTTCACACACGTTAATCGTCTTAGGCATGGTGTTTGGTAGATCGGTGAAATGGGGAAATCAAAATCGTGAGACAGATGGAACCGGATGGGGCGAGGCATTTCGTTATCATGCTCCAGCGATGATCATCGGCGTGTTGTGGACGTGGGTTGGCTATATGATTGGAGTGGGATTTTTATTCTGGATGGCACCCATACTAGTCGGTTTGGTTTTTGCTCCGGTAATTTCTGTTTTGACCAGCCGATCACGGTATGGATTAGCCATGTTGCATCATCGAATTTTAGTAACGCCCGAAGAGCTGAAGCCAAGTGAGGTAATGGTTTTGGCGGATGAGGCAAAAGCAGCGGTGGATCCTGCGCTTACAGCAAATGCTGCACATCGTAGTGGTGTGGTAGCTGCTGTGGTGGATCCTTACGTAAATGGCGTGCATGTTTCATTACTCGAATCCGAGACGGACCACGCAGAATCCATCCTCACGGGACGCTGGCTCACGGATGGGCCAGATAGCCTTAGCAAGAATGAGATGGCAGAAGTGATGTATAGTGCTCAGAGCATGCTTACGATGCATCGTAGCGTATGGTCTCGTCCATTTGATCAATTGCATCCAGCGTGGAGTCGTGCCGTGGAAAGCTATCGTTTACGACTAGAAGACCAAGTCAAAATGGGTGATTAATATTATCTGAAATCCGAAGAACCACACCGCGATTTTCAGAGTCATCATTAGCCTCGCAAGCACGACGTTATTGAGCAAAAAATCAAAAAAAGCAAAGCTTCAGTCCAGCAACCGTCGAGAAGGTTAGCACCAAAATCTCAAATAGCCGCTGCGGCACCTTCTTCACCAAGTACCTGCCACAATAAACACCAACAAGTACTCCTGGGATCAACGTAGCGTTCAAGAGCAATGTCTCCCGATTGATCAAGTTGAGCTGAAAATTTAGCGGCAGCTTGATCAAATTGATCAGCAGGAAAAATCGCAAGCTGATCCCGAGCAACTCCATCTTCGGCAATCGCTTGGAAATCAAATACAACTGAATTACCGGCCCAGCGGCGTTTGCCAGCATCGTGGCCACTCCACCACATACTGCGGAGGCGTTTCCAAAACCTGCCGACTCCGCCATTCGCGCAAAGGCTTCCTGTTTCCATGATCTCAACCCTTGCACCGCGACCATCAATAAAATGCTGCCCCCTATCGCCCATCGTGCTTGCTGGTCATCAATCTTACCTAACAAAAACCAACCCGCAGCTAAGCCCAGCAGCGCAGGCCCCAACAAACGCCACACTGGTTTCCACGAACCATGTTCGCGGAACGCTGGATACGCCAACAAATCCGCCACAATCAACAGCGGCAACACCAAACCAACCGAGTGCTTAGCTCCAAACAAATCGGCAAACAAAAACACCGAAATCAGCGAGATGCCGCTAAACCCAGCCTTCGCCAAGCCGACGCACACCGCAGCAATGCATGCGCGCCCAAACATCGACGGATCCTCCCACATCACCGGCCACGCCCCCACTTCACGATCTGGTCAAAGTGCCTCTGCTCCACCGGCGTAATGGACAACCGCGTGCCCTTCTGCAACAACACCATACCCTCAAGAACCGCTTCACGACGCATCCGTTCCAAGGTCACCATTTCCACAAACGCTTCCTCAAACGCAAAATCCACCAACCACCAACGCGGGGTTTCCTCCGATGCCTTCGCATCAAAATATTCAGACGCTGGATCAAACTGCGTCGCATCCGCGTACGGCTCACTCGCCACTCGCGCGACACCCACCACGCCAGGCGGCACGGCATTGCTATGGTAAAATAACGCCAAATCCCCTACCCGCATCTGTCTCCACATGAAATTGCGCGCTTGATAGTTCCGCACCCCATTCCACGGCTCCCGCTTCACCCGCTTCAAATCAGAAATCGAAAAAACATCCGGCTCGCTCTTGATCAACCAATGACTCACCCACGCAGCTTGCCATGCACCCACGTCTCTGCCAATCCAAACATTTGCAAACATCCGCAAACATCGCAAATCGCTCTTGAACTCACACCCATTCTCCGCCAACCTGCGCCGCAGTATGCTCAGCGTCCACAAACTTACCAAAACCCTCGGCGGCCGCACCCTTCTTCGCGAGGCCGAAATGACCATCAACTGGGGCGAACGCGTTGCTCTCGTCGGCCCGAACGGCGCAGGAAAATCCACACTCTTCCGCATGATCCTCGATGAAGACCGCCCTGACGAAGGCACCATCGAGCGCGACGAATACGCCATCACCGGCTACCTCGCCCAAGAAGCCGGCTCCCCTGGCGACGAAACCATCCTCGAAATTGCCATGGGCGTCACCCCAGAAATGGTCGGACTCCTCCGCACCATCCGCGAATTCGAAGCAAAAAACGACCACGCCAGCCCCACCTACGCCAAAGCCCAAGACCAATTCAACCACCTCAACGGCTACCAACTCGAACCGAAAGCCAAAAAAATCCTCAACGGCCTCGGCTTCAAAGAAATCGACTTCCACAAACCCGCCCACGAGTACTCCGGCGGCTGGATCATGCGCGCCTACCTCGCACGACTCCTCGTGATGGAGCCTGACCTGCTCATGCTCGACGAACCCACCAACCACCTCGACCTCCTATCCCTCATCTGGCTCCAGCGCTACCTGCTGAACTATTCCGGTGCCATCCTGATGATCTCCCACGATCGCGATTTCATGGACGGACTCATCGAAACCATTGTCGAGATCGACCCCGATGCCCAAAAGCTCATCACCTACCCCGGCAACTACACCAGTTACCTCACTCAGCGCGAACAACGCTACGAACAGCAAGTCCAAGCCTATCGCAACCAAAACAAGGAAATCGAGCAACACCAAGAATTCATCGACCGCTTCCGCCAGGTGACCTCCAAGGCCTCACAAGTCCAGTCGCGCGTCAAGTTCCTCGAAAAACTCGAACGCGTCGAAAAGCCTCGCGCTCCCCGCAAAGCTTTCCGTTTCAGCTTCCCGCAGCCACCTCGATCCAACCAAAAAGTCATAGAACTCCAAAAAGTTTCTCAAGCCTACGGCAGCAAACAAATCTACAAAGACCTCGACCTCACCATCGAGCGCAATGACAAAATCGTCCTTGTCGGCCCCAACGGCGCTGGCAAATCCACCCTGCTCAAAATCCTTGCCGGCGTCATCCCCATCAACGGCGGAAAAGTCGATGTCGGCTACGCCACCAAACTCGGCTACTACAGCCAGCACCGCAGCGAAGCCCTCAACGAAAACAACACGGTGCTCGAAGAGGTCATGAGTGCCTGCTCCACACTCCGCGAAGACGAAGCGCGCTCCATACTAGGATCTTTCCTATTCCGCCGCACCGATGTCGAAAAGCGCACTCCAGTCCTCTCCGGCGGCGAAAAGTCACGCCTCAACCTCGTGAAATTCCTCGTCAATCCCCCGAACCTCCTGCTGATGGACGAGCCCACCACGCACCTTGACATTCTATCGATTGATTCTCTCGTTAGTGCGCTAAAATCCTATCAAGGCACGCTCGTCTTCATCTCCCACGATGTCCACTTCATCCGCTCCTTAGCGGAAACCACACTCCACATCAATCACGGCGCCGTCACCCGCTACGCTGGCGGCTATGATTATTTCCTAGAAAAATCTGGCCTCAACGATGACCGCGGAGCCGTCACCGCATAAAGAAAAAGTGACACACGCGCTTTCGATCAACCGTGCCTCGAAGCCGATGCAAAGAAGCGATGTGAATGGCTATTTCCTCAAATAAAACTTCTCTGCATTGCGATGAAACAATTTCTCGCTCGTTTGCTTACCTTTTTTACCAAAAAACGCACTTGTCAGCTCTAACACCGAGGCATAGTCGCCTGTAGCCTCCGTCACCGGCCAATCACTGCCATACACCAACCGATCTTCGCCAAAGCTGTCGAACGCTAGGTCGAGAACCTCTTGATAAAATGACAAATCCTTAGGTGCAGGTTGCTTTTCTACACGACCATACAAGGCAGAGACTTTGCAAAAGACATTCGGCTGTTGCGATACAGCACGAAACGCCTTCACCCAAGCTGCATCTAGCGGAGCGCCAGTCAATTGAACCCCGCCAAAATGATCGATGATGATCCGCAACTTCGGAACACGTTTCGCAATCGCCTCAACTTCTGCAAGCGAATACCCGCCGAGTAGAAAATCAACACTTTTGCCCGCAGTAGCGGTGAGTTCGAGATCTTTATAGAAAGTCTCGCTCAATCCCTGCGGGGGTCTTCCCGAGAGACGATACCCCAGATAACGCGGATCTTTGCACAGTTTCTCAAACAGTGGTGCAAATGCCTCAGTGCCAATCACTTGCGATAGATTCCCTACCAAGCCACAAAACAACTTGGGATTATGCGCCGTGACATCGAGGTTCCATTGATTATCGGGCAGGCTCTGTCCTGCCTGCACGATTACTACGCCCGTCACGCCATTCGCCTGAGCGATTTTCTCAAAGTCCGCCGGTAGCATATTCCGTTGCAGCACAGGGTCATCTTTCTTAATCCAGGTCAACCCCTCTGGACGCGACAAGTCCCACAAATGCACATGACAATCCACAATCTGTCCCTGAACCGATCCAGCAAACGTCCCTACGAAAAATGGGCAAAACACACTTTGCATTGCCAACCAGAGATTCCTCATGCCGTTCATACTTCCAAGATACTGACTTCCTCGCTTTGCACAACCTAAAAGAAGGTATGTGCAGAACTATGTTGATCATCGAAAATGGAGCATAATCTCCGCCGCTTGGCATATCACAATGTCGATGGAGTCACGAAGTCCATGGTAGGTATTTCGGGAGACCACGTCACACTCTCAACGCTTGCGACGTAGGCAGGCCATGAGCGGGCCTAACAGGATGAGCAAGATCGTCGAGGGTTCGGGAACATTCGGCACGCTCGGTGTGGTGGCGGTATCAACGGGTTGCAAACCATGGCGGGCATATTGTTCCATCGTTTCTAAGACCACCGCGCCTGAAACGTAACTGACCAATTGATATTTCACCGCCAATCTGCCGTTTTTGGTTTTGGCTACTTCTTCCATCGCCCACAGCCGCGCGAGTTGATCGCTTACTTTCTCTCCCGTGAGGCCTGCGAATGGCTCTTGGTGCGACCATTTCCAGGAAAACATTTCGCCGCCTTGGTTGAGTCGTTTGACCCATGCCGATAGCCCCGCTTCACTACCTGCATCACTGGGGGCCGATGTCATCAATCCGCTGCGACCCAGCGCCTCGAACAAGCGGTTCGCGCCATCGATTACGGGTAGGGCGAAGAATTTCGGACGATTGTTGCCACGTTCTAACAACTGCAAAATCCGCTCGCTCTTGCAAAGCATTGTCGGTTGCGGCCCATGCAACCACACCACTGCGGCGTTGGTGGATTCTTTCGCATCGCGCAAGGCTTCATAAAGCGCTGGCTCGTTATCGCAGCCACCGCGAAACTCGTGCTTGGCGAGAGCGCCCGCGCTGATGTCGAGGGCGGCATCGTTAGCGAGAATGATACGAACGGCTTGGTCTTTGAGTGCGTTGGCGATCCATGCGCGTTGTTCTTGCAGGGCTTTTGAGCCATCGACCACGACGATGATTTTTTCCATCGCCGGTGAGTTGATGGTTTGCGCTGCGCCGATGAGGTATCGCTGCTCAGGTTCGGCGAAACGATCTTCACACCAAACGGCGCTCGGCTCTTTCGGTGTTTCGGACAATTTCATCCGTAGCTTCATGGTATCGCTGCCAAAACTGAGCGACTGCATTTCGCCATCGGCGTGCGATTTTTTTGTGTTATCGATGCAAGAAAATGCCTTGTCCGCCTGCATCCATAAGGCGTTTTGCATTTGCGAGACTTGTCCAAAATTTTTCTCGGTGATGTAGGGCAAGCGCCATGTATCGCCTTCCAACGGAGCCGTGATGCCGATGCGGATTTTCATCTCACCTCTTGGCGGCACGGGGAAACATTGCACCATGATGGTATCTGGGCCGATCATATTCACCAGCACTGGATCGCGACGTTGCACCACGGCAACTTCCTTATAGGCTGCCTTGACCTGAGCCACCGTGCCAAAAGCTGCCTCACGCGGTTCGTCATTGATCCACAGCGTCAATCGACTCACCTGTCCGCCGCTCGGAAGGCGCATTTGGCAACGCGCTTCTTTGGCTATCGTTGCCGTATTGCGGAAAACCAAGGTCCACTCGCCGTAGCCGATGCGAGCCTTGGCATCGAGATGTCCATCGAAGCGCGATTCCTTGCAGTCGAGATTTTTCACTTTCGCCGCAACCACATCGCCACCGAGATCGTAATCGATTTCTTCAAGCTCCCTTTCCCATGAGCCGCCTCGTTGCGAAAAACTGCTCGCATTCTGCCAGTGCGGAGGACGTTGCGAATTGAAGGGAACGCCCGTCACGCGGAAATAAAAATCGCGCACTTTTGCACTATCATACTGAACTCTAACGCTTTCGTCCAAAAATAACGAACTCCATGCACTTCTGCTAACCCAGTTGCTGATGCTGCCGCCACTTCTATTCCAATTCGTTTCATAGCACATGTGCAACAACGTATCCGCAGAATGATAGAAACGCAGCGCTTGCAAGGCATTTTGGGAAACGGCTTCCTCCTCCTCAAAGTAGCGAACCACTTGATGACGCGTCCATAGCGCAGGAACTTCATGCAAACACAGAGCCGCAAATACCACGAGAAATGCCGTGCGCCATACCCGCGTGAAATGTTTCACCCCGCAAGATGCCGCGTGACGTTTTTCTGCCCGATAGATCCGGTAGGAGCATATCCATGCGAAGATCGGCGATAGGGACAAAAGTCCCATCCCGAAAAGGATCATCGCGAAGCATGATGCTGGCACCAACGGCAAAAACAGCAGCGCGTAAAACAAGCTTACGCCAAAACTCACTCCCGCTCCTACAGCACGCCATTTCCACCCTACCTTCTGCGCTTGCTCCTTCGTGCGCAACAGCCAAAAATGCACCATCGGCACAGTCAGCAAGAGCAAACCATGCGCCACCGTAGGAATGGTTTCAAAAAATACCCCAGCACAAAAATTTGTCGCCCACTCAAACAAGACAATGCCTAACGGAATGATCACACCAAACAGCCATAGCAACATCCTCTTGGATTTCTCATTTCTCGACTTCGATTTCACGGCGGACGGCGATACGCTCGGACTGTATCCAGCATCGATTTTCCCTAACACATTTTCTAGCTCCATCAAGCTACAGGTGCCAACCTGACTCTTCGAGATTTCTTCGTGGATGTGCCGACGCAAGTCATCCTTGAGTTCGGCGGCTTCTTCGCCATACATCCCCTCGCGCTCCACTCGCTCTTGTAAGTATTGCTCCAATCGCTTTTCTGCTGATTCTGTCCACTGTTTCATCGTTGTTTTTGGCTTTGTTGTTTTCCTAGTGTTTCGACTCCTCGTATCATCGTTTCAAAATAGACTGCCATTTCCTCAGCCTGCTCAAGACCTTGCGGAGTAAGCCGATAGTATTTCCGCGCTGGCCCTTCGTTCGATTCCTCCAATCGCGTGTCCACCAGCCCCTGTTTCTTCAAGCGCGATAGCAAAGGGTAGATCGAACCTTCCGCCACACCGACTCCCGGAATCGCCACCAGAGCTTTGACGAGCGCATACCCATACCACTCGCCTTCCTTGAGAGCACGCAAGATGCAAAAATCTAACAGACCCTTGCGCATCTGCACGGCCCAGTTATCAAACCAGTCGCCCGATGTATCTGTCTTGTCGCTCATGACAAGACAGGTATCGTGCATAACAAGGTATCAGTCAATGAAATATTTCGATTTTTTCTAAAAACAACGATGAAGAGAAAAAACTCATTTTTTTGTTAAGGGTTTTGCGTTTGTGACGACTCATAGGTGTAGCTCGCAATGAGAGCTCATTCAAAATAAACAATACAACACCACACACTATGAAAAACACTACATTGATGTCCGCCGCTATTCTCGGAATTTTCGCTGCTGGAGCCATGGCTTCGCCAGTGCAACTGACTGAAAATAACTTGCCTGCCGAAGAAAAAGAAGGCTGCAAAGGCAAGGACGGTTGCAAGGGCGAGAAGAAGGACGGCAAAGAAAGCTGCAATGGCAAAGACGGCTGTAAGGGCAAAGACGGCTGCAAAGGAGAGAAGAAAGAAGAGAAGAAAACAGGTTCGATTCTCTAACTCAAAGCGTACCCCGCTGCAAGAGTGCTTGCAGCGGGGTACATCATTTATCATCCATCATGTCTCTTACATTTTTACAGCAAAGATATCAGAAGATCCAGCCCGGCTTGCAATCTTTAGTTCTGCTCTTCGTCCGCGTCACATGTGGCTGGAACTTTTATCTCACCGGAAAAGGCAAACTTGGTCACCTCGATGCCACCACAGAGTTTTTTGCATCACTCTCGATACCAGCCCCACACGCAAATGCGGTGATGATCGGTTCGCTTGAAATGGTAGGTGGATTATTTCTTTTGAGTGGCTTACTTACACGTTTGATTTCGATTCCTTTGGCCGCAGCTATGGTGGTTGCCTACGCCACGGCACATCGGGAGGATGCTTTTCTTTCTCTTTCCGATTTTTCAGATCAAGCCCCATTTTCCTTTCTTGTCGCGACCTTGGTTTGCATGGCCTTTGGGGCAGGGCGCATCTCTGCCGACCATGCACTTTGTCCCATTGCCAAAAAGTTCTTCCCTGCTACGCTGGTGCCATGAACAACGAATCAAAAATCGCGATTGATCTCTTTATGGAGCACGCGCCGACCTTGTATGGCTATGCGTTTTCACGGGTGAGAAATCATCACCTCGCGGAAGACCTCGTGCAGGATACCATGATCAGTGCTTGGAAATCTTGGGATTCGTTTCAAGGAGGCTCCACCATTCTGGTGTGGCTTACAGGAATCTTGCGGCACAAACTTTTGGATCAATGGCGCAGTGATGCTCGTAAGCCACAAACGCAAAGCCTAGATGCTGACGAGCAACGAAATCCTGTAAGTGCGATTTTTGATGAGCTCGGAAATTGGACAATCGATCCGAATCACGGTGCGCAAGCGATGCTACAATCACCCGCAGCGGCGGCACACAATTCGGATTTAAGGAAATTTATCGCCCTCTGCATGGCGAAGTTGCCACAACGTTTGCTACTCTTGTTTCAAGCACGTGAAGTCGATGAGTTGTCGATCGCGGAGGCCGCCGAAGCCGCAGGTGTCACCAGCGGCAGTGCGGCAGTTTTATTAACACGGGCACGCCACTCACTTCGCCTCTGCTTACAAGAATCCTTACAGTGATGAAACAACTACCGCCACCACCGCGAGACTACCAGAGGAGCCACAAATTGATCGGTAAATGGATGCACGCGCACCATATCTCTTGCCAACACTTTACGGAATTGTCACTGATGGCTGCGGATCGGCCCTTGGGATTCCGTGAGCAAATCCGCTGCTTGGCTCATTTTTTCGCATGCTCCGTTTGTCGAAAGTTTACCAAACAGATCAAAGTGCTGCGCCACTTGGTAAAACTGCATGTCGCAGATTTGTCGAAGACACCGCCATCCGAAGAATTTCTGCTCAAGCTGCGCGAACACTTGGCAAAGCAAAATACTCGCGATGGCAACTCTTTAGGATCAGAACCCCATAACAACTCCGATGGCTAATCACCGCTTTACGAATGGAAAATCACTGGGCACAGGCATTGGTCTGCGCGTTCCGCATTACGACCACATCCTCAGAGAAAAGCCGGCAGTCGATTGGTTTGAAATCATTTCAGAAAACTACATGGTAGCAGGCGGACGACCACTGGCTGTCCTCGATGCGATTATGGATCAATACCAAGTCGTGATGCACGGCGTGGGTCTCTATCCAGGCAACGAAAAAGGCATCGACAGGGATCACTTGCGGCGCTTGAAAAAACTCATCAAACGCACCAACACACCGTGGATTTCCGATCACCTGTGCTGGGGTAGTGTCGATGGTCGCGTCAGTCACGACCTTTTGCCATTGCCGTTCACCTTCGACGTTGCACGCAAGACTGCGGAGAACTTAAAAATCGCCCAGGATTTTCTCGAAATTCCGTTAGCCATGGAAAATGTCAGCAGTTATGCCGAATTTACGATGGATGAAATGACCGAGTGGCAGTTCCTTGCAGAGGTCTGTGAATTAGCGGACGTGGGAATCTTGCTCGATGTCAATAACATCTACGTTTCCTCGGTGAACCATGATTTCGATCCATTAGAATATGTGAATTTCATCCCCAGCGATCGCGTGGCGCAAATTCACATCGCCGGACATTCTCGCTATGAACGCTTCATCATCGACACTCATGATCATCCGGTGATCGATCCTGTGTGGGCACTCTATGCTCGTGCCATCGAACGCTGTGGCCCGACGGCGACATTGTTAGAGTGGGACGCGAGCATTCCCTCCTTCGAAGAAGTTTGGCAGGAAGCGAAAAAATCTGAGCAATGGCGAAATAGGAATGCGTTAGACCATCAACCAGGAGGTGACGATGCAGCCGCATGAGTCATGGCAGCAAGATTTTTTTCGTGCCCTTACCATGCCCCTGCGCGGTGCGAGTCGGCGATCTACGGAGTTGAATCCCGTTGTGGAAGGACACAGTGCGGAATTTTTCGCGATAGCCGACAAATGGATCAAGCAAGGCGTGGCATTGAGCGGAGCTGAGCGACTGGAGTTGTATCACCGGCAGTATTGGTTTCGATTGCTCGATTCATTGGCGGAAGATTTTCCGCTGTTGCGTCGCATGGCAGGTGATGAGTTGTTCTGGGATTTGATTGAGCAGTATCTGCTAGAAAGGCCATCCCAGAGCTATACCTTGCGACACTTGGGTGAAGCCTTCGCGTTATTTCTGGAAAATTCACAACGGCTCGATAACCTTCAGCGGCTATGGTTTGCCGCGCTCGCCAGAATCGAGTATGCGCAAATGGAGAGCTTTGAGGCGATTCAATGCGCATTGCCGCAACCGGAAGATCTGGAAAAAAATATCATTGCTTTGCAAGAACATCTGCGCTTGTTCGAGATCCCGGTGCCTGCGGATCTATGTCATGAATGGGAGGATTTCTCACCCGCCGCCACTACTCCTCAGCAACCCGTGTGGATCGCGGTGTGGCGTCACGCATCAGGCCGCAGTGAGTGGACGCGCGTGGAGTCCGATGAGGCTACGTTTTTGCTCGGCTTACGCGACGGTGTATTTCTCGCCGATTTTTTTGCGCTTTTGCCCGAACCACATCCCGATCCTACGATGCTCTCGCAATGGTTCACCAATTGGCAATCGCGAGGCTGGTTGGGCGTGCAGGGCGCGCCTGGACAACAAACTCTCGACGCTACTGTCTCGTGGCATGGCAAGGATGCGATGAGTTCGCAGGCCATGTCGATGCGTTAGGCTATAGCAGATTATCATAGCCCAAAACTCTTCCTACACTCATGGCACCAGCCTGACAACGAGTTGGTCATAGCGAGCTACACTGGTATCGGGCACCGAGGCGACATCTACTACATTGACTCTCACTAGATCTGTAGTTGTTGATATAAAGTCATGCAGAGTTGCCTCTTGCTAACCATCAAAAAAACGCATCTCATCTGGCCATCATGAAACATCTATTGCCCATCGCCCTATGTCTGCTTTCTCTGCCGCTTCATGGCATCGAGTGGTTCACTCACAAAAGCGCGGTCTATCCCGGAACCATCCGACATTACGCATTTCACCAAACGCCGAAGCTCGATCCGAAAAAACCTGCCGCGTTGATGGTGTTCCAAGACGGCCACGCCTACGCGGGTGGCGAATTCCAAGCACCTAAAGTCATCGACAAGCTCGTCACCGACGGCGCGCTCCCACCCATGCTCTTAGTCTTCATCAACCCCGGTGTTTTTGCTGAGGAACTGCCCAGCGCTCCTGGTTGGAATGTCCCAAAAGGGCCAAAAAGCAATCGCTCCGTGGAGTATGACACGCTCTCCGCCCAGTATGCGCAGATGTTAGAAAAAGAAATTCTTCCGCTTGCAGAAAAACGCCAAATGCTCAGCAAGGATCCGAAGCAGCGAGCCATTTGCGGCATGTCATCGGGCGGCATCTGCGCCTTTACCGTCGCATGGGAACGCCCCCAGCTCTTTGGCAAAGTCATGAGCCACATCGGCAGCTTCACCAACATCCGTGGAGGTCACGTCTATCCCTCGCTGATTCGCAAAGAACCGCTGCGCCCCCTGCGCATCTTCCTGCAAGACGGTAGCAACGATCTGGACAACGAGCACGGCAATTGGTTTCTTTCCAATCAACAAATGGCCGCAGCGCTCAAATTCCGCAACTACGATTACCAATTCGTCACCGATGACGGCGCCCACAACGGCAAGGCCGGGGGAAAAGTATTTGCAGAAAGCCTGCGCTGGCTCTGGCGCTAAGCCCGCCAGCGATTTGCATGTGCCACCTACTTCACCCAACCTGTGGTGATGAGTTTTGTCACTTCAAATTGCCGCTTCTGGTAGCTATCGCCCACGGCGCGCAGGGCGAGCATCACGCGCACTTCTCCCGTACCTACTCGGCTCATCGCCTTGTCGGTTTCGCTGCCGCGTGCGGCATAGACGTGAATCGGCCCATCGTAGTCTGGCGTGGTCACGAGGTAACTGTTCCATTTTTTGTCGTCGGCAAATTCAAACAAATAGAAGGACCCGCTCGCTAGAGTGCCCCTTACCTCACTCGCTTCCTTCACCACACCGGCAAACAAGTCCGACCACTTGGCGGATCCATGGCGTGCGTAACATTCGAAATCGACTTTCGCACCTTCATCGGTAAACACTACAGCGAGCATGCGGCTTTTTTCGTTGTCCAGTCGTGCTTGAAATCGCTCGTAAAGAAAGTTGCCAGTGCTCACACCACCCATGCGCTTGACGCTCACGACTTTCTCCTTCGCTCCTGCACCCTCGTCGAAAAACGACAGCATCAGCGCCGATACGCGATCCGGATCGCGCACCCATTTGATGCGTTCGGCGTGCGTGGTGGCTTTCGTGAAATTTTCTGCCACGTCCTTGGGCAATGGTCCCTGCCATTTTTCTTCCACGATGGGCGTGGGTGGAGCCTGCTGATCTTTCTCGGACTTGTCTCCTGAAGAACCAAACACCACATACAACACCACCCCAAACCCCACCACCAGCCCGGCAATGATCGCGCCCATGGTCAACCAGCCTTTGAGTTCATCATCCTGCTTCTTGTCGCTCCATCTCGATTCCGTCTTTGGCTTGGACTTGCTTGATGAGCGTCTTTTGATAACCCGTTTTCTTCGATGTGTTTCCATAGCGTCGTGCGAACTCTGCGTTACAGGCTCTTTTCTTGCAATAGGCAATGTGGATTTTTCAGATGCATCGCGAGGCCGGATAATCCATGACACTTTTACCAGACAAGCAAAGAATGGCAGGATAAACCCGAGATCCGAAATAGAGCGGCAGAAAGTCGCTGCTAGGCTTCGATGTGCAAGGCGTTTCATGGCCGCAGTGGGCTGCATCCAACGATGCTGCCCCAAGGTCTGAAATGCCTTGCGCGGCAAATGATGGCAGCGAATGGCGGCGTTACACTTCGGATTTCGGGTTAAATACCGCCTATATCTGCATTTCAATACGTCGCCATTGCTGAACATCGGAAAACGGCATGGATGACGTTGGTATCCGTCTGCGCATCGTAGGCCACGGTCATGGCACGCCGCAACGTCTTCTCTTGCCAGTTCTCCCAGTGAATCATCAAGGCCCGGCCATAGTCTTTGTGCTCGATCACCGCTTTGATCTTCGAGTCCAGCGAACCAATCGCATGCTTCGTCTCGATGAGCAGAATCCCGTCTTTCGCAACCGTCCGGTCTTTGACTCCCTCGATGAAATCAGGGAAAAAACGCCCACCATCCGGGCGCACGATGGCCACTGAGTATTTCTTCTTCACCGGATTTCTATGCCACCACAGCACCGTGCCACTTGGATCATTGTCCAGCAACTTCGCAAATTCACGCTCCCATTCATTCAGATCCGCAGGATACACGCCATAGATGTTTTTGAAAGATGCGCTCAATGGCGTAGCGGATACTATATAGCCCGGCAGTGGTTCTGCTTCCCGTGTGATGGAAAAACGCGCCGCACAGCTTTTCTCCACATCCTTCAAGAGCCGAGGGTAGCGCACTAAAATCAATGCCAGCGCACTTTCCAGCCTGTCATCGTCCTGCGCCACATCGGACATTCCATTGCGGGTAAATTCCTCCGCCAGCCGTTTCAGCAAGTGATCTTGCAACTCCTTCGCGCTGAGGTATTGCTGCCGCAGTAGTACCTGCTGCGCTTGCCGCTCTACTTTTTCTAAATCAATCTTCGCACGGATCAGCGAACGTTTTTCTTCCCCTTCGCTGAGGTGACTCTGCTCCACGCGTATGACTTGCACGTCTTTTGCTAGAGCGGCAAGCATCGCACCATCATCGAATGCCACTTGCTGCTCCATGCAGCCCAGCAGTTTTTCGATGATGTCCACGGGCAATTCCTGCGTGATGAAACGCAGTGGCGCACCGGGCTTGAGGTCGTAGCGATGGCCACTCGCAGGCGGTGCTGCGTTTTCCGTCTCGCCATCTTGGGTGGGATTGACCGATAGCCCATCCAGCAGATCCAGAAACCCTTGGCTCGTGGCGCGGGGTTCTGCGGGCACATCTTCCTCATCATCCGCAGGGAAGGTAGCAGGCGTGTCGTCGTCCTGCGTTAGCGTAGGATGTTCCGGAAATAGCGTGGGCTGGTGATTCCGCACCACTTGCACCCCCTTGCTGCCACCCACGTTTGTCACCATCACAAAGGGGCTGGTCGCCGTCAGTTGACTCTGCAATTGGTTGATCTTTTTCGCCGCAGTCGCCACACCTTCTTGGCTATCGTGATCGGCGAGAAAGAGATAGCCGTGCTGGAGAATCGCCGGCAAGGCACGCCCTTGCAGACGGCGATGCACCCGCAGGATGCGCCCGATCAATTGCGTGCCGAAGTCAGTGTCTTTTACCGCACGCATGGATACCATGCAGAAGGCGCGCGGCGCATCGAAGCCTAGCGCGGCTGCCATTTTAAAGATCAGCACCTCTTTCTCTTCATCGTGTGCCATCGAGAGGAAATTTTCATCGGGCTCGTCCGCCGTGTGAACCATGATGGTGTTTTCTGTGAAGCCTCTTGCCATCAAGCCGCGCTTCGCTTCATCGATGGCGTGTTTCTCTTTGCCCACCTGCACCATCATCAGCGGCACGAGATTCACTCCCGCTGCCACCAGTTCCTGCTTGAGCCGCGCGTGCATGGCACAAGCATCCGTCAGTGCCGCTGCCTCGAAGTCGGCTAAAGTCACTTGATCCGGCGGCGAAATGTAGGCGATGGATTTCACCCCCTGTTTCACCAACCCCGCTGCCACCGCTTCTTCCCGCGAGACACTCACGCGGTGCAAGTCCTTGATTCCCGCCGCTTTGATGAATGCCTCTGCATCCGCGTCATCCGGCGTGGCCGTGACCATCAACGCATAATCCGGTTGCAATACTTGGTGAAAAAACTCCACAGATTGCGTTTTGGTGCCGAAGCCATGATGCGCTTCATCGATGATCACGCCGATGCGAAACCCTGCCCCGCGCAAATCTTCCAGCATGGAATCCAGTGACATCAATGCCTCCCGATCCGTGCGCATTTTCCGCGCTTCCGTGGTCTTTGCCACCACCGATGCCCACGTTAGCACAAAGGTATCGCCCGACCGCGTGCCAGCCGCTTTGCGATCTGTAGCCAGTTCTCTCACCCGCAGGCCAGGGTGGTGATCTCGCAAGGACATCGCCGCTTGGCCCACCAGCCCCTTAAATGGCGCGAACCATAGCCACACCACTTGCTCTTCGCTAGCAAACTTCTCTGCCACCATCCCGGCGATCAGCGTCTTGCCCGCTCCCGTCGGTGCTTTCAGCAAACACGCGCCATTGTAGGCAAAGACCTTTTGCCTGTCATACGCCGCAGCGGTGACTTCATCGTACTGACTCTTCGCCGCGCGGAACAGCGCCAGAATGTTGCCGATGTAGGTATCTTGGAAGGGCTTGGGTGTGATCATGGCCGTAGTCCGAATCGTTCGATGATGGTTTGAGGAATGGGTAAAATCGCCGTGCCGGGAGCATCCAGCCGTGAGGCCAGCACTTCTGGCTGCCAGGTGTAAATCGTCACGTTCGCCGCCTTAGCGCATTCTTTTTCTAGCCGTTGCACGATGGCTTCTGTCAGTGCCGTGGGGTAAAACACCGCATGCTCCGCTCCTGCCCGCGTGAACAAGCGGCCCGAGGCGAGTACTTCGCTCGCCCCCAGATTGGCAAAGTGCATCAACTGCAAAAAAATCCACACCTGCGTGTGCTCCATGCGCCGCACCACCCGCGGCTGCGGGATGCGCCGCGTGCGCAGATAGGCAAAACTCCCGCCGCTGCCTGGCGTAGTGCCATAGCCCGCGATCACATTTGCCACTCGCTGGCGGCACACATCGCGGCAAAGATTTTTCTCCGGCTCCTCCGCATTCGCCTCGCTATTCGAGACGAGGATGAAACGTCGCGGTGCCTCGGTAGGTGCTGCGGCATTCATCTTTAAGACCGCATGCCCCGTCGTGCCCGAGCCAGCAAAAAAGTCTAAAATCAAATCTCCGGGATTCGTGGCGATTTGTAGGATGCGCTCGATAAGGCGGACGGGTTTGGGGGTATGTGCAAGCGGAGACTCATCAGTATCTGACATCACTGCGAGAAGTTCTTTTTTCGCTTCCTGACTGTGACCAACTTCATTGTTACTCCACCATGTCCAAGAACTACGCCCCTCTGTTTCACTCAAAAAATTTTTAACACGAGGACGTGCTGAACCATCAGCTCCAAACCATATCCGACCATCATCCCGTAATTTCTGAAATTCCGTCTCTAACTTAGCCCAACATCTGCCACGAGGTGGTGACAATACGCGACCAGAAGGGGTTAATATAGAATACATTTGATTGGGACGAAATCCTTGTGCTGTAAAATCTGCTGATGTCCATACTCCACGCGCATCATTGTCAATATTAGAGTATTTTATGCGGTCTTTTTCGTCTAATGGGGCTTTATTAAGGCCAAGGCTCTCTTTGCTGTTAGCATAAGCTAGGATGTATTCATGGCCTGCGCCCAAACGCAATCGCGCATCCGGTGATGTTCGTTTCTGCCAAATCACATTCGCCACAAAATTACTCTCCCCAAACACCTCATTCATCAACATGCCGAGGTGGAACATCTCGTTATCATCGATGGAAACAAAAATCGCGCCATCCTGCGCCAGCAGATCGCGGGCTAGGGTGAGGCGTTGGAACATGAACTCGATCCACAGCGAATGCCGCCACGCATGCTCCTTGTCCACAAAGCGGTCATTATAAACGAAGTCGCGGTTTCCCGTATTGTAGGGCGGATCAATGTAAATGCACTTCACCTGCCCGGCGTAGGCAATGCGCAGCGCCCGCAGCGCATCGAAGTTATCGCCCTCGATGATGAAGTTTTCCCGCACACCCTCGCCCACCGAGAGTTCTGGCATTTCCTCCAACGCCACAAAATCCGCATTGAGCGCCAGATCTTGCTCGATGGCATCCCGCTCCCACACCAGCCCCAATTTCCTGCGATCCCGCGCCTCCAGCAGTGCGATCAACTGCTCCTTGCTAAGATCCCTATATTCCTGCCGCGCCATGTCGCCGAGCCTAAAAAGGAAAACAAGCCCATGCGAGAAAAAATGTGGTAATATTCATAAAATGCCTAAGCCCCCATCGTGGTCAATGGGTTCTTTTGCCTTCCGTCCTAACGGGACGCCTCATCGGGGAACATTCTTAGTCTGGAAACATCGGGATGGTCGCGAGGTTTGTTGGGGAAAATGGCTTCAACGATGATGAAACGGACATGTCAGATCGAACCACGCCCCAGGATAAAGCGTCCCGTTGGGACGGAAGGCAGAAGGAGCTAAACCGTGGCGGAGGTGTCCCCGCCTCCCAGCCAGATAAGAATCAAGAAGGCATGGAGGCGAGACGCCTCCGCCACATTCCCTCGAGCCATCGGGAAACGCAGATTTACCGCCGCGCATAGGAGGGGCGTGCGCAGACACCCTATTTGGAAAAATATGCCCCCTGCGCACGTGCGCAATTGCCATTTCTGTGCAGAATCACCCCCTGCGCACGTGCGCAATTGCCATTTCTGCGTAGAATCACCCCCTGCGCACGTGCACAATTGCCATTTCTGCGCAGAATCACCCCCTGCGCACGTGCACAATTGCCATTTCTGCGCAGAATCGCCCCCTGCGCACGTGCGCAATTGCCATTTCTGCGTAGAATCGCCCCCTGCGCACGTGCTCAGATGCCATTTCTGTATAGAATCCACCCCCACAGACACTCTTATACCAATTTTCCCAAGTTTTTTTGCTTCACATACCCCGATGGGAAATCCTAGTTTACATCGTTCAGCAAAATCCCAATGTTAAACATCTCACCTTAAACATCCCACCACCATGCCACACCTACGCATACCCCGCTCCGATGCCGGTCAATTGCACCTGCTCACCACCTCCTTGAAGACTGCTGATAGCGATGCTCGCGGCGGCAAAAACTACCTGCCCCCCTCCCTCGTCGAGGAAGTCACCGAGTTCGTCAATGATGGCCCAGCAGATGCGCCATCAGAAATCCCCACCCCCGGCTTTGCCACTTTGCTCGCCCAGCGCGCCGTCCTCGAGGGCGATGTCACCCGCGAGACCGCCGAAGCCCAAGTCGCCGAGGCTGCCCTAGATACCTACATTAGCGACTACATCGTCGTGCTCGCCCGCCGCACCTTGCGCCTGAAACACAACGTCGCCGTGCTTGATTACCACAAGCTGGATCACAGCGGCAACATCCCACCCATCACCAGCCGCGAAGATCGCCGCACCGTAGCGCGACAACTCATCGCCGGGGATGCCGCCGCAGCCGCTGCGGGCTTCCCGCTGATGGCGAATCCCTCCGCCACAGAACTCGATTCCGCCCTGAGCACCGCCACCATCGAGGCGGATCAGATCGTCCCCGCCGACCGCGCCTTGCAAGAAATCATCGAAAAAATCCGCGTCGCCCGCGTGCAGGCCGGCGTTCTGGTGCAAGAAATCATCTATGAACTGCGCCACGCTACCCGCCGCAATGAGCCTAGCACCGCGCGCGAGATCATGCGCTCCTACGGCATCACCTTTGAGGCCCTGCCCGGCGAGATCCCCGAGCCAGGTGATGAACCTGCCGTTCCCGCCACCCCCGCCGCCGCTCCATCATCCTCTACCCCAGCGACTCCTGATGCCCCCTGATGACTCGGGGCATCATTTTTCTACGGAATCATCCGCTGCCACAACTACCACCTGCGATTTCCGCCCTGCCGAGCCAGATGAGCTCGGGAGGGCGGCTTCTTTATGCCGACCAGATGCGGTGCGCGAGGGCGAGGGGGCAATGCAATGCTTCGTAGCCGTGCGTTCCCTGCCCGTAGAGCGCCTGATGGCGGTGGTGTTCTGGAAAACGATTCCTGAGACGGATGAAACCCTCACGGCGGAGTTTCAGTGGTCGGCCCTGCCTGCGATGGGGGCGGAGGTATCGACCTTTCTTCAAGCATTCATCGCCCATGTGGCAGCGCAAGAACCCGCCATCGCCGCCATCGCCGCCATTAGTGCCGCAGAGTGGTTGCCCGCAGGCCATCCTACTGCCGCCCTCTTAGAGAGCATCGGCTTCGTGGCCACCATCAACCGCTCGCATTTCCATGCCGATGCCGCCGCATGGCGTGCTGCGCTCGCAGACGCTGCAACAAACAGGGAGGCTCCTGTTTCGCCGCATCCGAGCCATTTCCCCGCTCTGCGCAAATTGCTCTGCGGCCCGTCCTTGCGCCCATCCGAGTTAGCGCATGGCTTCCAGAGTGCCGCCTCCGCCTCGCCCAGCCTCTTCGATGTCCGCTGTTCGGCAGTGATGCTGGATGATTCTGGTGCGCCCGTCGCCGCCTGCCTCGCCAACTCCGCGCACGGCCAGCTCTCACTCGCGACTCTTCTTGGCACACCAGAGGCTTGTCGGGCACTGCTTTGCCATTGCTTGCAAGCGCGCGACCATTTGCCCGAGCCTGAGGCACTTTCTTTCCACATCGACGATGTACCATCCCCCGCTGCTCTCGCTGCCCTGCTGGAATCCCTGCCTCACCAACTTCTCGCCCGCCGCTCTCGCTACACCCGCCATTTTTCTGATGCCGATAACAGGCAACATTGAACCATTCTGCCGAACTAAAGCAAACGACCACAAGGTCACAACAGACAACATGATAAATAAAAAAAATATGAAATTACACACGAAAACAAGCAATAACAGCCTCACCAGCTATCTCACCACCGCCGTTACCGTCGGCACACTTGCCAGCTCGGCCCATGCCGCCATTGTCTCACTGGATATCACCTCGATATCAGGCCCGAACGCTGGAGTGGCACCAGGAAGCTTTAACTCGATTGACATGAGCACTTTGCACTCTGGTCTGAGCGGGCAACTGCAAACGTATAATGGCATCGATGGCAAATGGGGAATGGACGTTGATTCGGGAGCATACTTTATCATCAACGGCGGCCCTACATCGCCTAGGAATATTGCCTCTGGAAACCCCATTTATTTTCCAAACTATTTTGACGATGTGTCCGGTAGATTACTCTTTCGCTTTGGAGGCAATGTTTCGCCCGACTTCGGTGCCGGCTCCTACATCGGCTTCCACGATACCAACGGCCGCTTAGGCTGGCTAGAAGTCACATGGACATCAGCGACGAACACCTTTGAAATCCTTAGCGGAGCCTACGAAAGCACTCCAATTATGGGAATCGCCGCCGGTGCTATCCCCGAGCCATCGACCGCCGTGCTTTCCCTCGGTGCTCTGGCTGCCGGTGCCTTCATCCGCCGCCGCAAGCAGGCTGCGTAAACCATTCTCCCCGCCTCAACCAAAACTTAAGTATGAAATTACAAAATAAAACAACAACCACCCGCCTCGGCGGATATCTCACGGCCGCAGTTTCTTGCGGCACACTCGCCAGCACCGCCAGTGCGGCGGTTGTTACACTCGATGTCACCTCCATCTCTGGAATCAATGGAGGCGTTCCAGATGATGATGACCATCCAAGGTTCCCTCTAAGTTCCTTGCACTCAGGGCTTATCTTCGGGGATCTCGGGATTTACAATGACACTGCTGGCGACTATTTGGGGCTTGGAAACAGCCGTCACATGGCATTTGCAGTGAACTCATTAACAACAGATGCCTCTCCAAAGAATTTTTCTTCTGGAGCCATGGTTGATGCCTCCTCTCTGTTCGATGGCGATTATGCGGAAACCTTGTTTAGCTATGATGGTAGTAAATCGCCCGACTTTGGACCAAACTCTTTCATGGGCTTCCGCGCACGTGGAGACCTAAGCGGCAGTCCAGAATGGTACTACGGCTACTTTGAAGTGACCTGGATGTCCGCCACGAACACCTTCCAAATCCTCAGTGGCGCCTACGAAGACCAAATCGGTGTCGGCATTGCTGCTGGTGCCGTCCCCGAGCCATCCACCGCCGTGCTTTCGCTCGGTGCGCTGGCTGCCGGTGCCTTGATCCGCCGCCGCAAGCAGGTGGCGTGAAACCATTTTCCCTACCTCAACAAAAAAATAAGTATGAAATTACAAAACAAAACGACAACCCGCCTCGGCGGATATCTCACGGCCGCAGTTTCTTGCGGCACACTCGCCAGCACCGCAAGTGCGGCGATTGTTACCTTCTCGGACAGTGGCTCGTTCACTGAGGGGAGATTGGATGATGTAAGCGATCAGCCTATAAGCAATATAACACTTCCTGATTCTTCATTCCTGAAAATCGACCCCGGTTTCAGTGGTGCCTATCTGATTCTATCTTTAAATCCTGATGGCGGTCGGTTCACCGGAACAGGAACCATCCCAACTCTTTACACTACTTTTGCAGGTATCAGCCTGCTTAACCTTGGGGATTCCATTTTCGCCAACAATGATTCGCCGCAGTACGCGAACTATGCAGTCATAGTAAATAGTGGCACTCCACAAAGTGACTTCGTGGGCGATGTCTCTGGCTACATTGGTTTCATCACCGCAAACGGCAACAAGGGCTGGCTGGATGTTGCTTACAACTCCGCTACCGGCTTGTTCCAATACAACGGTGGTGCTTTGGAAACTGCTGGTGGAAGCCTCACCGCAGGTCAAGTCCCCGAGCCATCCACCGCCGTGCTTTCCCTCGGTGCGCTGGCTGCTGGTGCCTTCATCCGCCGCCGCAAGCAGGCGGCGTAATGTGACGATATGAAAAAACGACTCCTACTCATCGGCTGGGATTCGGCGGATTGGAAACTGATTCACCCGCTTCTCGAGGAAGGGAAACTCCCTGGAGTGGCCCAACTCATCGAGGGCGGCGTGAGCGGCAATCTGGCTACCCTGGAGCCGCAGCTCTCGCCGATGCTGTGGACTTCCATCGCCACCGGGAAGATGGCCTATCACCATGGGGTGAAAGGTTTCACCGAAGTCGATCCGGTGAGTGGGGGCATCGTTCCTGTTTCCGCTGCCACGCGGCAGTGCAAGACCTTGTGGGAAATGCTGGGCGAGCATGGCCTGCGCAGCCACGTGGTGAGCTGGTTTGCCACCCAAGGCGAGCAAGGACTCAACGGCAAAATGGTTTCCAACATGTATGGCCACATCAAGGGCGTGAGCGCGGAGAGCGATCCCTCCGAGTGGCCGGAGCCGATGCCCGGCAGCTATTGGCCGCCCGAACTGGCAGTCGAACTCAATGACCGCCGCATCCTGCCTGCGGACATCCAGGAGGACATCATCCGTGCCTTCGTGCCAGAGGGGCATAAGGTGGATCAGCAGCGCGACCGCCGCCTGCAACAACTCGCGGAGAAACTTGCCGAGGCCTTCTCCGTGCAAGCCGCCGCCTGTCACCTGATGCAGAGCGATCCCGAATGGGACTTCATGGCGGTGTATTTCCGCGCGATCGATGAAATCTCGCACTTTTTCATGCACTACCATCCGCCGAAAATGGCGGGGATCCCCGAGGATGATTTTCAACTCTACCAACACGTCGTCCGCAGCACCTATCGGGCGCACGATATGATGCTCCAGCGTCTCATCCAGCTCGCCGGCCCAGACACCGCCGTGGTGCTGGTGTCCGACCACGGCTTTCACAGCGATCACCTGCGGCCCAAGTTCACGCCGCGTGTGCCTGCGGGCATCACCGTGTGGCACAGGGAGCAAGGCATTTTCCTCGCCAAGGGGCCAGGATTTGCCGCTGATGAAATCGTCCACGGCGCGCGCTTGCTGGACATCGCGCCCACCGTGCTGCACTACTTCGGCCTGCCCGTGGGCGAGGACATGGAAGGCCGCGTGCTGACGGAAAGTTTCGCTGAGCGCCGCCCTATCGCCACCATTCCGACATGGGAAACAGGCGAAAGCCGCGGTTCCTCGCGCGGCTCGCTCACCGAGGAAGAAAGCCAGGCCTTGCTCGATCAATTCGTCGCCCTCGGCTACATCGATGCCGTCTCCGCCGATCCCACCGAAGCGGCAGACGAGACCAATCGCGAAAACAAATGGAACCTCGCCCGCGCCTGCCTCTACGGCGGCAAATACGATCTCGCCCTGCCCTTGCTGGAAGATTGTTTCAACGCCTACCCCGAGCGCACCGACTACGCGCAACTGCTCGCCCGCTGCCAATTCCAACTCGGCTTGCTGGATGAAGCGGAGGAAACCTTGCAAGTGTGCTTGGAAGGCTTTGGCCACAGCGTCAATGCCAGCCTGCTGATGGGCGGCATCGAGCTGGAACGCGGCAAGCACGGAGAGGCGCTCGCCCATTTTGACATCGTCCGCGCCAAAGATCCGGACAACACCCAGCTTCTCCATCGCCTAGCCGATGCCTACCTCGCCGTGCGCGAATGGGAGAAAGCGAAAACGACCGCCGAACGCACGCTGGAGATCGATCCCGGCAGCGCTCACGCCCACCTGACCCTGGCACGCTATTTCCTCCATCACCGCCAGCCGGAGCAAGCCGCCGAAGCCGCGCTGTCCGCCACCGGGCTGGACTTCGCCAACCCGCGCGGGCACTTCCTGCTCGGCATCGCGCTGTTTCAGCAGAACAACTGGACTGCCGCCATCCATGCGCTGCGCAACAACCTCCAATTCAACCCCAAGAACGGCCTCGCCTACCGACACCTTGCGCAAGCCTATCGCGCCCTGGGCGACAGCGCCGAAGCCGAAGTCTGCGAGACCCGTTCCCGCGTGCTGCGCTACATCAACCAAAGCGAGGAAACCAAACGCCTCGCCAGCCTGCGCGCCGATGCCACCGGACGAGCCATCACCCGCCAAGCCGAGCGCCAACGCCGCCGCGAAGCCGCCGCCGCGAAAGCCGCTGCGGATGCCGCCATCCAGCCGATGGATTTCACTCTCGTTTCCGGCCTGCCGCGCTCCGGCACCAGCCTGATGATGCAGCTCCTCCGCGCCGCTGGCATGGAACTGATGCACGATGGCAAACGCACCGCCGATGACGACAACCAGGAAGGCTACTGGGAGTGGGAAGAGATCAAATCCTTGGCGAAAAACCCACGCATCATCGAGCAAGCCGAGGGCAAGGTGATCAAAATCATTTCCGCACTGCTGCCGCACCTGCCGCCGAAACACCGTTTCAAGATCATCTTCATGCGTCGTCCCGTGGCGCAGGTCGTTGATTCGCAATGGCGCATGCTCGCCAACCAAGGCATGAAGCCGAAGTCCGAGAAAGCGCACCTCATCGCCACCCAGGAAACGCACGTCGCGCAACTGCTGGCGACGCTGCGGCAAAGCCCGCGTATCCAGCTCATGGAAGTGGATTTCCCCGCCCTCGTAGCAGACCCGTTGGCATGGATTCCCAAGCTCCGCGAGTTCCTCGGCGAGTCGTTTTCCGGCACGGATGAAGCACTAGCCGCCGTAGTCAAGCCGGAGCTTTTCCGGCAACGAGGCGCATAAAACCTGATGTGAAAGGGGATGTGTGGCGGACAGCAAGCTATCCCCATCAAATCCATCCCATCCATCTGTGGTTCCTATTTTCAAACCACAGATGGAGGGTGAGGAAGAAGTTTGTTTGTCTGTATATTCATATTCTGTGGATACAGGCATGGGAAATAGAAGATCGGCGGGAAAATGTATCAACGTGCTATGCTCCAAGTCAGACACAAAAATGCACAGTTGAGTTCCGCAACGTTTCTGAAAAAAATTGTTGACTTACCTAGATAAAATTTTTTTGATCGCGCCGACTTACATAGTCACAATTCTATGAAAAAAACACATACCAACAAACATAATTTGTCTTTCTGTTCTTTGACAGGCTATTCAACTGCTGTGAGCGGACTTATTGTTACAGGAGTCCTTTCACCTTCTGCCAATGCGGCCGTGCTGCATACCGATATCCCTGATCTCACGGCGAACATGGTGACCGAATCGATTACCATCGATCTGGATCAGTCGGGTCCTGGCCCTTATGCCCGTATTAATAACTACCAGCCAGCTGATGACTTTCAATTCCGTGCTACTGGTAGGGATGGGGTGATGACTGGCCTCACATATGGTACAACTCAGAATGCTGCTTACTACATCTTAAAACTATCTGCTGGTGCTACCATTGACTCTAGTTTGCCCTGGCACTCAGGTGTGTCGTATTTCGATTTCTACAACTACCCAGCACCTGTTTGGAACACTGGCGGCGAAGGCTATATTGGATTAAGAATTCGCAATGGCGCGGATTACAATTACGGCTGGGCACACATTGAATACAGTGATGTCGCAGATACCATGACAGTGCGTGAGTTTGCCATCGAACAGGTTGCCAACGCCCCCATTACTGCTGGCGATACCGTCGGTGTGATCATCCCAGAGGCGAGCTCAGCTCTGCTGCTCGCTTTAGGTGTAGGTGGCACGGCTTTGCGTCGCCGCCGCAGCACTGTGGCTGCTTGATCACTAGCTGCTTCGATTGAAGCATTCCATCTTGGGCTTAGCTGGGGGAATAACCCAGCTAGGCTCTATTTATGATTTTCATTCTTTTCTGTGAATCGTTCATCTACGCCCAAAGTGCTAGTAGTCGGCTGGGATAGTGCCGATTGGAAGCTCATCCATCCTCTCGTAGAGCGTGGCGAAATGCCGATGATGCGAAGGCTGCTGGGAAGCGGAGTGAGTGGCAACCTCCGTTCCTTAGACCCCATGCTCTCTCCCCTTTTGTGGACGAGCATCGCTACGGGCAAACGCGCCTATGATCATGGCGTATTGGGATTTACCGAAGTAGAACCAATGAATGGTCGCGTGCAACCAGTGACAGCGGCCAGCCGCAAGTGCCGCGCCATTTGGGACATTCTCGCCGCGCAGGGACTCAGTTGCCATGTGCTCGGCTGGTTCGCCTCACATGGTGGGCAAATCCCTGGTGGTAGCGTGGTATCCAATGCCTACACCGCGCCCACTGCCGAACCCGGAAAGGAATGGCCACCCGCACCTAGCGGCACCATCTGGCCAGAACAACATGCCGCTGAGCTGAATGATCTCAGAGTCAGTCCAGAAGATATCGATGGCCCTACCGTCGGTTTGTTTATTCCCCAATGGCGGGAAATCGATACCGCGCATGATCGCCGCGTCAACCACTTGCGCGCGCACCTTGCTGAGGCATTTTCCATTCAGGCTGCCGCCTGCTGGACTTTAGAAAATACCCCATGGGACTTCGTAGCCGTTTACTTCCGAGCGATTGACGAAATCGCCCACCACTTCATGCCATACCATCCTCCTCGCTTGGATGGTATTCCCGAGCGAGAATACCAGCTTTACCACGGGGTGATGAATGCCACCTACCGCATGCATGATTTGATGCTGGCACGGCTCATCGCCCTCGCTCCGCCTGAGACGCACATCGTTTTAGTCAGCGATCACGGCTTCCATAGCGATCATCTCCGTCCCAAGTTCGTACCTAAGGTGCCGGCAGGCATTACCGTATGGCATCGCGAACATGGAATTTTTGCAGCTAGCGGCCCCTGTTTCGCTCGCGATCAGCTGATTCATGGTGCAAACCTTCTCGATTTGACCCCTACTCTGCTTCACCTCTATGACCTTCCCATCGGCCAGGACATGGAGGGAAAAGTCTTGCAGGAAGCCTTTGCCGAACCCCGTGCTCCGCGCGCTATAGCAACCTGGGAAACGCTAACACCTGCTCCCGTAAGCTCAATCATGGGAGAGCAAGAAAGTCGCGCCCTGCTCGATCAATTCGTAGCTCTCGGATATGTGGAAAAATCCACTGGTAATGCATCAGAAGATGCCATCGTTACCGAGCGGGAAAATCAATGGACGCTCGCCCGCTCCTTTCTCGATGGTGGTCATTACCCCGAGGCACTGCCTGTGCTGGAAGAACTCTGCGCAGCATCCCCAGAGCGCACCGATTTTTCCCTTACCCTAGCTAGCTGCCAAATGATGCTTGGCCTTACTGAGGAAGCCGACTCCACCATTAACGCGACGTTGGAAACTTTTACGAATGTGAATGAAGTTGCACTGATACGCGCTCAGTTGGCCATGCAACGTAGGGATGCCACTGGTGCCGTCGCATGGCTGGAGAAAGCTCGCTCCTCCTCCAGCATCGAACCCCGATTTTGGCGGCAACTCGGATTTGCCCAGATGCAGCTCCACAGATGGCAGGAGGCGGAAGAAGCCTTTCTTCAACTCCTCACACTCATCCCGGAGGACGCTCACGCCCACCTTGGGCTGGCATCTTGCTACCTAAACCAACAACGGCCAGCGGAGGGCACCACCGCCGCACTGACGGCTATTTCACTAGAGTTCACCATGCCGCGCGCCCACTTTGTGCTGGCTCGCTGCCACTTGCGTTTGCGGGATTACTCCAATGCGGAGCTGGCGCTGCAAACAGCCTTGCGGCTCGCTCCTACGTTCCACCAAGCCCACCAACTGCTAGCCAAGCTATACCAAGTCACAGACCGCACAGACCAATATCTTTATCATAATGCGGCACGCCTCGCCATCCTCTACCAACTAAAGCAACAACCGGAGCGCGTAGCGAAGCTCCGCGCCGAGTCTGAAAACAGAGCCAACCATCGGGTTATCGTAACAAAGTCCGATCCTGCCGCCACACCTACGGAATCCCTCTCAATTACCTTAGTTTCGGGGCTACCACGCAGTGGCACCTCGCTCATGATGCAAATTCTGCATGCGGCAGGATATCCGATCTTAACGGATGGTGTCCGTAACCCAGACCGAAATAATCCGAAGGGCTACTACGAATACGAAAGCATCCTGGAACTCCCGCACAACCCACAAGTGCTGACACCCGCAGGCGACCATGCGGTAAAAATCGTCAGCGCGCTGCTGCCGCACTTACCACGCCAGCATGACTACAAAATCATCTTTATGCGCCGCCCCCTCGATGAAGTCGCCATGTCCCAGCACCTCATGCGTTTTGGAACTCCTGGCGACCTCGCCGATGTAACGGCCAAGGTGGTGCCTCTACTGGAAAAACATCTTGCCTCCAGTCTGGATTTGCTGCGTGGCTCAGCCAAAGTGACCTTGCTGGAAATTGACTATACTGAACTGATCCGCGATCCCCAGCCTAGTTTGTCTAAGATCGTCGATTTCCTTGGAACTAATAAACTTCCCCATGCTCACGCTATGGCTAGCGTCATCGATGCCCGCCTGCATCGGCAGCGGATTTCTGGGTAGCTTCCTAGATTTTGAGGTTATCAGTCCTAGCGAAAAAATTGCTCAGAACGCAGGCCAAGCTTGCGACTCTGGTAAAATTCTAGGATTTCGCAATCAAATGCTCTAGCTAGACTACATCGCATCAAATGCACTACGGTAATACACCAACCAAAAGTTCTCACAACGATGATTCCCTTGCTTGTATCACCCGTCAATTGGCAGCGCATGAGTGATGCGGTAGATAAAATCCGCTTACGTCTGCTGCATGTGAGTGCCTGTCTCCGCAAAGCCAATGTGCCGTATGCCGTGATTGGTGGAAACGCGGTAGCTGCCTGGGTATCACGAGTCGATGAGAGCGCGGTGCGAAATACCAGAAATGTGGATGTTTTGCTGAGAAGGGCAGATTTGCCCGCTGCCGTTGCGGCATTGCAAGCTGCGGGATACACGCATCGTCGTGTTGCATCCCTAGGAGGCGGAGCGATGGATGTGTTTCTTGATAGCCCAGAAGGAAAAATCCGTGATGCGGTGCATGTGTTGTTTGCGGGAGAAAAACCCAAGCAAGATGCCCTCTATGCAAATGCGGATGTAGATGACTCAGAAGACGTAGGGGATTTCACACTCATTTCCTTGAACGCGCTCGTGCGAATGAAGCTGGCCGCGTGGCGTGACAAAGATCGCGTTCACCTGCGCGATTTAGCCGATGTAGGGCTGCTGGATCGCACCATGGTAGCGGATCTGGACTCAACTTTAGCAGGAAGACTGCTTCACATTCTCGATCAACCCGAATGACCTTTGAGGAAACGCAAGCCGCCGTAGTCAAGCCGGAGCTTTTCCGGCAACGTGGGGATGCCTAGCTTTTCCTTGGTCACGGCTGAGTGGTTTCTTTGAGGGGCTGGGAGGCGAGGACGCCTCCGCCACGCTTAGGCCGTGCGACGGCGCCGTGCGACCAAAACGAACGCACCAAAACTACCGAGCAATAAAGACGATGGTTCAGGTATCGTCATAACAATCTTATCGACCGCAAACCCTGAAAGGTCAACATTGTTGGTGATTTCAAACTTAGCGACTGGAGTGGTCGTATAATTCGCAAATGTGTAGGCCACGGGTGTCATATTAGAACCTGGGGCGATGATGTTGAATGAGCCTAAGGAGGCACCGCCGTCAGCGAACATGTTCACATTTGCAACGACTGTTCCGACACTCGATTCGACACCATTGACGGAAAAACTATCAAATGTGTAAATGGTGTTGGCGGTGAATTGTAAATTCCCATCGCCTATCGCACTCGGTGCGGATGATTTCGTTGCATAAATAAAATTGACTCCCTCTGCTGCGAATCCGGCAAAAGTAGTAACGCGCAAGTCACCACCAAAAGAAGTGGCAGTCACTGTGAATTCTGGATAGGAAATGGAGGGGTAAGCTCCCGGTGATAGATTCTCAAAACCACGAATGATGGTAGTGGCTGCGGAGACAGATGCGAACGAAATGAAGAGAGCAAAAATACTGAGTTTCATAATGGTTTTTATTTGATGCAGGCTTAGCCTTCCAAAAGTTTCCTGACACGTCAAACGAGAAATACGAAATTATTCCCACCCCAATCCCGCGTCCAGCAAGCCGATTCACTCTCTTCACTACTACAACTACCCGCATAATTCGGAACAGATCTGGCTCAGTGCTCCGCCCGATATCCGCAGCTTGACGTTTCCCACATTCTAGCATATTTCCCATTCAAGAAAACGCTATTGCTTGAACTTGACGAGGAAGTTGCCGATGAAGCAAAACGCTACGCCCAGCGCAACCACACCTCACTTGACGCGTTGGTGGTAGATTATTAACGCACATTGGTAACAGACAGCCCCCCAATCACACCTTCCCGCCTGCGATTGATGGAAATCATCCAGCAATCCACCGCTAGCAGCCATGGCATTAAAACCCCACGCGAGGAGCTTTATGACCGCAGTCGTTAACGCGCTTTACGATATAAATATATCCTCCTTTACGCCGTAGATACGGCACCCGCCTCTGCGACGAAACGAGCCAAGTCCATTGAGTTGATGCTGGCAACGGACTATGGCGTCTCCGCACAAGTGCTGGCTGAGTTATTCTCTAACGCTACCCGTAAGCTACCAACTCCAGTAGCGCAGGCATTGCGCTGGCTCAGAGATACCAACTCGCCTATTGGGACGGCGCGATCCTCGCCGCAGCGCAGCGCTTGGTTGCCACAGTTGTTTATTCCGAAGACCTCAGCCACGGCCAAACCTACGGCAGCGTGCTCGTCATCAACCCCTTTCGCTAAACTACGTAACAACTCAAAAAGCAACGCATCTCAATGCTCGTTCTCCTGCCCACTAATTCTTTGCGTGGCTGGAAGGCGAGGCGGCAA
Source organism: Verrucomicrobiaceae bacterium (assembly GCA_027487435.1). Classification (GTDB taxonomy): domain Bacteria; phylum Verrucomicrobiota; class Verrucomicrobiia; order Verrucomicrobiales; family Akkermansiaceae; genus UBA956. Next base: position 30,087 of record JAIYDP010000224.1, on the reverse strand, counting down.
GTGCCTATAGCAAGTGTTCACACCTCGCATCACCAACCAAAGGAAAAAGCCTCAATCCCTTATAGAATCGAGGCTTTTGTTGGTTGCGGGAGCAGGATTTGAACCTACGACCTTCAGGTTATGAGCCTGACGAGCTACCTGGCTGCTCCATCCCGCGATTGTGTGTTTTACCGCTACTTGCGCGGCGGGCGAGAACGATAGTCAGCTTTTGCTCGTAGGCGCAAGGATTATTTTGCAGAATTTTTTCCGACCAAGCCACGTGCTTTGGCTTCGTCCATAGGGATCGTGGTGGCGTGACAGATGTTGCGCCAGCCGGGGAAGTTCCATTTGTTTGGGAAGCCCGCGCATTGGCTGGGCTTTACGGGGTGCATGCGGCAGGAGTTGCCTTCGAGCATGATGCATTCGTGGTTGGATTTCTCGATGAGCGATAGGCCTTGTCGATTGGTGCGCAGTCGGGTGTATTGCTCGAGAAATGCCTGCTCGGTGATGCCGAGGAAATCGGCCATGCGTGGGATGTCTTCGTCTTCGAGGCGCACGTCGCCGGGCCATTTGCAGCAGGCGGTGCAGCGTTCACAGACGTGAAAATGATCCGGATCAAGGAACACATCGCGATTGCCAGGACTGCCGCTGTTAGGGTGATCGAGCATCATCTATCGCATCTGTTGGTAGTAGGAATCGATTTTGGCGAGGAAGGCGCGCCATTTTCGCCCCGGGCGGCCATTTTCTAACAAAAAGTGCGGGCAATTTTTGTTGGGTGGGCTAGCACCACGGCGCGGCCAATGGTAGTGGGGCACGACGTTGCGCAGCGGGATGCCATGTTTGCGCATCAGATAGGCGGCGAGGCGAGCGGTGCGATCCATGGTGGCGGCGAGATTGCTGCCGCGATGCTCGCACATTTCGATGCCGATGCTGGAACGGTTGCCTGGTCCATCGAAGTCGGCATGCTCGCCCTGTTCGTTGGTGGGGACGTGTTGGAGAGCGACCTTGTCATCCACAGTAAAATGCCAGATCAAGTAGCCGATGCGATTTCCGCCCTTGCGCTTGGGGGCGCGTAGAGCACCGCGTTTGAGGGCGAGGGAATGTTTGTAGGCATCGGCACTGTAATTTTGCGTGCTGTGAATGGTGATATAGCGCGGCGTCATGGGGCGGAAGACCTTGCGTCCGTGGCAGCCTTTGGGAACGAGGTCTTGGCGTAAATTGACCCGCGCCATCAATGATGCGAGATTTCCGCTCGCGGCTACGGGGCGAGATGTTTGCTGAGCGGATGGCGAGCCGCTGCGCTGAGTGCCCCACTCCACGCCGCGCTCAGAACCTATTGGCACGGCGGGGGTGCAGCACACTACCGCCGCGACTACGGCCAAAAGGGTCAAAGGAAAGATCAGCAGCGGTGATTTCACTTCACGAAGCTAGCGCATTCTCATCGACTTGGGAAGATGGAAAAATTTGTGCCATCGTTGTTTCCCGCTCTTGCCATCTGTGGGAAAATGCATAGACCTTGGGGCATGCGCTATTCTGAACGCCTGCGACAACGCATCGAAGCTACTGATTCTCGCTTGTGTGTGGGTCTCGATCCACGGCCTGGCAGCGCCACGCCGGCAGAGACGGAAGCGTTTTTACGGCAAGTGGTGGAGGAAACCTACAGCGTAGCTGCCGCGTTCAAGCCGAACATGGCGTATTTTGAAGCGATGGGGCTGCGTGGCATCGAAATACTTGACCGCTTGCTTTCGTGGATGCCGCGAGAAGTTCCGATCATTCTCGATGCCAAGCGCAGCGACATTGGCGAGACACAGAAATATTACGCGCAGAGTTATTTTTCGCATTGGAATGTGGATGCCGTAACGTTGAATCCGTTTCTTGGCTATGATTCGTTAGAGCCATTTCTCGGTTGGGAAGGTCGGGGCATTTATCTCTTGGCCGTCACCTCGAACGCGGGATCGGCTGACTTCCAACGCCGCAAGCTCGACGACGGACGCTCGGTTTATCAATTGGTCACAGCACTGGGCGAACGCTCGCGCGCTGCGGCAATGGCCACGGATGTTGGCTACGTGGTAGGCCTCACCAATGCAGCGGATGTGCTTGCGGATATGCCGGATGCGCCATTGCTAGTGCCTGGCCTCGGCGCGCAAGGGGGCGATCTCGCCGCGCTTGCTGCTGCGGGGCGCACTGCACCAGATGTGATCAATGTGTCGCGCGGAATTCTCTATGCAGATGACGACAAGACCTACGGACAACGCGCTGCCCATTGGTCAGCGACCATCCGCGCCGCTTACCAAGTGTAAATTTTTTCCACCAATCTCAACCAAAATCAAAATACTATGAAATACACCACCACCATCCTTGCGCTATTAGCGTCCATTTCCTTTGCGGAAGAACCTGCAAAAGCTGCTAGCGCACCCGATCAACTGCTGATGAAAACCAACCATGGCGACGTAACGATCGAACTCAATCGCGCGAAAGCTCCGGTCACCGTCGAGAATTTTCTTTCCTACGTGAACAAGAAACATTTCGACGGCACGGTATTCCACCGCGTCATCGAAGACTTCATGATTCAGGGCGGAGGCTTTGAAATCAAGGACGATGCGATCGTGCAAAAGCCCACCGGCAAAGGCATTGTCAATGAAGCAAAAAATGGCTTGAAAAATGATGTCGGCACCATCGCCATGGCGCGCACTGGCAATCCGAATTCGGCAACGGCGCAGTTTTTCATCAACGTAAAAAACAATGAAATGCTCAACGCGCCAAACCCTGATGGTTTTGGCTATGCCGTCTTTGGCAAAGTGATCAAAGGCATGGATGTGGTAGAAAAGATCAAGAAGGTCGAAACGGCTCAAAAACCACTGACGATGTTGCATCCTGTTAGTGGCGAAAAAATCGTTTCCACCGCTGGTGATGTGCCCATCGAGGCGGTGAAAATCATCTCCATTTCCGTTGTCGAAGAAGCTGCCGAAAAGAAATAAGGCATGAGGGCTGCATGAGCCCATGTTACAATATTGTCACACATTGACACTTCATGATGGTTAAGATTTCTTGCATATTGATGCAGGAAAGAATCACCATCATGAGAATCGACATCGTTACTGACACGTATTTTCCTGACATCAACGGCGTAGCCATGACCTTGGGGCGCCTTGTGAAAGGTCTCATCGGGAATGGACACCGTGTGCGTGTGATTCGCTCTGGCGACGAGTCTTGCGGAGGCACACGCATCGCCGCAATCAAGCTTCCAGGCTACAAAGAAGTCAGCATCGGCTTGCCAGGGCCATTGAAATTTCGCAAACGCTGGAAAAAGAAACGCCCTGATGTGATCTACGTCGCCACGGAGAGTCCGATGGGTATGTCCGCCGTGAGCGTCGCCAGCACGATGGGCATTCCCATAACCACTGGGTTTCATACGAATTTCCATCAATACATGGAACAGTATCGCCTCAAGGGATTGAAAAATGCAGCGATGGGATATTTAAAACAAGTCCATAGCCGAGCGCTCGCGACCTTTGCGCCTAGTCGTGAAGTGGTAGAGATGTTGCAGCAAGAAGGAATTGGGCACGCTCAATTGTTAGGCCGTGGTGTCGATACGGAACTCTATCAACCCCAGCGGCGTTGCGAAAAATTGCGCGGCACATGGAATGCTCAGCCTGAGGCGTGTGTTTTTCTCGCCGTTGGTCGTGTAGCCGTAGAAAAAAATCTACCACTCGCCATAGCAGCGGTGGCTCATGTCCGCACCAGCCTTCCGGATGCGCAGCTTGTGATTGTCGGCGATGGCCCCCAGCGAGCCGAACTTGAAAAATCGTATCCCTGGGTTCACTTCGTAGGAGCAAAGCTCGATGAAGAACTTGCCACCCACTATGCGTCTGCGGATGTGCTGCTATTTCCCAGTGAAACGGAAACCTTTGGCAATGTGGTGTTGGAAGGTCTCGCCAGTGGGCTTCACGTAATCGCATACGATTACGCCGCAGCGGCGGAAGTCATCGAGCATACGCAAAATGGCAGCAAGTGCCAAAAAGGTGATAGCCAGGCCTTTAAAGATTTATCTCTGATGGCCGCGACCCATGGACATGCCTCACTACGCATCGCCGCTTGCCAATCCGTGCAACAGCGTTCGTGGGCGAGTATCGTCGAACACTTTGAGCATTCCCTAGCGAAAGCGGCTCGCCATCGCGATCCGATGATCAACACCAAAGGCCAGCGGCTCGTAGGCGGGCAACTGGAATGCCGCACCGTGTTCCTCTCCGACATCCATCTCGGCACAGCCGATAGCAAAACGGAAGAAGTCGTCTCCTTTCTCAAACATGTGCGTTGCAAAAAGCTCGTCTTAAACGGCGACATTATCGATGGCTGGGCGCTGAAGCGTGGCACTCGTTGGCAAAATCGACATAGCCGCGTGATTCGCACCATCATGAAAAAGATGGAAAAAGAGCACACAGAAGTCCTTTACCTACGAGGCAATCACGATGACATCCTGGATCGCTTTCTACCCTTCGCCTTTGGCAATTTGCGATTGATCAAAGAACACATCCACACTTCTCCACAAGGGAAAAAATATCTCGTCGTTCATGGTGACGGCTTTGACAGCGTAGCGACGAACCACAAGTGGCTCGCCACCTTGGGCGCATTCGGCTACGACACATTGTTGCGAATCAACCGAGTGTATAATCAATACCGCGCCATCATCGGCAAGGAATATTTCTCCCTCAGCAAGGCCATCAAAGGCAAAGTCAAATCCGCAGTCGCGTTTGTCGATAAATACGAAGAGCAACTGCAAAGCCTCGCTCATAAGCGCAACTGCCAAGGCATCATTTGCGGCCACATTCATACCCCAGCTGACAAGATGGTAGGCGATGTGCATTACCTCAATTCAGGCGACTGGGTCGAGAGCCTCACCGCCATCATCGAACACCATGATGGTCGCATGCAACTCGTCACCTATCAAGAATTCATGCGCTTATGCTCCAGCCAACTCATGGCATCAGCAGACTCAATGGCTCAGCCAGAGAGCCTACCCGAGCTGCAAGAAGCGATTCGTTGATTTACCCCCAAATCGGAAGTAGAACGTATTTTCCTTTGCTTTTTCGGGAACTTCACCCATCTTCCTGCTACAATGTTTTCTTCCAAACAGCTTTCCGACGATCAAAAAAACGCCATTCACGCATGGGCCGCAGATGGGGCTACCATGTCTGACATCCAACGGCGTATCACCGAAGAATTCGGACATCGCATCACTTACATGGACACGCGCTTCCTTGTTCTCGATCTCGGCATCACACTCAAGCAAGAGCCGAAAGCCGAAGAGAAGCAACAAGCCGACCCAAGCGCCGCTGACGGCGCTGTAGGTTCAGATTCCTCCACCACTGGTGGCGTTACTGTAACACGCGATGAGATCACCATCCCCGGTACAATGTTTAGCGGCAAAGTGTGTTTCTCCGATGGAGAAAACGCCTTGTGGTATGTGGACGAAACCGGTCGCTTGGGACTCGACGCAGACACCACTGGCTATCGACCCTCACAGGAAGACATCATCAGCTTCCAGGTAGAATTGAAAAAACTCGTTCGATAGATCGAAACTCCCCCGCTTCAAACCTGCCTCTAGAAATCGTATCAACAACCGTTCTTTGCCATTGAATCAGAAAAACACAAGCATCCCCTGGTGGTTGTATCCGAACGTTCTTAGTTTGGATGCGCCTCTCGTTGCTGTTGCATGGTTGTATGTTTTTGCCAAAGTTTGGTCATTGCAGTACGTGGAAACCCTTCTCATTCCGGTGCTTTTCCTGTCGGTATGGGTGATCTACACCTTCGATCACTTGATCAAAGCAAAGCTCATGAGAGATTGCGAACATGATCAACGACTCGTTTTCTACAAAAAATATCCTAAGTCTTTCATCAGCGCCGTGCTGGTTGCGATTGCAACCATTCTCTACCTTGCCTTATCATTGCAGTGGAGCATCATTACGAGTTCCATGGCTCCCTTAGTTGGTGTATCGCTATTTTTCATCTTGGCTATCTTTCAAGATCCGCAGCGACGAATCTCCTACGCGAAAACCATCATTGCCGGCTTCACATTCGCCATGGGCTGCGTTGCTGGTTTGATCGGCCTATCAGCACGTGACATGCCCACTACCATGATCGCTCCTGAAATGGTCTGCTTTGCCACCTTGACCATCATCAATGTCATCATGGTGGACGCATGGACTACACTGCCCGCGTCCAACGATGGCAACGAACAAGAAGTGGTGGAAGAATGGTCATTGACCTTGCCTTTGGTCGCGCTGGCATTATTTGCCCTACTCTATAAATTCAAGGATGGACATCCAGGCACGCGACCGTATTTCGATGTGATTATCACCTGCTCCGGTCTTCTTTACGTGATCAACCGCATGCATCGGCGCTTGAGTCCCCACTTCCTGCGGGTTGCGGCGCACTTGGTCATGCTCTTAGGAGCGATCTTGTATTGGTTGATTTCCGCTTGATTTTGGATGCATTGCATCTTTAGTATCGCGAATATGATACGCCAATGCAGCTTGCTACTTTTTTTATTGTTAGGACATTCTGCCCATGCAGAAAAGCGTGTCCTCTGGCAGAAACTCCATGATTACCGCACCGTGATTGTGCCGGAAGGCGAAATCCTTCAGCCCCGCAACAACAGCAATCCTTTTATTGCCTACACCAACATTGGCACGGACTACGGCTACATCGGCCCCGCTCAGCATACCATCGGCTGGAAACGCGGCGTCATCAGCATGGACTTTAAGCAAGATGCGGATTCATGGGCTGGCATGTGGCATTCCATGAGCCGACTGGATCGCATGTGCTCCTATCGCATGAACTTTCAAGCATGCTACCCCGAACAAATCTTGCCAGAATTCCAACCCAAGGTCACTGGCTTGCGCTCCATTCTACGTGGCAATGGAAAATGGAAAATCGATCTGTTAGACCAGCTCAACAAACTCCTTTGGACAGAAACGCGCAATATTTCCACGACCACCTTCGAGAATCAGATCTATGATTTGCCAGCGGAAGGCCTCACCGATGTGAAACACCTTTCATGGGTTGGTGAACAAGGTGCTAGCCTTGATCTTGATCAGATCGACTTACGCATCGAGACTCCTGATATCACTTTCGCAGAGTGGTTGTTTCTCGCATCGTACGCCAAATCATTGACCTGCTGGTCATCGGAGACTGGGCTCATACGTGACCGAGCCCACATCCCTGATGGAGCTTTTGATAGCATATCTGCCTCCGGGCTTTTTTGTGCCGCCACTGCCGCGGCAGCGTCGCGCGGTATCGTCGATCACGAGTTCGCGAAAATGGTCTGTCGTCGCGCACTGGACTCTGCAAAAGCCTTACGCGGACCCTATGGATTACTGCCGCACTTCGTCAAAATGGCCGATGGCAAATTGCAGAGACACCCTGGCACAGAATATTCCACGGTAGATACCGCGCTGTTTTGTTTCGGTCACCTTATCGCATGCCATGCACTCAAGGAAGAAGCCATGATGCAAGAAGTCTTGGAAATGATACAAGCCATCGACTTCGCCCCACTGCTTAGCGAAGATGGGTACATCTCTCACGGAGTAACCGACGAAGGGCAAACCATCATACCATACTACTGGAAAGATTGGGGCGGAGAAACAGCCTTGGTACTGCTGCTGCAAGCCATAGCCAAACCCGAAATGAAAGGCCGCATGTCCGATAGCGGAGTGATCCATCAAGGCACCGGCTTCATCATCGAAATCCAATCGCTCTTGTTTCCTGATTTTGATGCCGACACTCCTGATGCAATGACAGGAAAGAACTGGCTTTCTCTACGCCGTGAGCATCTAACAGAACAGCAAAACCACCTTGCCGTCGCCGATGCTGACGGCATATTTGGGCTATCCGCAGGCGAGAGTTCGGATGGCACAAGCTATTACGTTGGGGGCACCGAATTGCTGCATCAAGAAGTCTTGCATCCCCACTACGCTTTGATGGCCGCGCAGATTCATGAGAACCCAGAAGAGATGAGCGATCTTTTACGCAACTTCGAGGCACAAGGGGCGTTCACTGCATGGGGTATGGTCGAAAATATTTCCTTACGTGACAACGAAAAACTTCCCATGATTGGTGGCTTGAACGCAACCTTTGAAGCACTAGGAGCCTATCACTTTCTCTGTCGCAAGGATGGTAATAGTAACGTGATCTATCAATCTTGCTTGGCCATACCCGCATGCAGACAGGCGATGAAGATCTTCTATCCATGATAGCATGATGATTCTGCACAACTCTGCCACGAAAGATATTCTTACCCTTACGTAATTTCTGATTGACGCATGGAGTTGTTAGAGATAATTTTTTCTTAATAACGGTTTACGAATTGTCACCCTTTACATGAGCGAAGACGGAATAGCAACCATCACGAATCATTCTTTTGTTAGAAACCATGCAGCAGCTTTGCTACACACGAAGCATCTGTCCATTTCTAACAAATCGTTAGAGATGACGATCATTCTTAACGCTTCTGCAAACCCATCAAGGAGTCCACGACTCCGATCCATTTTCCCGACCTAGGAACCATCTTTCCTCTGCTGCTATTAGCAGAAGAAAAAACAAAACAACAAAAATAGAAAACAAATACTATGCCCGCAAAAAAAGCCGCAAAAGCACCAGCCAAAAAGGCCGCTCCTGCCAAGAAGGCAGCGCCAGCCAAAAAAGCTGCTCCTGCCAAGAAAGCTGCCCCTGCTAAAAAAGCAGTAGCAGTCAAAGCCCCAGCGAAAAAAGCTGCGCCTGCCAAGAAGGCTGCACCCGCACCAGCCAAAAAGGCCGCTCCTGCCAAGAAGGCAGCACCAGCCAAAAAAGCTGCTCCTGCACCAGCCAAAAAGGCTGCTCCTGCCAAGAAAGCGGCGCCAGCCAAGAAGGCTGCTCCTGCGAAAAAGGCTCCTGCCAAGAAGCCCTAATACTTCGCAAAGGTCTTTCTACAATCAGTCACCTGCAGCACTTTTCGATTTTACCAAATGTGCTGCGGTGGCTGCATTTTGACATGCACTTACTACTAACTGGCTGAAATCAGTTGTGGGATACCTTTGATTTGTGACCTCAACTGCGGAATGTAGGATCATGAATCTTGTCGTGAAATTACGGCATTCAATTCTTTTTGTAACTCTTCGATCTTCTGTGGATCTGTGACTTTTGCCCCACCGGGATGGGTAATGTAGAGAGTATCCACGGCAGCGCCTTTTTCTGTGCATATCCTCGCGTGTACCGTGTCGAGGTGATGTATATTGATGGTATGAAAAAGATCATGCAGCAGTCCGATACGATCTAGGGCTTGAATCTCGACGATTGTTGCATGGCCGTGGGGATCATTGCTTACGAGGGAACGGACAGGAAAGGCGATGCCTTCATCATTACGCGGCGCAAGGAAGTTACGCTTACGTTTCAGGTATTTCGCTGGATCGTATTCCTCGGCCTCAAAAATGGTGTCAAACGTCGTCTGAAAACGTTTTCGCATGGCGGTGTCAGCTATCGGCTGAAAGCTCGTATCACAAACCCGGAAAAGGTTGACGACAATGCCATCGGTCCTAGTGTGGAAGTCCGCAGAGAGAATGTTGATCTGTTCAGAAGCCAGAGCGCAGCAAAGTTTTTCCAATAGGTTTCGACGATTCCGCGTCGCAACAATGAGCTCGCTGTAGCCCTTATCGGCAAAGTCGATCCATTTCATGCAATACGGTATTTGCGCAGCTTCCTCTCGTTGGGAGAAATGTCGTACCGTGCGAATTTGCGAAATGAGTTGTTTCGTCTGCTTGAAGCTGAACGATGCAGATGGCATACGATCAAAGTGCTCGTTCACCCAGGGATGGTAGTCTTGTCGCATCTCTGCTAGCACTGCGGCACGAAGTTCATTTTTACTTTCCTCCAGCGATGCTTCATAGGCACTGCGACCTTCGCGAAGAAAGCGACGAGTCAGAGAGTGAAGCTGGCGCATCAAGCTTTCCTTCCAACCAGTCCATGCATCGGGAGAGGTGCCATTGCTATCGCAGTAAGTAAATAGCATCAAGGCATCAAGATTCTCAGGAGTCTTCATGATGGCCGCAAACTCAGCGATCACCTCTGGCTCTTCGAGGTTGCGAGTGGTAGCGGTGAGCCAAAACAATAAGTGGTTATCCACCAGAAACATAATTAAGGCACGACGAGAACCGGTGATACGTAGGCGCTTACACACCTGATTGGCCAACATCATCGAACCATCCGTGTGCTCACGCACATCCTCCGCGCGTCCTGAATCATGAAGAATGAAAGCGAGATAGATCGCATAAGGATCCGCTATATCGAGAAAGAGCTTGCGGTAAAATGCTGTGCGTGGATTTTCCTCCGCAATCAAATGGTCAAGCTGATCGATGCAGCGCAGCGTATGTTCGTCGGCCGTGTAGCGATGGAAAAATTCGTGTTGCACGAGACAGTCTAGCGCGCCGAATTCCGGCAAATAGGTGCCGAGAAATCCTACGCGATGCATTTGCCGTAGTACCCGTGCGACATCGCCCTTGCGCTCCAAAATGGCTTGGAACGTCTCGCGGTTGGCTGTGGCGTAGAGGAAATTTCGATCCATTAGGTGCAATTGCGAGCGCAGCATCTTTCGGATCGGAGGAGAGAGCTTCAAGTTCCGCACTTGCGTGTGCTGAAAGACCCTCATCATCGCGTGAGAATCTTGTTGAAAGAGTTGCGTCGAGGACAACCAGATACGACCTTCGCGCGAAGTGAAGCCATCAAACGACTCGATTTTCTTCTTTCGAAAACTCAAAAAGGAACGCAAACCCGACTGTGCCTGGTCACGACTTTCCAGATTAAAAATCTCCATCAACGAATTGCCATGCTGCCACAAGTGCCGCGTGTGAGTGTAATAGTCGCGCATGAATGCTTCGGTGCGACGCAGGATGCTCTTTTGTGGGTAGTTGAATGCGGTCGCCACGACACCTTGAAGGCGCAAAGTCAGTATATCATTGGCACTTCCATTTTGATAATGCAGTTCATTTCTCACCCGCAAAAGGAAGTCATAGGCCTCGGCAGCCTCCGTCAAAGCCCGCGGACTGAGGGATTCTTCTTTGACCAGCGTGGCCAAATCTGCTGTGCCACGCAGCGCGCGAGTGATCCATAAAATATTCTGGTAATCGCGCAAGCCCCCGCATGACTCCTTGACGTTAGGCTCTTGCAAAAATGGCGTGTTTGAGTATTTTTCATGGCGAGTTTTTTGATCTATCAGGCGCATTTGCAGAAATTGCGCTTTGTTTTTGCCAACGATCTTTTTTTGAAACGCGGTAACAAACTTCTTATGGAGAATTTCCGACCCTGCGATCAGCCGCGTATCCATCATTGCCGTCTTGCTTTGCTGATCCGCTAGAGCCTCAATGACGCACTGCTTGCAACTGCGCACGGATTGCCCCACCTTGAATCCTAGATCCCACAGGAGATACAAGATCGATTCAATGATGCGCTTTTTTTCGGGATGAATGTCTTGGGCGTTTGATTGCGTGAGAAAAAGAAGATCGATGTCAGAATAAGGATTGAGGATGCCACGGCCATAGCCGCCCACTGCCACGATTGCGAAGCGCACATGCAATGGAGGTTGGCCGGCAGTGAACTCTTGATGCACACAAGCAAGCAACGCGTCGATCACCTCAGCTCTACTGCTACATGTTTCTACTCCGCCCGCACCGCAACGATGACCTTCTAGCAAGATCGCTTGTTCGGCTTGAAGAAACTCCTTGTAACGGGCGAGACGATCAGCGGGTTCAAGAGTCTTAGCAAAGACGGGAGCTAACATGCGCTTCGCACGACTCATGACAGTATGCAGTGGAGATGACATAGATTCAAAAAATGTAAGAGGTGTTAGAGGAGACCGATTGCTGATTTTACGGCATCGCGTTTGAGCCGCAGTTCTCGCCATTCATTGACCATGCGGCTGGCTTCGATCACGCCACATCCAGCGGGCAGTTGTATTTCTGCCCCCTGCCACCATAGACCACGTATGGCCACAACGCATTGAAATTTACCATCATGCAGCAAACCAAAAGGTGCTCCAAATTCATCAGGACACCCGAGAAACGAGCGCCAAGCCAACAACAGATCGAGGGTCTCGCGGGTACGCGGCAATGGCCCTAGGGCTGGTGTCGGATGCAGCTTGCGCAACAAAACCTCAATCGTCACATCTTCCTCGAGTATGAGATCAATCAAGGTCTGGAAATGCACGATAGGCCCTAGGTCTAAGATGCCTCGCTCATGGCGCTGAAGCGTCCCTAAATCGGCAAGTTTCGCTATCAAAGTCTGCGCTACGTATTCGTGCTCGCGAATTTCTTTTTCATCCACGGCAAGAATTTCTTTCTCCTCCGCACGCGCTGTGCCTGCTAGCGCCATGGTGTGAAGATTTCGCCCCTCTAGAGTAAAAAGCAGTTCCGGCGTTGCTCCGGCAAAACCACTTTCGCCATCGATCCACGCATAAGGAATTTTTGGCGAGCCAACGCGAGCAAAGGCATAGGCTAAGTGCTCGACAGACCCATGTGTCATTTTGCCACGCTGCACACTTACTGGTACGGTTTTTTCAAAAACTCCACGCCGTACCGCATGAGAAATCTCCTGAAATACATGCGCAAAAGCTGCTGAATCAGGAGCCTCCCAGTCAATGTGGGGAAGCTCTGGCTCATGCCAATCCTGCACTTGTATGATTTCCCATGACGCAGGAATCCGCCATGGAGAGGGATCCGTCAAACCAAAAGAATTGCAATAGAAAGCGGTGCCTTGTTGTGGCATGCTAGCACAAGCCGTAAACGGCCCATGCGCCACTAAGCACACTCCTCTGTCCAGCCCATACATCGCCCATGCCTGTTCGTCCATTCGTCCAGACAACCAATGCATCATTTAGGGGAAAATACCAGATTTTTTGCGTCATTCCTTCGCGCAGCTCAAAACTCCCCGCGAAACGAACAACTCGCCGTTGGTGTCTCGTAGATGACGATTTCAAATAGTCCAGGCAACTGCGGCTCAAGCTTGCGCCAAAACCACGCACACATGTTCTCGATCGTGGGACTTTCCAAGCCTTCAATGTCGTTCAAATAGCCATGATCTAGCAGTGCTAGCAAAGGATTCATCGCATCGGAAATCAACTTATGATCATAAATCCAGCCGATTTTTGTGTCCACGTCGCCTTCAATCGTGATGGTCATTTTAAAGCTATGACCATGCATGCGTCGGCATTTATGATCTTCAGGCAAAGAAGGCAACGTATGAGCTGCTTCGAAGCGAAATTCTTTGGTAAGCCGTGCACGCATAATTGTGATGAACCTGATGTAGCGGAATCATAGCAACTGTCGAGTGTTCTATTGCGATTTTCGAATGAAAGCGAATCAAACGAACTCGATGAGGTGGGTTGCAGATCGCGCGTTATGGTGCTTGCGTCTCAACGCGGCGCTTGTAGGCGAGCACGGCGGAGGAGATTGTGGCAGCGAGATGGGCTTCTGGTTTGGCAAAAGGTGGCACAAACCAAGGGAAACTTCCCAGAAGATCCGTCAATACCGCAACTTCGCCATCACAAGTGCCAATGCCACAGCCGATACCAATCGTCGGCACGTTTACGGCCGCTGTGATACGAGCCGCAACGTCAGGGACTACAGATTCCAGTACCATGGCGCAAACACCGGCTTCGCATAGGGCGAGCGCATCATGGATCAAGCGCTGCGCATCGGCTTCCGTGCGACCTTTTTTTCGATAGGCACCTTCACTGACGATTTGTTGCGGCAACATGCCGATGTGGCCGATGACAGGTATGCCAGCACCAAGAATCGCGGTGATATTTGCCACTTGATCGAAGCCTCCTTCCAGCTTGACAGCTTCTGCACCAGCGTCGCGGAGCATGATCGCATGTCGCACGGCTTGCTCGGGTGAGTTGTAGGTATCGATCGGCATGTCGCCTAAAACCAACGCTTGGGGATGCGCACGCGCTACTGCCGCGGTATGATGGCACATGTGCTCGATGGTGACATGCGTGGTGTCCGGAAAACCTAGAACGACCATGCCTAGCGAATCGCCGACGAGCAGGATATCGATGCCACATGCATCGATCAATCTCGCACTCGGGTAATCATAAGCCGTGAGAGCGGATAAGGGTGTGCCACCTTTGCGCGCTGCGAGAGCTGCTGCTTTTTCCGTAGGAGTCATGAGTGGTATAGCTTGTGTTTCATTCAAGCAAGGTGCAAGCAAAAGTGGTCGTAGTTTGTCACGTATGCCTATCAATTGGTCGCGTGATTTCGGAAATGCTTGGCTTGTTCATACGCGGTTTCCACTGCAGCACAGATGGCGGTGGCGGCTTCGTTTTCATCATGAATGACCTGCGCTCCCATCAGAGTTAATTCTAAGGCTTCTTGAGAAAATTTCGCTCGCGCAAAGATGGCGATTTCTGGATTTTCCTGAAGGACTAGTGGGATGGATTGTCGAGTGACGGAAACGAGGGGGAATGTGTAGGCAATCAAGCGGGCGCTGCGGATTTTCGTTAGAGCCAGTGCCTCCGGTTGAGTGATATCGCCAAATAGCACCGCGTGTCCGCCTTTGATCAAGGAGCGCACGGTGTCAGCATTGAGATCCACGATCAAACAGGCAACGCCCTGTGCGGTCAGGGAAGCATGCAAGGCCTGACCCACTGGGCCGTAGCCGCAGATGATGGCGTGATCATGGAGTTCTTTCAGCGTATGTGACAAGGAAAGTTGCTCTGGTGCCATGGTGTGACGGCGGAAGATTTTCCACCGCTCCAAGTACGAAGCCATTGGGTTCATGGACTTCATGGTCGCAGGGATCATTCCCATGCCAATGGCTGTGCAGAGAAGGATGACTTGCTCGGTGCGCGCATCCAAGGGTGCCCACTGATGAAATTTTTGCATCAACACAAGAGAAAATTCGCCGATGCTCGAAAGGCTGGCCGCAGCAAGCAATGTCGGTCGCAACGGAAGCCGCAACAAGCGCGCGATGGAAAATACGATCAAAAATTTCGTCATAAATACCACCGCCGCAAGCGTCAGCACCCATGGCCAATGCAGTGCAAAGGCATGGAGATCGATCATCAATCCTACAGAAACGAAAAAGATGGTGAGAAACAAATCCTTGAACGGTAGAATGTTCTGCATGATGCGATGACTGTAGATGGATTCACTCATCATCATGCCTGCGGCAAACGCCCCAAGCGCCAAGCTCAGTTCTAACGCGCCACCAGCAAAAGTAATGCCGGCACTCGTGCCGATGACCGCGAGGGTGAACAATTCCCGACTTCTTGTCCGTGCGACAGCATGCAGCAATGGATTGATGCCGTATCGCCCTAACAAGCCAGCCACAAAGAGAAATGCAGCACCCTTCCCCATCGCAAGTGCTACAGCTTGCCCTCCGCCGGCTCCCATCAATGAAGGCATGATGATAAATAAGAGGATCACAAACAAATCCTGAAACAAGGCGATACCGAGAGCCGTTTTTGCACCGGGACTGCTGCCCATTCCCATGTCTTGGAAGGATTTCAGGGAAACCGCCGTCGAACTCAGTGCTACAATCACGGCAATCATCATCGACTGCGTGGTGGGGTAGTTGAGAACGCAAGCAAGGAAAAAGGCAATGGCAGAGGTGAGGAGAACTTGCAAGCCACCTCCGATGAAAGCAAAGCGCCAGAGGTGCTTTAACTCGCGAAGGGAAAACTCAATGCCTAACGAAAACATCAACAGCACCACCCCTAACTCCGCAAAGCTGGCAATGGATGCCCCGCCGCGCTCCAATCCCAATTTTTCCATCGCCCCACTATTGGCAATGATAATACCGCAAAGAAAGTAACCAACGAGCAAGCTTTGGTGCAATTTCGCCATCACGAGGCAGACGAAAACCGCCAAAGCAAGGACTAGCGCCAACAAAGCAAACATCGGTGAGATGTCGGTAAGACTAGCAGCGAGCAGCGTGGCAACGTTTTTCATGGAGGAAATCGCGATTGTTTGATCGACGAATCGTTATGTCGAGCATCAAGCGTCTCTACATTACTTCGACTGGAAAAGCTCCAGCGGATCGATACCTTCGCCGATACTTTCGACGTTCCATTGGCGATCCACTTGCAGGCGCAACGTAGCCAAATGTCGTTGCGGCCATTGATCTGGAGAGATCATCGATAGTAGATTGCCGCGTCGCGTGCGATAGAGGTAGTAGCATTGGCCGACCACAGGTTCAAACTGGATCAGAGCCTCGTACACCAACTTATTCCAATTGTAATGATCGATGGTGGCGATGTATTGCTCGCGAATCTCACGAAGTTTTTCTTGGAGTTCACGCTCCACCTCGCTGATGCCGCGAGATTTGAAACTGCTCAAATCCTGCGGCACAATCGGCGGGCTAAGGGAAGAAACGGGATACGGGAGAAATGCCGCGCTAGTAGGCTTCTCGATGGTGAAAGGATCCATGTTCAGAGCATACACGCAAATGAGATGAACCGCAAGCTTGGCGGATCATTCCGCAGCTTCTTTATTCGCATCATCCTTCTTTTTCTGTATCAACTTCTTGGCCATAGCCATGAGCCCCTCTGGATTCTTTGCGGCTGCATCATTGGGGTTAGCTTCGACAAATTTCTTAATGTGAGCCATCGCAGCCTCTTCATCTAACGCACGAATGTGAACTGACAAAACCGTTCTGAATTTCATGCTTTTCGCTGTAGCAGCAGTCATGATGGTAGGGTTTTTTTCTTGGAAGGTATCGATGGCCTGCTCCGCACCGGCGATATTTCCCTGATTGACCAAGGGATCTAAGGTCTCTTTCATGAAAGTGCCAAGCAGCAGACCAGTCGCCGCTTGTTGTTTCATCTTTGCCGCTTCAGCCAAGCGTTCTTTGGCATAAGTGATGGTATGTTCCGGATCGAGTTGAGCAATTTGTTGTAAGACATCGGAATAATTCGCCTCAACAATTTTGGAATCCATGCATTGCAAGCCCTTGACAAGCAGTTGAGCCTTTTCAAGTCCGTTCGCTTGCACTGCGGCGGAAAATGCTGTGTCGCGAGCTGTTCTCACCTTGCGTAATTCTTCAAGCTTGACGATATAATCCTCGGGAGTTTGACGACGAAATGGACTCGATGCGTAAGGTTTGCCCGATTCATCGCACAGTAGGACGGTCGGATAGGAAAAAACTTTCATTTCCTGCTGCAAAGCTGCATTTTGCTTAACAAGTTCGTCATCAAGCTTTTTTTTCGTTGGGTAATCCAATTCCACCAAGACAAAATGACTCTTCGCGTATTCGAGGAAAACATCTTTGCTCAGGATCGTATCATGGAGTATTTTGCAAGGCATGCACCAATCCGAGCCCGTGAACTCAAGCAATAGCTCTTTTTTTTCGCGGACAGCATCTTTTTTGGCTGTTTCAAAATTCGTCAACCAACCCTCAGCCGCGTAAAGGCTGCTGGAACTCCAGACGATGACCGAACTAAGCAAAGGTAATAGGAATTTCATAAAATCATTTTTAATGTCTCCGCATAGTTCATTCTCTGTACTTTTTTGTCAACCAATATTTGCTTTACCATGAGATCCTGAAGGGAAACGCCAGAGACTCACTCTCAAGATTTGATGTGCAAAGCCTTTCATGGCCTTAGAGTTCTGCATTCTAAAAATACAAGCACAAGGTCTGAAATGCTTTGCAAGTCAAATGATGGCTGCGAATCGCGGCTTTATACTTCGGATCTCGGGTTTAATGCAAAAACATCGTCAGTGATGCTTGACAAGCGCTACCCCGCAAGAATATCGACGCGTATGGCGAAACTCTCGATTCAGAATTTAGATGTCCATAGCAAAGAACTGCTGATGCGCGTAGATTTTAACGTTCCATTAAAAAATGGAGCAATTACCAATGATGCTCGCATTACAGCTGCTGTGCCCTCCATCAAGCATCTCGTAGAAGGCGGGGCCAAGTTGGTTCTTTGCTCGCACCTCGGACGCCCGAAGGATGGTGCATCAGCCGAGTTTTCCTTGCAGCCAGTAGCGACTCGCCTCGGCGAACTGCTCGGTCAGCCCGTAGCTCTCGCACCGGATTGCATTGGTGCAGAAGTGGATGCGCTGCGTGCGGCTCTACAACCAGGGCAAGTTCTATTGCTTGAAAACACCCGATTTTACAAAGAAGAGGAAGCCAATGATCAAGACTTCGCACGTAAGCTCGCGGGCAACGCCGAGATTTTTGTCAACGATGCCTTTGGCACTGCGCACCGCGCGCATGCCTCCACAGAAGGTGTGACCCATTTCGTAAAACAAAGCGCCATGGGTTTTCTTATGGCACGTGAACTCGAATACCTTGTCGACAAACTTGAGCAAGCGGCTCGTCCATTCGTCGTCATCATGGGCGGTGCAAAAGTTTCTGACAAAATCCAAGTCATCAATGCCCTGATGGCCAAAGCTGACACGTTCATCATCGGTGGTGCCATGGCGTACACCTTCCGCAAAGCGCAGGGATACAAAGTCGGCAAGTCACTCGTCGAAAACGACAAACTGGAACTTGCTCTGGAGATCCTTGCGAATGCGGAGCGCAAAGGCATTCGTTTCCTCCTTCCCGCAGACACTCGCATTACCCAAGAATTCAAAAATGGAGCCGAAACCAAGGTCATCGCTCCTTATGCCGATGGCGGAGAAATTCCTGACGACTGGGAGGGAATCGATATCGGCGATGTAGCCATTGCTGATTTTGCCAAAGAGATTTCCACCGCAGGCACCATTCTTTGGAATGGCCCGATGGGAGTTTTCGAAATTGACTCGTTTGCAGAAGGCACGCGCGCCATTGCGCAAGCTGTTGCAGACTCAAATGCACTCTCCATCGTCGGTGGAGGCGATAGCGTAACCGCGGTGACCAAGTTCCATTTAGAGGATCAAATGGACTTCATTTCCACGGGCGGCGGAGCATCTTTGGAACTTCTCGAAGGGCAAGAACTTCCTGGAGTCGCAGCTCTAACAAAAATCTAACATACTCAACAAAACCACCATCATGTATCGCCGCCCCATCTTTGCCGCCAACTGGAAAATGAACAAAGGTCCGTCTGAGACGCAGGACTTTGTGAAATCCTTTTTGCAAAAAATCACGGATCGTCCCAGTGCCGACATCGTCATTGCAGCACCATTCCTTTGCCTGCCAACTCTCAGCGAATCTCTCCGCGAAGCAGGCGGCATCGAAATGGCAGCACAAAATTGTTCTCAGTTCGATGACGGTGCCTACACCGGAGAAATCAGTGTAAAAATGCTGCGTGAGGTGCTTGTGCGCCACGTCATCATTGGCCACAGCGAGCGACGATCCATCTTTGGCGAAACCAACGCTATCATCAACGCCAAGCTGAAAAAAGCCCGCGAAGTGAATCTCAAGCTCATTTTTTGTATCGGCGAAACACTGGAAGAGCGCAACGCTGGCCAATTGGAATCGATCCTCAGCAGCCAAATCACTGAAGGTCTTGCTGGCCTCACCACAGACGACCTAGATCACACGGTCATCGCCTACGAGCCCGTATGGGCGATTGGCACAGGTGTAACTGCCACGGCGCAACAAGCACAAGATGCGCATGCCTACGTTCGCAGCGTTGTTGCATCGATCTACGGCGATGACATTGCGCAAAAAATCCGCATCCAATACGGCGGCAGCGTGAAGCCGAACAACGCCGCTGAACTCATGGCTTGCCCCGATATCGATGGCGCTCTCATTGGCGGTGCCTCCTTGGAACCGCAGAGCTTCAGCGACATCATTCACAACGGTTGCGCTCCTGCTTAGTCCATAGCTTCATCGCACCTCCCTCTTTTCCTGCCCGTTCGTTCCGACGGGCAGGATTTTTTTCGCTCAAATTTCCCCGCCTTCGCTCCATCTGTGTCATCGTTTGCCATCGGATCATTTTAATCTGAATAAGATTCCACCTCGATACGTTGCAACTGCACACACTCCTTGTGCTTATGAAATCATTACCCATATTTTTTGGACTATCCCTGCTCCTTCTTCCCGCGTGCCGCAAATCAACACCCACCACCGCAGCACCTTCTGCAGCAGATGATGCCGCAAAGCGCGACGAAGAACTGCGAACTCTCGAACGAGAAGAAAAACGTCTCCAGCACGAAATCGAAATCGAGCGCCTCGCCCTTGAAAAGGAACAACTACGCCAACAGCGCGAGGACTTGGAGAGTCGCAGCCAACAACTCAACGACGAATTACTTGCCCTCGAAAAAGAGCGCAAACGGTTGGCCGAGGAGCGGACACGCACCGCAGAGGAGAATGCACGCTTGGCAGAGATCGACAAAAAAATTGCCCAAGAGAAAGCAAGAATCGCAGCGCAACCGCGGCAACCTTTGTCCCAAGGCAACGCCATTTTGCCGCAGCAACCACCCATCAGCACCAACGTCGATTACGACTACAGCGTCTTCCACAATCGTCTCAGCCCACACGGCTCATGGTTCTCCGTGCCACAATACGGCTACGTTTGGCGGCCCAATTGTTGGAATCAAAACAACTGGCGACCCTACACCCAAGGTCATTGGGTGTATAGTGATTGCGGCTGGACTTGGGTTTCCTCCGAGCCATTCGGCTGGGCTACCTTTCACTATGGCAGATGGGTTTTGCTCAATCAAACAGGTTGGTGCTGGGTTCCAGGCTCCACGTGGGCACCTGCCTGGGTATGCTGGCGCAACAATTCTTCGCACATCGGCTGGGCTCCTCTTCCTCCAGAAACCTTACACTGGAACAATAACGACTGGTCCACCCAATACGGCGATTCTTGCGGCATTAGTGAACGTGCCTACTGTTTTGTCAGCACAAAACATTTCGGAGCTAGCATCTCTCGCTACGTAAGCTCTCCCAGCGACTGCCTACGCTTCTATTCACAGACCAATTATTGTGGCGGATACACTTTTGATCGCAACCGCATCATTTGCCGTGCTGTCGATTACGATGTCGCTTGCCGCTGGATTGGCCAGACCATTCCCCGCTACCGCTGTGACTGGGATAGCACATTACCGAACGGCCTTGATCCGATCGGCTACGTCAACCAACGCGGTGATCGCTTGCGTTTCCATGCACCAAATGTCAACGCCCCGTGGAATTCCGCCTTGCGTCCAACGCGCATCGCTCAGCGCATCGACAATGATCAACCGTTGCGTAGCAAGACGTTTGACAACTCGCTATTCACAAGATTTGAGCGCAGCCGCGATGCCGAGCGCTTTACTGCAAACAAAGTCGTCAATGAAGAAATCTCGCAAAAAGTCATTCGTCGTATTGGCTTGCGTGAACAAATCGCCCTCCGCCGGGATGAACTCACCGCAACACAAGCAAGCAAAGAAAATGCTACACCTGCCACCCGTGATACCCCACTAGCTACGGTTCCTACCATGGACACAGGCCTTCGCGGAATTGCTAAAGATGCGAACCCACCACAAACAAGAAACGTTGCGGAAACGGCATCAATCGAAAAACAACCGGTCGAAGCAGATTCATCGCCCAGCACTCCGTCCGACAATGGCAATCCATCGAGCAATCAGAAAGGATCTCTTCAAGGAGCAGCCCTAGGAGGAACATTAGGAGGCAATCGAACCGGATCGACAGATGGACTGCGTGGTATGCATCGTGAACAAGAAAACCGCCAACCCCAGACGGGAAATGATCCTATTACCGAGCGCATGAAAGAAAATCAAGCACGCGCGCTGCGTCAGCAGCAAGAGCGTGAAAGGGAATTAGGCGAAGTAGCAATGGAACGCGCTCGATTACAAAAAGAACAACAAGCACTCGAAGAAGAAAAAGCTCGTCAGAACATGGCACAAGCACAGGAGCGCTCAATCGAAGCTGCCAAAGAGCAACAGAAAGCGCAAATGGAACTCGCCAAAGAGCAAGAACTGCTTAAGCAACGACAAGCCGAAAACGATGCGAAAGAACAGGCCGCTATGCGTGAGC
This sequence comes from Verrucomicrobiaceae bacterium, assembly GCA_027487435.1. Taxonomy (GTDB): domain Bacteria; phylum Verrucomicrobiota; class Verrucomicrobiia; order Verrucomicrobiales; family Akkermansiaceae; genus UBA956. Next base: position 8,172 of record JAIYDP010000224.1, on the reverse strand, counting down.
AACAAGAGAGCATCATCAAAGAACAGCAGGAAGCTGCCCTTGCACAAGAGCAGGCCGAGATAGCTCAAAAAGAAGCCGCTTTGAAGAATCAAGAGGAAGCTGCGATGCGCGAACAACAAGAAGCTACTCGCGAAGCGCAAGAAGCTACGATGAAGAACCAACAAGAAGCTGCCATGCGTGAGCAACAGGAAGTCGCTCGCGAAGCACAAGAAGCTGCGATGAAGAACCAACAGGAAGCTGCTATGCGCGAACAACAAGAAGCCGCTCGCGAAGCGCAAGAAGCCGCCATGCGTGAGCAACAGCAAGCCGCTCGCGAAGCGCAAGAAGCTGCGATGAAGAACCAACAGGAAGCTGCTATGCGCGAACAACAGGAAGCTGCTCGCGAAGCGCAAGAAGCTGCTATGCGTCAGCAAGAGGAAGCCGCTCGCGAAGCACAAGAAGCTTCGATGAAGAACCAACAGGAAGCTGCTATGCGCGAACAACAAGAAGCTGCTCGCGAAGCGCAAGAAGCCGCCATGCGTGAGCAACAGCAAGCCGCTCGCGAAGCACAAGAAGCTGCGATGCGCGAAGCCCAGGAACGCGCACGCGAACAACAAGAAGCTGCTCGCGAAGCTGCCATGCGGGAAGCTCAAGAGCGCGCACGTGAACAACAAGAAGCCGCCATGCGGGAAGCTCAAGAGCGGGCACGCGAACAACAAGAAGCCGCTCGCGAAGCTGCCATGCGTGAAGCTCAGGAACGGGCACGTGAACAGCAAGAAGCTGCTCGTGAATCCGCCATGCGGGAAGCTCAAGAGCGCGCACGTGAACAACAAGAAGCTGCCATGCGCGAAGCTCAAGAACGCGCACGTCAGGAAAATAGTCGCTAGTTGCCTCTCGCTCAACTTCGCTACACGTTGTCGATCATCCATTTGTAGCCACACCTTAAAATCCCCCCACTATACCCCACCTCGTGGCATGACTCATACAGATTACCCATCTTTCCTGCGGCATTGCAAGTGCCACGTTACAGCCACACTTTCAAAAATTTCCCTCTTTCCACGATCGGCAATTTCCCCTTGAATTCGCCGTGCCTTTTACCCTCATCAAGACGGATTCCAGCACCAAGGCTCGCCTTGGGCGCTTGGAGTTGCCTCACGGAGTTGTCGAAACCCCCATATTTATGCCTGTTGGCACGCAGGGATCGGTCAAGACTCTCCATCCCGATGAACTCGATCTGCTCGGCGCTCAAATCATCCTCGGCAATACCTACCACCTCTGGCTTCGCCCCGGCCATCAACTAATCCAAGAGTTCGGCGGACTGCACTCGTTTGCTTCATGGAAAAAACCCCTGCTCACTGACTCAGGAGGCTTTCAGGTTTGGTCCTTGGCAAAATTGCGCAAAATTTCCGAAGAAGGTGTGAAATTTCAAAATCACCTCGATGGCTCAAAAATGCTTCTCACTCCCGAATTGAGCATGGAAATCCAAGCAGCACTAGGCTCGGACATCGCCATGCTCTTCGACGAATGCCCACCGTATCCTTGCGATGAAGCCTACGCCGCTAAGTCTTTAGCACTTACCACGCGCTGGGCGCATCGCTGCAAGGAATGGATCACCAGCAATGATCCTCGCAGCGGCACGGGGCGGCAGCACCATTTTGGCATCGTTCAAGGCTCCATTTACGCCGATCTTCGCGCACAATCCGCCACGGAGCTTGCGGCCATGGATTTCGATGGCTACGCCGTTGGCGGGGTAAGCGTCGGTGAACCGGAGGAGGAAATGTTTCGTGCCATCGACAATGCCGTGCCGTTTTTGCCGGAAAACAAGCCGCGTTACGCCATGGGACTCGGCACGCCACCGCAGATTTTGGAAATGATTGCCCGCGGGGTGGATATGTTTGACTGTGTGATGCCGACCCGGGTAGCGCGGCATGGCACGGCATTTACCCTTGATGGCCCCATCCAAATCAAGAACCTCGCCTTCGCCCGCGATCCTCGTCCGCTATGCGAATCAGCCCACCCGCACGTAGCAGGATTTTCCCGAGCTTACATCCGTCATCTCTTCCGTGCCGGAGAAATTCTCTCTTTACGGTTGCTTTCTTTCCATAATCTGCATTTCTATCTGCGCCTCGTCAGCGATGCGCGCCAGCACATTGCCGCTGGAACGTATGCTTCTTTCCAGAAATCATTCATTCAACGATATACCAGAAACACATGATTCATCATCTCGCTCACAACATTCTCGCCAACACCGCTGCACCGAATCCGTACCAACCCATCATCATGATGGTGCTGATGGTGGTGATGTTTTATTTCCTCATGATCCGGCCACAACAGCGCCAACGCAAGGAATTGGCCAAGCGCATCGAGTCCCTGCAATCGGGCGACAAAGTTGTCACCACAGCTGGCATTCACGCCCTCGTGCATCACATCAAAGAAAAAACAGTCACTTTAAAAGTTTGCGATGGCACGATGATCGAGTTCGATAAATCGGCCGTGGCCCACGTCATCAAGAAAGACGCTTGATTTTCTTTTCTCACGCTTTTTGTACTATGCTTGCTCAAATTACCTCCTCAGCCGCTGCCACCACAGAGCCAGCAGCTACCGCCACGCCTGCACCTGATGCCGCTGGAGCTGTCGCACCTGCTATCGAAGCTGTCACACCCGCTGTCGAGGTCGTGGCTCCTGCCGCAGATGCCGCCACTGCCATACCGACACCTGAATCCGCTGTGAATGAGGCAGCCAAGCCGATCATTGATGCCGCCGAGCAAGCCGCCACTGATGCAGCTAACGCTGCTGGCACTTCTGCTGCGAATGCAGTTCCTTCTGCTGTGGATGCAGTTCCTTCTGCTGTGGATGCGGCTCCTGCTGCTGCGGAAGGCTTTCAGATGATGGGTTTCCTCGATCAACTCACCACGAACAATCTGTTCATCGTCTTTTATGGCCTCGTCTTGATGGGGCTCTTTGGTTGGTATTTCGCCACCGAGCATGAAAAGCGCAAGCGCGACGTAGGCTCGGTGCTGCTGGTCTTGGTTTGTTTGCTTTGTACCCTAGCCATTACCCCGATTTCGAAGCTCAAAGGTGCCATCGACATCGTTGGTGGTTCCTCTTTCACCATGATCGTCGAGCCAGGTCTTAATCAAAATGGCGATCCTGAGCCAGTCACCGCAGTAGATACCGATAACGCGATGATGATCATTAAGCAACGGCTCGATGCCTTCGGTATCGCCGAGCCAACCACCTACCGCCTCGGAGAGAATCGTTTCGTGGTGCAAATGCCTGGAGCAAAGCCGGAAGAAGCAGAGCGCGTGAGAACCATCCTGACCCGTGCGGCGAAACTCGACCTCCACCTCGTACATCGCGAGAGTGAAAGCTTAGTCGAACAAGTGAAGTCCCGTGAAAAAACCGTCATTGGACATAAAGTATTCCCCTACAAGTACAAAGTTGCCGAGGGCACGCCGAATGAGAAAACGATCGACTCCAGCATCTTGCTCAAACGAAGCCCTGCCGTTTTTGGGAGCAACATCAAATTTGCCCAAGCGCAACAAGGCGGCATCGTCGCCATCGAACTTGACTCCGATGGCGCAGACAAAATGTATGCCTTCACCAGCGAACTCACCGCAGGCTTGGATCGTATGGCCATCGTGCTGGACGGCGTTGTCATTAGCGCGCCAGGCTTCGAAACCGTGCCCCTTGGCAAAAGCTTTATCATCAACGGTCTTAACGGCCCTAACGAAGCGGTAGAACTGGCAAAAGACCTGAAAAACCCTTTGAAAAACGGTCTAAAGATCGATGTGGAACAAACTGTATCGCCTTCCATGGGTGCCGCAGTCGTTCACCGCGGCGTGATGGCAGGCATCATCGGCCTCGTTGCTACCTTCATTTTCATTCTCACCTACTACCGCACCGCTGGATTCGTCGCTTTGATTGGATTGCTCGTCAACACATTGATGCTCTTCGGCCTGATGGCGATGTTTGGTTTCCGCTTTTCGCTATCGGGCATTGCTGGCATCGTGCTAACGGTTGGTATGGCCGTGGATGCGAACGTGCTGATCTACGAGCGATTGCGTGAGGAACTCGCGGCGGGCAAATCGATCAAAACCGCCTTGGCTCTGGCCTACGAAAAAGCCTTCACCGCGATTTTTGATTCCAACTTCACCTCGCTGATTACCTCGGTCGTGCTCTTCGCTTTGGCGAGCGGCTCAATCAAGGGCTTCGCCATTACCCTGACCATCGGTTTGGTAAGTTCGATGTTCTCTTCCATCCTTGTGACTCGCGTGCTCTTCCGTTGGGCAGACAAGTTCCAAATGATTCAAACCTTCAAGTTCCTTGATCTCATCAAAGCAACGAAGTTTGACTTCCTCGGTAAAAGTCGTACTGCCGCGATCATCTCCGGCGTGATCGTGGTAGCCTCTGTGGGCGTATTTTTCGTGAAAGGGAACAAAGCGCTTGGCATCGACTTTACCGGCGGGACCCAGCTTGCCTATCAGATCAAGGCTGAGAGCAAAGCAAGCAAGTCCACCGTGGAGGAACTTCTTGCGGGGCTGAAGCTGTCGAAAGAAGCCTCCACGCAAGAGTCGAAAGCACCAGGCTCGTTAACACAACTCACCGTGCAGTGTGCTACAGAAGACAGCGCGAACGTGAGCGCGGCCATCGCTGCTGCGTATCCTGAGTTAGATAAGCCAGGTAACGATGGTGTTTCCGCAAGGATGGGGAAAGAGTTTTTGATGGAATCCGCGCAAGCGTTAGCCTTAGGTTTGTTGTTGATCTTCCTCTACGTTGCCATTCGCTATCGTATGGCCTTCGCGGTAGGTGCCGTGATTGCCTTGTTCCATGACTGTGTGATCTGCGTTGGCTTAATTGCCATCTTTGGTCAGCAACTCTCCATCATCCACGTCGCCGCCATTCTCACCATCGCTGGATATTCCATCAACGACACGGTGATCATCTTTGACCGGATTCGCGACAACTTGCGCACGGGAGTAGGTACCTTGCAAGAAATCATGAATGAGGCGATCAACGCTACCTTGTCCCGCACCATTCTGACCTCCAGTGCTACCCTCTTTACCGTCGCCGCCCTCTACGTTTATGGCAACGATGAGATGTGCAAGTTCGCGCTGATGATCCTCATCGGTATCGTCGTCGGCACCTACTCCTCGATTTTCGTAGCATCCTCGCTCGTCCTCTGGTGGGCCGGCGTGACCAAGACCAACTACGTGGAACTGGAGCAGAACGAAGCGGCGCAACGCCCGGAAATCGTCGGCTAAGCTTTGTCGTAACGAAATGCAAAAAAGCTCCAGCTGCTCGGTGGCTGGAGCTTTTTATGTTGGAGGAAACTTCTTTCCCCTGCGCAAGCGAATCGGCCCCTTCGCCGTGGATGGATCAACCATCCGCCCACCTTGTGTGATCTCAATAATCTGGCGAGCCACCAAGCGACGTGCGGCTTGTCGTGTTGCCTCCATCTGCTTTTCCCAATCATCTGGAAAAACGAAGCGAGCCACCTCACTCGGGCAAATGCTTGCATGGTTCGCCCGCGCTGCAAGCAGAGAAACAATCTTAGCCTCCAGCTCCAAGTCTTTTGCCGTAATCCGTGCGCGGCGACACGCCTCCGAGCAATACTGAATCGACTCCCAAAGGTCTTGCCATTTCCCCCGCCTCTCGATGCAGCGACCGTAGCGTTTGCCTATTCGTATTTCTTCCAAGGCAGGGAAATTGCTATCATTTCCTCTGCCCGCAAGCAGCGATAGGCGGCATTTTTCGATCAATGCAGAAACCGCTTGCCTTCCCAGGTTTCATCCATCTCCTCTGCCGACTGCGGTTCCAGGTGTGTGATGATCCGCCCATAAGGCGCTAACAAGGCAGCGATGCGCGCCTCCACCATCGTCGCGATCTCATGCGCCTCATGCACATTCATCTCATCCGCCACCACGATGTGCAACTCTACCCAATGCGTATGCCCCGAATGCCGATGGCGCAAATGGTGATAGCGAAATGGAGCCTCATGCATCATTTCATCTAAGCAATGGCGGATGTTTTGTTCGGTATCTGGCTCTGCAGCATCCATGAGTCCCGCCAAGCTACGCTTCACCAATCGTGAACCTGTAAACAAAATGTTCGCAGCAGCGAGCAGCGCGATGATCGGATCCCACCATAGCCAACCCGTTACATGCACCAACCCGAGCGCGATCAATACCGCCACACTGGTCGCGACATCTGCCAAGACGTGTTGTCCATTTGCAGTCAATACGGGAGATTTTCTTCTGCGTCCGATGCGCAAAAGCCCCAATCCCAGCACCAGATTGATCACCATCGCCATCGCAGACAGCACGGCACCAATCCACAGGTGTTCCATCTTTGGTCCCTGAATCATCTGCCGTACTGACTCATAAACGATGAACAGTGCCGCCGTGGAAATCATCGCGCCCTCAAAGCCAGCCGATAAATATGCGGCTTTGTCGTGGCCAAACTGATGCTCTTCATCCGCAGGCTTATGCGCCAAACGCAACGCGGCCACAGCGATGAAAACGGCAATCAGATGCACCACGCTCTCCGCAGCATCAGAATACAACGCGCTCGACTTCGTCGCCTCCGCTGCCCAAATCTTTATTGCCAACAACACAATCGCAACCCCAAGAGAAACATTCAGCGCGAGCCGTTGTTCCCTCAGCGAAATCCCTTCGTCGGTCGTCTTATTCATCGCTTAGGCACAACTTACACCCCAGGCTCACACTACGTCAAGAATCCTCCCTGCCATCGCGGGCCCACGTACACACCGCCAAAAGCCCCCCTTTTTTCCGTATCCGCGTTTGTTGCGCCACTCGGATTGTCATGACGATGCAAGCTATCTCAGCACCGCTGTATCTTGAAGAATGGTGAGAATTCGCTGGCGTGTCGAAGGTTTTAGGTATTCGTAACCGTCGGAGGACTCTGCTGCCGTGAGAATGGTTTTCATCTTTTCCAAGGTACGCCGTTTCACTGTAGCAGGAAGGTTTTGGAATGCGGCACTGTAAATCATGTAGGAACAGGGAAATTTGAAGAGGCGGCTGTGCAGTTGGAAATCTGCAAGCGAATCGCCATTTTTCGCCTTGGGAATGGAGGGGAAAAATGTTGCTTGAAAGGCTTCAGCACCATCCAGACCATCCTCGCCGAGGGCTGCTTCATTGCGGAAAAGAAACCAATCGACGATCTGTGTTGCTGCATTTTCTGCGATGCGACCAGCACCACCCTCGTCGGGGTCGGCATGGGGGTCTAAGGATTTCGCGAGATGGACGGCACGCCTGTAGTTCACAGAAGCGGCGTTGAGCAAATTGTGTGCCTTGCATTGGTGCTCCAAAACACAGAGGGCAACGATGTCACTCGTGGTCTGAAGATATTTTGTGGTATCGATGACCTGAACGAGGTCGTCTCGATGGCTGATCTGCGGTGCTGCGGAAGAACCCTCCGCGTACGTGCGGTTGCCAAGGTGCGGAAGGCCGATGGAACCTGTAACGTAATAACCTCCCCAACGCTGAGCGATGGGGGTGGTATGATCCACATCCGTAGTGCCGAGAGAAAGTAGGGCATGGCCAGCTTGATCCGGCAAGACGGAGCGAACCATCACTCCCGGCACATGTTCGGTGCGGCCATTCGCATGACAACTCAGGCAATCGCTGGTATCGCGTTCGGCCCGTGGGGCTGACTGGGGATTGCCGAGGTCGATCAAATAGAATACCGGACCGAGCTGTGGATCTTGGATGATGATTTCCATAGCTCCTCCAGGAACAAATCCCGCATAACAATCGGGCGAGAAATACAGCGCGCGCGGATTGCCGGGATGAATCAGATGATTTTGTTTGCTGGTTTTCGAAAAAACCAGCACTTGCGATGAAGGGGAAATGCCAAGCTCTTTGAGCACAAATGCCACACGTTCGCGTTCGGTCTTTGCATCGATGGGAGCCTCCGTGGCACGCCAACGTGCTTCGAGCTTAGCCACCGTGTCCGTTGCTGGAGTATCCGAATATCGCAGCGGAGGCAGATCCCAGAGATCGACCTGTGCGGAGAGCGGCAGTAGCAGCAACATGCTGTTGATGATTTTTACCATATTACAGATTGATGGATGCATCCATGCCTCGACTATACGTTTTCGTCTCGCGATCAAACTCCGCATCGTTTATGAAAAAAAAAAAAAAAAAGCGGCTCCCCTGAAGGAGCCGCTTG
>JAIYDP010000009.1 GCA_027487435.1 Verrucomicrobiaceae bacterium | reverse complement strand
GAAGACGGAAATATTTTTAGAAAAATTTGTAACGTGAGCGCCGTGTAGACATTGGCATGTGAGTAAACATCCCCCTCACCTAAACCCTAAACCCTAAACCCAAAACCCTAAACCCAAAATCCTAAACCCCTAAACCCCCAACCTATTTTTATGTTTTGTTTTTTTATTCAATTTTAGTCATGATAATTACTAACGCGGTTTCGCTTTATCCAATATGTCCACACACTGTAGACATTAGCATGTGAGTGAACATTCCCCTCACCAAACCCCTACTCAACATAACCCTTTTACAGTATTCAGTTCTTTGCACTGATTGGACGCCTCTTTTCTGACTACATGACAGGTGATGCGGCTTAGAAATGAGACGCCGTTATCCAACGTAACTTGACACGAGAAGAAAACTGAATCGAAATTTACCGTGAAAGCTGCACTGTACAGCTCAACCGACATAAAATGCGTCGACATCATGTGAAAAAGCGCAATTTTCGCCAGATTTGCACAATCCCTTCGAAGTCATCACAGAAATCAAAAGTTTACAGTTTTAAGGAATTCCTTGCAAATTCGCTGCTTCTTCGATCCCATTTTCTTCCTCTTGTCGGCACTGGAGGAAATCAAAGAAACAGCAACAGAAGCTGCTCCATTCGACACAACCTCCCCTTCATCTGCATGTCTCTGGACTTCAGGGAACTAAATGAAGTCAGATACCTCTTCGTAGCACGCTTCTGTGGACCCCAATCTTCTTCAGGATTAGGGACAAATCGCGCAACAGTGGGCCGTTTCTTCTCGTACTCGATTGAATCAATGTCGAACATAGTGCTACATATTACAAATTTTGCAAAGCACAAATTACGAAGGAGGTTTGCTCAAAATGATTGTGGATGGCGAGCTTGCCGACGACGGCTTCACCGGGTGCTTTTTAACCCAAGCACGCAGAAAATCAAAAATTAGTCCCAAAGGAGCATCAGTTTTCAGCGCTGTCGGCGTCGTATGAGAGGGGGTCACTCGAAAGCCTTTCGACATGAGAGCTGCTCTATATTCTCAGCGGATATCGCACAGAGAGCGTAACTTAGCAAGCCCAAGGGGAGGGCACGTGCAATTAACGACATTACAGAGAGCTGACAAGTCGTAGAACAATGGTGCTGAATGAAGCTCCTGTTGACATTGGTGACTTCATTGAGCTGCCACCTCTCTGATGCTGGACAATAGTCCGAAGACTCGCTTGTGCGAAGCAAATGACTCTTTACGCTCGTTGAAAATCCGCATAACGTCTTCAACATAGGCAGCATCGTGAATCGCGTCGGCCCAAATTGGACCGCCTACCTGCCTGATGAGCGAAAAGATAGAGAGACCACCTGGTATCGACCGCCGCAATGGTCACACGAACATGGAACAGGAGGTCCAAGCCCTGGTAAGAATTTTATCGATGCCCCTTTCTCGACAACTCGACCGAGTCTCTGAAACTCGAAATGTCCGCAAACAACGCATTGGTACACCATCGCCCGTTTGCTGAAAGAGTTAGTGTACAAAAAAGGTAGCGACTGCACCTCAACGAACGCTTGACAATCGAAGGAGAAGTTTCGACTCGAACAAAAACGCGAACATAAAAGTCCATAAAAACTGACAGCAGCGGTGTTATAAACCGCTTATGTATGTTTGCATGAGAATCAATACATGACAGAAGAACGCGAAGACCCTGAGAGAGTGAAAAAAAGGAGAAATATTTAGGTCAACAAACTCGTGACAATGTTTTCCTCTCAGCGCAGTCGACCCATATTTCGCAAACGACGTCTCGGGGTAGTTACCCGCCAAAACAGCCATATCTGTACATGTAACACAGAGTAACCCTACCGTTGTCAAAAATAAATGAAAATAAATGAAAATAAATGAAAATAAATGAAAATAAATGAACGAACCTCCTTCCTTCACAGCTTGAACTGCAGATGGAAGAAACGTGGCTGCCGTTCCGTATGGGTCCAGATCGACTACATCAAACATCTTTTCACTTGATCTCGATGCATGCATTAAGTCTCTAGAAGAATTAGGACGCTGATATCCACAATGACAACATTGCATCCGCTTGAGAAACCAAAACACGCTCCGACGGAATGTCGTTATGCAGCACATTCATTCGGATCAACTCAGCAGCTTCCATTTTGATATCATTTGCAACCACGGTTTTGATAGAATCGATCTCTTTGGCATAGCGGACAGTCCGAAGACCTGAAAATTAGAAGACTAAGACAATGTTACACCGGTGGCCGCTAACGCTTCCAAAACGGTTATATCTTCGGAATCAGAAGGGTACCTGCTGACGTACTGTGCCCAGGTCGAAATCTGTGTGAGAAGGCATTGATGCACGCAACACTGAGGTCTCTATTCTGAACTTGTGCTTTGTTGTAAAAGACTTCACCTTCACGATACAAAGCAGTCGCCAAACCCTCAGTTATCATATCAAACCCTTGGGGAGCGTCCTTTCTAGCAGCCATGCTCAGTCGTTTGAAGAGAGTTTTCAGGCGTCTCAAAATCGTGACTATCTTTTACATTTGTTAGTTATTTGTTGATACGTTCTGACAATCTGTGCTTCTGTGCTACTGAGCTACTGTGCTTCTGTGCTACACTCATACCAGAGGCCACGGGTGTGGCCGGGGGCTACAGGGCTACAGGGGCACGGGGTCTGCGAGAAGGAGATGGGACGTTCTGGAGAACACGTGTCCGAACGTCCGGAT
>JAIYDP010000141.1 GCA_027487435.1 Verrucomicrobiaceae bacterium | reverse complement strand
GGTGTTCGTTGCAGGCGGCGGATGAGGGTTGCGACGCTTGGAAGGAGGAGGTTGTGGACGATGGCGGAGCGCCGGAGGAAGAGGGATAGGGTGCGGTGCCTATTTCGGTGGGGGGGGGGGGGTGGAATGGGCGCACCTGTTGTTACGCTTCCAAAGGATGATGGAGAGAATTGCGGCGAGGAGAAACAACATCATGTGGAGGGGGTTGAAGACAAAGTATGTACACCTTTGCCAAGTCAGTGCAGGGAGAAGGGGGTGCTACAAAACAAACACAAGCCACGTCAGGGGGGGGTTCGTCCACGAGAGGACATCTTCGACGGCGTCGACGAAGCGATCGAGGGGGTAGACAAGGTCCGAAAAGCGCTGCGACATGAGACCACGAGCCTAGGCTGCTTAGGCCCACTTCCAGCTGCTCTTTAAGCTGCACCATACTGACCCCCCCCGTGTCATCAGCAGCGTCAATTTCAGCACGTGTGGGGACGCCCTTGTTGCGCACGCGGGGAGGATCTGTCGGGCGGAAGATGCTGACGGAGATGGCCTGCAGCCAACGCTCGGTCTCGCGCAGCGTTTGGGAGGTGAGGGTGAGGGGTGGCCCGGCGGGGGTGGCGAAGGAGAAGACGGAGCGGTCGGTCTTGTCGAGGATGGGGTCGTTGTCGTGCGTGTGGAGGACCGCGAGGGGGCCTTGAGTCTCGACGACGTTGGGGGAGGAGTGGAGGGTGAGGTGGCCGCGGTAAAGGATGCAGTAGCGCCGCGTATTGGAGGCTTTTCTGACAAACAAATAACTGGAAAGATGAGGTGGTTTAAAGAGGAGGGCGACCCTGCAAAGTCGGGCTCTTCAAGGCCCGTGTGGTCAATCAGCGTTTGACAAGAGGCGCACACAACGGCTTTGGAGGTCTCACGAGTGGATCTGCCCCCCCCCCCCCCCTTCTTCGTCTGCATCGAAGAGGACGCCAGCAGTGCTGGCGCCGTTCATAACGGCACGAAACGTCGCGAGTGGCATTTTCTCCTTGACATGCGCGTAGAACAATTCTGCCGGGTCCGCACCTGAGAACTAACGGGTGAGCAGTTTAAACTTAAAAGGCACGGCATACGATGCGAGGGACAAGTGGGTGCGCCAGAGCTCGCTCAAACTCGCGGATGCCGAGGAACCCGGTCTGCTTTGAGTCCAGCTGGTGGAACACGAGGTCCCACTTCCCCTCGAGTTCGAACTTGACCTTGAGGTCGCCGGATTCGCGGGTGTGGGGGACGTGGGTGATGAGTTTAACCCACTTTGACGTGCCGAGGTCGACGGGATCTCCAGAGAGGGTGAATTCTGCAGAGCCAAGGGTGACATTCTTGCCGAGTTTGTTCTTGTGCTTGACGTCGAATCGGATGACGGGTGGGAATTGGTTGCATTCGCTGTGGATTCAGAAACTGCAACGACGATGAAGAACAAGTCGAATCGCTCATTATAGCTCCAAGAACTCGTGTGAAGTATGGCGCTGGTCTTTTTTGCAACCTCTTGACACGTCACCTTGACGTACGCATTGTTGTATCCTGCACAGATCGGCGACATTGGGGATGATCTACCATTTTTCCCAGGGTCCAGATTCTTCGCAGACTCAACTGGCTTATTAGGCTCTAAAGCACCATCTACAATTGCAGGATACCTATCACAACAAGGAGAAGAGGAAGCTTCTCGGCCCATTGCTCGTTCATCTGGAATTCATTCCGCTAATGAGTAAATCTATTTTCTATGTTGTTAACGCACACTGTACAACTTTGTGCTTCCGCGTTGTGCCTGTTGGTACTCTGGTCCCATTCTCTGCAGATTCGGCATCTAGAAGCACAGATAACGCTCAAGAAGAACTACATGCCTCCGAAATCAGAGAGAGAACGCCAAGAGCCAGCCAACTGCATTGACTCGATTGACTCTTTGAAGGATGAGCTCGAAAGGAAATCTCAGGCAATGAAAGAGGATAGCTACAACCTTGAATCTCGACTTGATGACCTGATTGAAGCAAGCGAGCGATCAAAGCGCTCAAACTCGGATGCAATGGATGCTCTTCGAAAGAAGGTGGGAGTCTTGCAAGAAGACTTCAGCAATTTCATTCGAAATCAAGACATTTTAGAGAAGCGGTTGGGTCTTTTAGAAGAAATGGTGACAAAGTCCAAATCTTTTCCACAAGGAAGTCCTCCCCCGAATCCCTCGGATGCGAAAGAGCGGCTCCATGGACAAATCGTGACTGTTAGAAGAGTCGTTGGGAGTGATGTCAAGCCATCTGGAGTCATCGAATTTGACGAAGCTGGGCTTGCTGGTGCGTTAGGAGCGAAAGGGTCGTTTGTTGTCATGTTCTATGCCCCTTGGTGCGGCCACTGCAAGGCCATGCAGCCTGCGTTCGAAAATGCTGCCATGGTGTCGGACATTCAGTTCGCTCGCTTGGACGGAAGCAAACATGCTGCCGTTGCGGTGCGCTACGGAGTCCGCGGATTTCCGACGCTTCTCAAGTTTTTGGGGGGAGAGCTGGCGGGGGAGTACGGCGGCGATCGAAGCGAAGCCAGCCTTCGGACGTTTGCACAAATGGAGTCGACTAGTATCTAAATTATCAACAGTACAGTATGTATATTAATACACAAGAGTCATCATCACGTTACATCACTCAACGCCGCGACACTTGGAGATGATCCAAGTCGTTTCCGCTTCGTCTGGCGTCCGCAGCTCTTGGTGCTCGTACGAATAGATTTTGCCGGTCTCAACATGGTAGTAGCCGTTGCCGATATCGAAAGAGCCCTTCGGTAGTCGTGGCGGGGGGTCTTTGTTGCAAAGCTGCGTCTCCCCTACGTCGTCACATTGGCGGGATGCAAGTGTGCCTGCGGGCTTGATTCCATTAACAATTTCAGTGTAGAACCGCCTGTCACTATCCTTGCAGTAACCCCAGTTGTTCTCGCTGAATTCCAGAGTGTCCGAGAACACGTATTGACCCTAGGCGGTCATCGGAAGCACTGCCAGCGAGCACCTCAACAGCTCTCCCATTTACCCATTTGGCAATGTATTTTCCGGCGCCTTTGTAGTACATTACTCCATTTCCTTCAAATCTAGGAAATGAGGCACACTTTTGTGAGGCCGCACTGTCCATCAACGAAATCTCCCTCGTACACGTTTCCATTGGGGAAATAGAGCCTACGTTTGGTTAGAGCATGAAGACAGCATAGCATTCACTTTCCCTTCCCATGCATTACGCCTAACCTCCATTCTCCTTCATACTCACACCCGATGCTGGGAACTAACGTTTTCTTTTCCATTTGATGACTATTGTCGATAGAAATTTGAGCTTGTTTGCCTCCCTTCCCGACGATGTCGCTCGCGTTCTTGGCTAAGAAGTCGTGGCACACAGCCACGATCAAGAATGTCGAGAAGGTGACGAATGAGCGTCTGTGCTCTTACGCGAAAGGTGTGGATTGCGGAGCAGACGGCGGAAAAAGAGCAAAAGAAGATGGAGCTGATCAAGAAGCAGGCAACGTTTGGAGAGTGCCTTCACTCAAACTTTAGCTAGCAGAAGAAGCCAACTTGGAAGAGTTGCGCCGTCTCCAAGGAACCAAAAAGTCGCTCATTTCTGGACGAAGTGCTGACTGACACAGAGATGAAAGATTGAATTGGATGTACGCTCCAATCGGCCAAGCCGAAAATCCGGAGGACTTCCTTCTCGGCAAACCAGTGCAGGGCAATAAAGAGGAGGAGATCAAGCAGGTTCATGACAGCGGATGACGTTGTTGACTTCGAAGGTTTTAGACGCTACGTCTCTGTATGCATCGCAGTCACAATTCGACAGGTTCAATGACGACCTCAACAAAATTAGAGGAGACCCTCTCTTTGCTGTCAAAATGAGGGAAAAGAAAGCTCGGGAAGAGGTGCTGAAGAATCCTGTTCTGATGGCCAAGATTCGGCGGGTTTGCTCCCTCATGTCACATCGTAACAAGTACAGCAAAAGGAGCTTGCCGAGGCTGAGAAAGCCGCTCAAGCAGCAGTAGCATCGACGTCGGACCAACGATCCAAGTCTCCCTCCCGAAAGAAGAAACGTTCTCGCAGCCGCTCCCGCGACCGTAAGCGGGAGCGATCAAGGTCGAGGGACCATCGTGTCAAGGAAGAGAAGTACAGGCGCAGGTCAAGGTCTCGTTCGCGTGACCGCTCCCGTGACCGAAAGCGACGCTCCGATTCCCCCGCGAGGGGGTCCAGCCCAACCAGGCGTCATGCGAGCATCAAATCCGAACCAAAGGACGAGCAGCGCTCTCATTCTGTGGGTGGTCATTTTCTCAACTTTGACGTCAGAAGAAATATGGCCTTGTTGTCCCCGAGTCATGTCAGGTTCAATCGACTGCTCGGCCGTACCGATGAGAAGAATGCTCAGCTGATTCCGCAGGATTAAAGAAGAGAGGACAAAGGAGGAGCCGAAGCGGGTGAGAAAGTCGTTGAAATTGTTTTTACGCGCAGTGGGTGCGACCGGAGAAGGTCAAGCGGGAGTTGACGGAAGAAGAGAAGCAGCAACGGCTTGCGGCGATGATGGGAGATGCAGCTGTCAATGAATCGCTGAAGCATCACCGCAATCATGTATGTGATGTGCAGTTGACAAATTGATCAATCAGCGGCAGGACGAGAAGGACAAGACTTTGGAGACAGAGCGGAACGACGACAACGACGCTGCGTTTTATCAGTACGACCCCCCCCTCCTGTGCCTGTGTAATGCGATAGGAAAATCAACAAGGAGACCTACATGGCGTCCATGAAAAGTGTCAGCGATAAGGTTGCATCGAGAGCGCATTACAACCAGTCCGGCCTCGTCAATTGCTCTCTCTGACCGCTCAGGCGAGGCGATGGATCGTTTGTTTGATTCTGGTGTACTGTACATTATTTCCGAGACATAAACGCCAATCCGACACTCACGACGGCAACGGCAAGTCCTATGGCCCCCAAGAGAGCACTCGACGCTGGCTACGTCAGCATGACTCGACGCAAGGTCACATCCATCGGAACTCTTTGACTCCTTCTGAATGTCGTCCCGAAGCTTCAGTGCCTGAGGGTTCTCCGGGTCTATTCGAAGCACAGTTTTCACACACTCCATGGCTGCATCCTTTCGACCCCTCAGAAAATGTCCGACGGCGACGAAATACAAGCAATCTCTCTCGTATCTTGCATCAACAGACAAATCTTTGAAGTTACAAACGATTTTGAATTAATCACCAATCAAAAGATCCACTCCTTCATCAATCATGTCCGGGTCTCCTGTGTTCACGAGGCTCCAGCCCAGATCGAAGTCGATTTGCTTGCGTACATTTTCAGCTGGATTCCGCTCGCGAGCATTTTTAAGAGACTCCGTCAATCAGACAACAAGAAGCTGGCCATGATACCCGGATGTGTTGCAACAAGGACTCTTTCGAAATTGATCCCATTCACAAACAACTAAATTACACACATTTATTAGAGCAATCGCAATCGCTCTTTGAACGCTTCTGCTCTCCGCTGGCCACTCTCGAGTTCTACTTTTAGTGTATCCCTTCAGCATTAGCTGCTTCAATGGGCATTCACTTGTCCTCACGGCATTCGTTGTAGCGAGTTCCAAATGGGTTGCTGTTTCTAATTTTCAAATCTTCTGGATGAGACTTGCCCTCGCCTCCTTACCTTTTAGATGAAACGTGTGGCTCGGGCCATAAACATTGGAGATCCAGTCATCCAGATGCCAATTTCTCATTGTCGTCCTACATTCTGAGAGCCAACTGGAACACGATTACGGAAACATTCTCCCAAAAATGTCAATATGGTGCCTGGAAACCATCGTCTGCGTCATGGTGTGTTCGTTTGCAGTATCAGTAGCTCCCACAGCTCCTGTCGAAGATAAGAGGCAGCCCGCCATGTCGCAACCAAAGTTCTTGTTTTTCTCCAGCGCCGCGACAAACCTCTCCGCCCACCCAGCGCTAATGAATCGAACGTCGTCGTTTGTTTGATACAAATAGTCACACCCGTCTTCGTAAGCAGTTCGTCCAAGTGCGCTCCACTGTCAAGTTACCCCCCCCCCCAACTCGTCCAACCAAGTAGGCGATGCCGCCTCGCGTTGGAGGGAAACTGAACACCTTGCAACTGAGCGACCGTGAGTGGTGCGCGCACTTTCACGCCGACCCTCGTTCCATTCACCACCCGCTCCAACGCCATCCACGTCGCCTCTTGGCTGTACATCTCATCATCTCAACTCGTCAGCCCCCCCCTCCCCCTTCATGCAAGCACCATCGTCCACTGCGAGGTAGATGGCGAAATCAAGGGCCCGTGACGCTGCAACGCTGTCCACAAACGACGGCGCGTAAATGTTTAAAAATGGCAGATGAGCGAGGCCCACCTTCAAAAAATAAGAAAAAAGAAGGGCCGTCAAAGAATGTGTACCCCCGGGGGCGACAGCGACGGGACGAGCGTGCAGACGCGCTTGCGCGATGTCCCAACGTTGCTTTTTTGGGGGTGGTTGAGCTCTCGCGCGAGAGCGACGGGGCCGTGGGGCCGTGGGCGGAGGTGACATTTAAAAAGGACGCTGTTTTGAAGCCGCCCCGACGGCCACGTGAGCTCGCCGATCGTCTCGGCGAGCATTTGAAAATCGATATCGCTTTCCATGTTTGTCATGGGTATCTGAGAGCAGGCGGGGGAGGGGTGAGGGGAGATTTGAAGGCCACACATCATGGCGGCGAACAGGCGGCGTCAACTGGAGGGCTGGCGTTGACCGGATCAAATAGAAAGGGGGTCTACGCGCATGCAGCTGATTCCTGCGAGGTGAACGCGTCCAAGCCGAGAGAGGGGGGGGTACCTCACGCTTTGAGGCAGCGCGGCATATGCGTCTTCAAATGCGACCAGAATTCCAAACTCGCGCGCTCTTGCGGGCGCGCTGAAGAAGCTGGAAGAAATTCGAAAGAGCGCCAGCGCATGCACCAGCGATGCGGCGTGCGGGTGGCCCTCGCCCACGACGAGGACGTCGGGGATACCCCCTGAGCCGTTTAGATGTGGGGGGGCAGAGAGCAACTGTCGACGACAATGGCGTCGGTGAGGAGGGGAGGGCAACGAACGCGAGCGCTGCTGCCGCCGCTGAGGACGGCCTTGGCGACGACGGCGGCGCCATTGGACACGTCCACGGGGCCAGCGCACGCGAGCTTCGACAGGGCGGTGAAAATGTTTGTCGAAACAAACCGAACGGATGCATTTGCAAAGAATTGCTTCGCCGCAGTGGGGATGTACGTGTTCGGGCGGAGGGTGACTTGCAAAGTAAGGGGAGGGGGTGGCTAGAGCAGGCTGCGCACCAAAGTCCCAATGCGCAACCTCCATCGCGAGGCCTCGCGACAGGCCGTCGTCGAGGACGGAGATGTTGGCTTTGCCGACGGGGAGAAGTCTGTGGAGACTCCCGCTTGGAAATTATCGGGGCGCAGAAAGGGGGGGGGGGTGGTACATCGTCTGTCGCGCGCTCTCGATGTTTTCTGTGGACGCAGAAACGACGACTTCCCAATCAAGAGTGTCGCCGCCGTCCGTGGCGGCCTCAACGGAGACGCAACCCGAGACAGGGGCTGTGGACCGGCAGGGGGGGGTGTTTTTGCAAGGCTCAAGGAGCTGAGCTGTCAACTGAAGTCATTGGAGACGCACGGTCAAGGAATCGGCGAGGCCGTCAATGCAATGGAAGTCGCTTTTCCACCTCCAGACATCACAGATGATTGCGCAGGCGTTGCTGTCATCGCCCATGAGGGCGAAAGTGTAGGCGAGGGAGTAAAGGGCCTGCTGCGTGAGGGAAGTGGCTCTTTCGTTGATGGCACCTTGACTTGGAAAGGCCTCATGCGACTGAGAAGGACGAAGATTTTCTGCGCGCCGCCTATGTCTCCGGCCAGGGCAAGGAGATGACCGTAGTTGTACAAGGACTTGGGACATAACGGGTCAATCTCCAGGGCTCGTCGAAGCGGCAACGCAGCTTCCGCATAGCGAGCTTGGAGCTGCAGGGCAGAGCCGAGGCCAAGCCATGCATCTTTTGCGACGGGATCGATTCGAATGGCCTGACAATTGAGAGAGAGCGAGACGGTTAGCGACCTCACGGTAGAGTCCCTCAGCGCACGCTACGTCTCGCTCTTCAATGCAGAGAGCAGCTCGGAAGATGCACGCAGGCACACTTTCACAGCTCTTGAAAGCAACAGCGGCGCAGCTGGAGCCGACAAAGGAAATGAGGACAAGCAAACTTCGCCAGTGTTGCATAGTCAGAAGTACACGGCATGAAGGCTCGCATCTTTGTCCAGTCTCTCTTGAGTTTCAAGGGCGCACCTGGGGGCTGTTTTGCTGTCTCATCTGACTGCTGGTCGCACATTGCAGCCATCCGCTTGAGAGAGCGCGACGTCGTCACCTTTTTTGATGACACAGGGGCCGAGGCAATAGCCCAAGTTGCATGTGTGAAGACAAGGTCTCTCGAAATGATCGCAATGAGACCACCACCAGCCAGCTCAAGTTTCTCTATCGCGATTGCTGTCGGCTTTCCAAGCATTCCAAGCCGGGGTGATTTCTTGGTCGAAAAGTGTGCCGAGATGGGCGTGAAGACGCTCGTTCCGCTCGTCACAAGCCGGTGCGAGTCGAACATCTCGCCGTCCAAACTTGCGCGATACCGCAGGCTCAGTATTGCTGCTTCGGAACAAAGCTGGAGACCGGGTGCAGTCATGGAGGTCCAGCAGCCAATGAGATGGACAGAATTCGAAAGATTCTTAAAGCACGATGCTCAGGACAGAATTGTACTTTGGGGTGAGATGCCCGAGCCCTCAACGCCACCACTGTTCGAGGTTCTGCGTTCAAGGAACCCAGGGAACGTCATCTGTGTTGTTGGGCCAGAAGGGGATTTCGACAACAGTGAAAAGCTGAGCCTTCAAAGCATGGGCCAGGGGGTTTCTCTTTCGAACAACCGTCTGCGTACCGAAACAGCTGCGGTCCTCATGTCGTCTGTTGTTTCGAGCTGGCTTCATGGCAGTGAAGCAGAGTAGGCGACGCCTTATCGCCAGGAGTCAACGACAACGTTGATAGTGTTTGATAAGTGTACAATGGCATGTCGGAAAATCTGATTCGGAGTATTTTTGATTTTGACTTTGATTGACCACTTGACTTTAGTCTGGGGTTTCAATGGCGTCACCCCCGTTACCTCCACAAGTCAGCCAGGCAAAGACCTTGTTCAGGCTCATTTCACGAAATGAGAAACTTGACCCAAAGCTCTTTCGCAGGTTCTTGGCTGTTCTCGCTCTGTCGGAAGCTGCGGTTGAGCGGCTTGTCAACGCTTATGTCGCTGCAGACGGCACATTTGATACATTTCTACGGTTTTCCCTTGCTCTTGACCCAGGGCAGTCGTCCCGAACGGACTTTGAGCGCGATCGAGCGTCCCTTATATTCCTTTCGTACGACAATGGCAGCAAAGGGCACCTTAACTTCAACGACCAGTGCGAGCTCGTTTCGGATCTCAAGACCTGTGGCTGCGAATTCACCACCGACTCCATTGACGAAATCATGAGGAGTCTGTCTTGGCCGGACCGGATTTTTAGCGTCGAAGACCTCCAGAAGTACCTTCGCGCAGTCCCCAATTCTTTCCGCCTCCTCAACTTCTCCACCTCCCCCTTCCGCGATGAAACGTTTCCTGCCAAGCTCCTGGAGTTCCTCCCCTCGAAACGAGATCTGGAGCTCGATTCCGCGTTGGAGGAGCGCCCTCGAGTTTTAATCCGCCCCAAAGTAATTTCGCTCGACCTGTCTGCGCCCCCCGCTCAGCTCCAGCGGCAGCATTCGCGCCCTATTGGCCTCGAGGCTCTCAAAAAAGTTGGAGGAGATGTCCTGAAGCTCGACCCTGACGTCGTCGGCTTGGAGATGCACGGCGCCGTGGAGGGTCACATTCTTGCGACGGCTGAGACTGTCATTGACAGAATGCTCTTGACGCCATTTAAGAAGCCGAAGGAGGACTCGTTCGACCTCCTCACAGTCTCGGAGCTGCTCCGCCTCTGCAACGGCGCTCGAGAGTACCTCTTAACAAACGAAAGCAGCCTTGTAGAGCTCCGCGCGCCCGTCAAGATATTTGGCGACGTCCATGGGCAAATCAAAGACCTCCTGCACTTCTTCCAGACCTTCGGCTGCCCCAACCACCGCACCGGCGACGCCAACCTCGTCAACTACGTTTTCTTGGGCGATTTCGTCGACAGAGGGTGGTACTCTCTCGAGGTCGTCTCCCTTTTATTTGCCCTCAAGCTGCGGTATCCCAAGCGGATATTTCTCGTGCGGGGAAATCACGAGAGCCGCGACACCAACGGCGAGGACTTCTTGCGGCAGTGCGTGGCCCGACTGGGGACTGGTCCTGGGTGCTCCATTTGGGAAGCTTGCAACAGGGCGTTTGACTGTCTTCCCCTCGGAGCTCTCATTGAGAACGCCATTCTATGCGTCCATGGTGGAGTTGGGAAGACGTTCCGGTCGCTTGACCAGATCCGGCAGATCAAGCGGCCATGGACGGAGGAAGAATTCTCTGACGAAGACCGACAGCTGTTTCGGGACATCCTGTGGTCTGATCCCACAGACGGAGAGGAGGAGGAAGGGCTTTTTCCTAATCCTGAACGAGGGGAGCACATTTACAAGTACGGCCCCGACGTTGTCCGAGATTTCTGCAAAAACAACAAGCTCCGGATGATCGTGCGGGCTCATCAAGTCGTCATGAACGGGTTTGAGCTGTTTGCTGGCGGGCACTTGATCACAATCTTTTCCGCGACGAAGTACTGCGACAGCGTCCTCAACGACGGCGCGTACCTCGAGGTCAACCCCGAGCTTGAGATCACTCCCAAGACCATCAAGTGCGTCGTGAAGAAGCGCTGGCCCCTGCAGAATAGGCCCGCAACACCGCCCCGACGGTAGTCTGAGCAAAGATATGTTTACTTGTATTTCTGGATTTTCTACGTTGAGTACATTAGTATTTAAGCGAGTCTCTGAATCTCCTCCAGCAACGCCCTTCCCTCCGCAGCAAAGTTCACCTTCTCCATCTCAAGGATCGTGCTCCGCACTCTCATTTCGTCTTGGTAGTTTTCAGACTTGGCCCTCACTTTGAAAATGTACGAGCCGAAGCTTGCCTCTGAGAAGATGTTCTCAAACGACGCGTCGTCACCCTTTTCGTGTCAAACAGCATATGTCGATGGGCTCTCTCAACCATTTCTTTGAATTCCATGACCTCGTCCGCGGACTTGCCAAGTATTTGCGCAGCGGAATCGTTGAAGCAGTTGAGGTAAGTTGAGCCTGTGTGGTCGGCCACAGTGATCGACATGATGAATCTGCCAACGTGAGGAGGGGTTTCGCCCAGGAACACCTGTATTCGCACTTGGGGAATGCCCGGTTGCACTTCTCGCATTGCCACAGACCCTCCGGTGTCTTGACGACCTTGCTTTGATGCTCTTTGCTGGGGCACGCTGGGTAGCAGAATGTTCCATCATGCTTGATGAATGTGATCGTAGCACGAAGCTTAAAGTAGTCTGGCTGTGCTGTAAGGACGAGACAACGCAATGTAGACCTTTTCTCCTTGGCCAAGCCTCTCGTCCTTGATCGCTGAAACATACTTACGGGCTGTCGCCATACCCGCCCCTCCCCCCCCACCACCACCTGAGGTCCCAACAGGAACAAAAGAGTGCCCCGAGCTCTTGGTGAGGTCGTACCTGCGCCATCAGAAACGAAAATAAAAGCTTCTCACCATCCGCGAAGTGTGTTCGCTTCAGGGAGGTCAGGATTGAGTTCGATGTGGGTGTCTCGCGACGTGCTGAGAGATCTTCCGCCATAGTCGGACACGCGAACATTCTTGATGGCGACGACAGAGTGAGATGCAGCCTGTTCCTCCGCGACCTTGTGGATGTTCTCATCCCAAAGAGTCAACTCAACAGTCCTCTCCGACGAGTCCACGAGCGTGATGTTTCGTTTGGGAATTTGTTTTCCTGCGTTGGCCCCACTCTTGACTGTCACGGAGGCCGTGGATGCAACGTGTTCGACCACAGCGATGAGGTCTAGAAGATGAGTTGCATCAAGCACCGCTGGTACCGATAACGGAGTTGTTGTTCACTGAATCAAGTTCGTTGATTTTGACGAATTTGTACCGCATGCGAGGCGCTGACGAGTCGTCAGGAGCCAAGTCGAACGTTGTGTTGTTGTCGAAAGTAATCTCATAATCGCACTTCAGGTTGCTGTATTGTTTGTTTGCAATCTTCAGCGTCCCGCGGCTGATGTTGTAGACCTCAAAACGTGAGAAATAGTCAGAGGGGGCGCATACTCGGTCCACTTGCAGGAGGCCAAAGAACTTCTCTGCAACCTCGTTGAAGAATGTGCCACGGATTTCGCCGGTTGCGTCAATTAAGTCGACACTAAAGAGCTTCCCATCACCCCTGGCGTTGCTGTACGTGCGCATGTTGGACTTGTTCATAATCCTTGCACGAATGGTCCATTTGTTCTGATACGGATTCAGCGACGAGATCGGATGGATGTGTTGGAGGCCTTCATCCTTGACAATAGATCCCTTTCTGTAGAGTCATGGGAAATCTAGATATGCAGACCCCGCAAAAGCACTTGGCGTCGCAGACGAACCAAACCGTCCTTGGGCAGCAGCAAACGAGGACTGGGGCGCTTGCGCAGGCTGAACTGGCGGCTTCGCAGGTGCAGGCTGATTCCAAGCAGGGGCTTGGGCTGTCTGCGGAGGTACTTGAACAGAGCTTGCTCGCGAGGGGTCAGAACCTGCTTCCTCGATGCTGACAGGATTGCCCACAAGACCAGAGGGCAGTGCATCGGATATTACTTCCAAATTGAGGACAATAATGACACTATGTCATCAGATTCCATTGGAACCCCTTAACCGCTTATTGTGGACCAAATTACAAACGAATTCGTCCAGTCGAACGACGCAGAATTTTTTTATGGAATCGCTCCGAACCTTCTCCGTAACTTGAGAGGCCAGCAGTGCTTGCATGTAATGCTTGCCATCCGAAAGCACCACCCTGCTGTTTTCAGACAAATCATAGAAGAAACTGTGTTGGTACCTCCATCTCTCCTGTCCCTGCCCATTCTGATTACCAATCTTCTTGAGATCAGTAACTTGAAGTGTTGGCTGTATATTGGTGTTGTTTTGGTAAATTTCCATGATCGCGTTGTTGGAAAGCATCGGAGAAGTTCCAACCATTTTCGCGGGAATCGTCCTTCGATTTGGCGCCACAAATTAACAAACAGACATCTCAAATTTAACATCGAGTATAAAAAGGTTGACTCGTTACTGTTATTCTCGACCACCCCACCTCGTGAGGGAAATGTCTACCCCTTATTGAATGTTGTTGTGATGATCGTACTGGGTTCTGATCATTCATGAAGTCAGTTTACATTTCCTGATTATCGTCTCTTTGGCCATTGCAACGCAGTTTCACCCTCTAATCCACGCAGACTTTCAATGACGTTTGTTTCGGATTGACTCTTGACGGCTTGAACGGGTTTCGAAGTGGTAAGCTTGCTGACGTCTATCGTTCTTCTTGCTATTTGCGTGATGGAAAATATTTGCTACTCTTGACGTTTGGATGACGAAATTTCCACCAAGATCTCTGATTTGACTATCGTCCTTCCAACATAGAATGTGGCGCCTCTGACTCCGAAGATCGTATCTGTTTCTTGGAGTCATCACTCCCTTGGAATTTACTTCCAACTTTGCGGTAAAATTTTCTCTCATGTTTGGATAGTGTGTTTGTTGTGTGATTACAGAACCTTTGCTCTAGAATTAATCTGAATTTCTTTGAAGATTCTTCAATATGATTGCTGTCCTTTTGCAACAGTGTTGCTGTTGTTGAATTCTGATTTTCAAGAGCTAGTGGCTGCGCCGATCCTGTCCGTCTTTGCATGAGGTGACTACGATTACCGCTGCTGTTTGTCTCTTGTATTTTTATTGATGAGAAGACATGCTTTTAAATGATCTCGGTGATTATACAACCATGTTGCCTTCCTTCTGAAATCCTTCTTATATCTTTCTTCTTCTTAGCATTGACGCTCTTTTACTCACCAGGTATTTATCGCAAGCGTCGGTTTCCATCTGGATGAAATGATGTCGACAAATTAGCTCTATCCGAGTCCCTTGACGAAATTATTGTTTGATCAACGTCTCTATCCTGCATTTGCATGCTTGTAGTATCTCCTGACATCATTTAGTCGTTGGGCAAAGTATGTACAAGTGCTGCATTTAGTCGTTGGGCAAAGTATGTACAAGTGCTTAGTACATCATCTCTTGACAACGGTTACATCGACATTAAGTGGATGTGCCACGTTCTCGAGCTTCAGTCCTACCTTGTGGACGCCAATGGTTTTCAAGGGGGACTCGATCATAACTTTGTCGGGCAATATGTCTATTCCTGCATTCTTGGATATGAATTGAGCAATGTTCTCAGCTTACAGAGTCAGGAGTCGTTGAGCGCGATCACACCACTTACAGACCCGTACAGTTTGACCCCGTCAGTACTGTGTCTCTTGAAAGCAATTTGCAACTTCAAAATTTTGTCTTTCACAGTGTTTGCAACCTTCAAGCTCATAATTTCCTCAGCTTGCTTGGACTGTACAAGTCAAGTAGACACTAATTTCTACCAAACCTCTCTTTCCACATGGAAAAGTTTCTTGTTTTCTTGAGTGGCATACACCGCAATCTTCTTTGGGACAAGGAAATTCCTCGCAAACCCAGGGCGAACTCGAACTTCGTCCCCTCGATATCCTAGATTCTCTTGATTCTGAAGGCAGATGACAGACACTCGGGTCTGATGCTTGACACCTCGAACGAATGTAGAACACTGCTGCGAAGAAAACCTCAGCATCGTTAACAAATGAATAATTCTAGCAAAATTTGAGATGTCACCAGAATTTTAATTTGCGAAAGAAAGTTACAATGGCTGTCAAAAAGAAAGCCCACCATGAAGCCTTGCTAGCTTGCATAAGCTGTGCCTTGTCCTTCCCCTGCGTCTGTGACTTGAGGGTTGGCTCTTCTTCAATTCTGTCGAAAGTCTGTGACTTGCCCTCGTCTGTCTTCAATTTTCCTCTCCAAAACTTCTTCTGCTCCTCATACTCCATTTTTTGCAGCTTTTTTACCTCTCCTATCTCCCGACGAGCCTCCGCATTATTTGGATCAATGAATAAAACCTTTTCTAAGTCGTCCCTTGGTTTTCAGAACATCACAAGCAGCTGTACATGGCCTCAGACCACTCAGAGCGGCGTGATCGGGCTCGTGCCCGTCTAAATATTGCCTTAATGTTGGTCTTGTCGTGTTTGAGAACCGAATTGCAAACTTCAATAGCTTCATTGTTCATATCGAGTTTTAAATAGCAGAGTGCAAGGTTAAGTCGCAATGGCATACACACGCTCTGCACTTGATCTCTACGGTATTCAATAAAAAAGGCACCACGCAAACCTATGGTTGTCCATGAGCTCGAAGTTAAATTGGACCTCATCGAACTCTCCATAGTAAAGTCCCTGTTTGTAAAGCTTAAGAGCCGATTGCAAATCGCCATTCTTCATCATGTCGTTGCCCTTTTGCCGCCGAGATTCAGCTTCAGACAGTCGCGTCTCAAAGAACATGTCTCTTTTCTTTAGATCGCCATCATCAAGCACATCATCGCCAAAGCAAGCGTCAGATGGAGCATTTCCCAACATTTCGGGAGGAACGACAGGATTCGGAGCCTGTTTCGTCTCGTCCTCGCTGTCACTCATCCCTAAAATAGCACGTTTTAATCGTTAATTTATGTGGTCAAAAATACTTTACTTTTTCAGTCCTCGCTCTGAAGGGCAGCAAATGCATTTGCTTTTGCTGCAGGCAGTGCTACAGTTTTGTCATCCACTTCCATGTCATCTAGCTGCGACTGCCCTTTCTTTCGTCCCTTTTTCAGCGCAGCTCTTTTCCTTTGGTTGGCTTGTGGGTTCAGAAGACTTTCTGGGTCCACAACAGAAGATTTCCTGACCGACAACTGCAACATTAATCAGAGATCAACATTCCATACCCTCGTCGATCTCCTCGGTTCGGCCTCAGTAACCTCTGGATCAACTTCCATTTCGCCCTCGCTGTCTGACGCCTCGAGAGGGAACGGGGTCGAAGATTCTTCACAGTCTCCCTCCATGGCCTCTTCTGCTACTGGAGGTAAGCTATCCTACCGCATCAGCATGTTGCAACTGCACACACACTATCGCGAACGCATCCTCAGCTTCCGGCAACCCTTTCAAAGATTCCACTTGAGCTTTGGTCAGCGCATCGACGTCGATTTCCTTTGAGAAAGCGCTCACAACCTCAGCTGAAATGTGCACGTTCGGCAGCGTTGGAGGCTTTGTGTAGTACGCGATAACTCCTGTATTCCAGTCCTTCAGAATCATCTTTGCAGCCGCCTCAACGTCAGGAACTCCACCCTTGCGCATCAGAAAGTGCCTCTGCGCGCAAAACTTTCTTCAATTTTCCCGAGATGCGAGCGACACTGCTGAGGAAATCTGCGCAACTCCTGTTTGAGTGAGAGGCAGTCAATGTCATTGCAACGCGAATTGGGGGACGCGATACTGAAGCATAAGCCTCTCTGGAGTCGACCTCCGGATGATCTCTGCGACTGGGGTGATAACGTCTGGGATCCTCTCGATCTTGACGCAATTTCTCAAAATGACAGCCACGTCAGTCTCATCCTTCGAAAAGACAATGCCAGGGCAGTCAAGCAACCTGATGTTGGAGTCGAGGTACACCTCCTGAGCAACTTTGGTCACACCCGGGGTAGCCCCAATGTCCACGGCTTTGTTTCGCTTCAAAGAGTTGATCAAGCTGCTCTTGCCGACGTTGGGGTACCCGGCCACGCCAATGACAATGGACGTCTTCGCTCCGCCAGTGCGGAGCAAGTTCTTAACGAGGGAAAGCAGAGCGTCCCCGCCGATGGAGAGGGAGGCTGAGTCAGAGCCAGCGCCAAGATGATGTCTTTGCGTCTGGGTTGACGATTTGAACGTTACGGTGGGGTAGAAGTTCCGATAGTATTGCAACCACTGGGCAACTACGGCCTTTGGAACGAGGTCTCAGAATTAGCTGAGCGAAAGGACAGCATACCAATCTTGGTGAGGACGAGGACAAGCTTCTTGTTGGGGTCGGACATGACGAGGCGCTCAAGCTCCTTTGATCGAAAGCCCTCGGGGTCCCGCGCGTCAAGGACTTGGAGTACGACATCTGAGGCTGCGACAATTTTCCTGAGCTCTTTCATGAAAGACTTGCGGGAGTTATCGACAACGCCTCCGACTGGGTTGTTCAGTTACGGGAACGCATTGAAGAACCGTGACTGGAAGACTCGTCATGCTGAACCTCGTCTCCAAACGACTGCTGCGCCATTTCTGCTTTCCTTCTCAGCGCTTCTGCATCTGATCGGAGACTCGCAGCTTCCTTCCGCTCCTGCCGCTTTTTCTCTTTTTCCAGAGCTTGGTTCTGCTTGTGAGCTTCGATTTCCTGAAGAAGCTCATTCTTGAATGGCCAACCCGACGGAATCCCAGGATCTTTCTTTGATTCTATGAAGTAAGAGTGGAATCATCGGCCACAACTAGAAGCGCCGACTTTAGCGTCCTTTCTGATCTTTCGATGATGCTCTCTCACTTTGCGCTGGATCTTGTATTTCTTTCGAAGCGTCAAGCGCTTGCTTTGAGCTTCTGAACGAAGTCAATGCATCCAAACAAAGGGCTCACTCTTGACCATCTCCGCCCCTCGGCTAAAAAGAATCCTGTTAGTATTTTGGAGCAAGTTATGTCTAGATCCAATCCGACGTCTCCTTCCAAGACTGACAGTCTCAACGTGTCTGGATCTCTTCCAAATAGGCTAGCAAGGCTTGGCGGTGATGATTTTGTAACTGAACGCGACGTGTCGCGCACCCTTCCGAATGATTCGCCTATTTCCATCAACACGCCGCCGCAAGAGTTTCGAAGCTATCGCGACCTGCGTGAAGAGCTGTCTAGCTTAAGGAGGAGCGTTCTACTGTTTTCCGAGGCTGCCTCTGACGTCGACCACTCATCCAGAAGCTTTGGTAACTTGAGAACGCACCCTCTCGCTAATGGCCTCTTAAGATTTCAATTTCGATGCGTCCGGAAATCCTTCTGCAGAAAGCGAATGGACTCCGATACTAGGATCACACCGGCAGGATTTTTTTGAAGCAGACCGAAGGCGCTCCGAGATCAAAATGAAATCGTTTTTGGCCTTTGTTGCTGTCGCCTTGGTAATTTCGATCGTCCTCTGCACCGTCAAAGTCTCCTTGTTTCTGCAGCGGCATGTGTTGGAGTAGCGGTCTCGTCCCCAACCGTCAAGTTTTCTCGAGCTTCAGTATGTTTCGGCAAGCAGGCTGTTGAAGCGTCACGTCCGACGGAGGGGGGCTCCTGTCTGCGAAGGCTTTCAAAAACTTGCGCGGCCGTGAGAATGCCGAAGTGCGTTTGGAAGCGCCGCCACCACACCGTCGGCAGCTCACCGTGCAGCCGCCTTCTGGACGTGCGCCACTCGGACAATGTGCGCATTCTCTGCCGCTCAGAACGCTGCTGTAACGTGTGCAAAAAGATAATGAACGCCTTTCCGTTATTTTTATTTCTATATTTGGCTATGATGCAAGTCCTTTACGGAGTAAGAGTGCCCTTTTCAGCCTGACTCCTTCGAATTTTTGCCCGTGATAGCTTCTAACTCTGTCTGCAGAAGGTCCCCGACGCACCCCATCGCCGACTGACCGCCTAGCATGTAAGTCCCATCGTTTCTTTGAAGTGCTGGCCGCCTGCATGAAACTTTGCTTCTTTGCTTTTACATAACCAGCAGCCCTTGCTGCGTCACTCCCGCATGTTCTTACAGCGTAAGGCAGCCGCGTTGTACGCCCAAGCTTCGGACTTCAACAAGACTGCGCGGTTCTACTACATGAAGGCTGAGGACGCCTACTTCCTTGCGAACGCTCAAGCAAGCTTCGACGACTGGAAGCGCGCAAGGAGGTACTGGGACTACTTCTACCACCGCAAATAAATGTCGATTTCTTCCCTTTGTAAACAAGCCGCTGACAAGTCCATCTCCGCCCTCTATGCGTCCCTCAACAGGACCTTCTGCGGCGTAAGTTTCCTTTGAGTCGCCGGCGTGCCTCTTTGATGCAGCCCTCCTCCATTTCCAGTAGCTGTGTTGGCCGATGGTGGACGTCTACGAGGATGTGTCTGTCGTCGATGGGCACGACGACGACGAAATGATGGGGGGCGTGATGATCATCCGACGCGCATTTCTGCGCGTTTTGAGAACTAATGGGGGGAGCTGTGCCGTCCAAGAGGGTTTGAGAGTGTCGCAGATGTGCGATGGCAGGTGGCGCAGCGCCACGATTGCGCATGAGAGTCCTGCGGAGTCGCACACGAGTTTGAACAGCGCGCAGCGGTGGCGGCAGTCTTTTGGATTAAATTAACAGAAGAGACCGTAGAGTTAACCGCCGACTGCCACAGCTCCTAATGGGACCAAATTTGAAATAAAGCGCCCCTGCGCATTCGCCGCCGCCACAGCGACTTGCGCCCGCTGAGACGCCCCCTCGACGTCGCCGCCGAACTCTTCGGCGAGTCAGAATTTCATTCGAGGTGGGGCACCGTAAAAGCAGGACAACGCGAAGATGCTTCAGCGTTAGACGAGTCGGAAGCGGGACGCACCGAAGGCGCTCCCGCGCCGTCGCCGCAGAAGCTCCCATCGCAACGACGCGGCTGACGGCCTCGCGCAGCTGCGCGTCGCGAGATGGGCTCACAACGTACACAGCGTTGATGGTCTTGGGGGCTTTGTGCATTTCAAAAAACTTCCTGCACTCTGACAGGGGGTGGTAGCGGCTCGGCCCAAAGTCCTACGGCGTCACGGCACGCGCGCCTGAGGCCACATAGAGCGCAACGTCATCGAACAAGCGCTCGTCCGCGGAGATAAGCCCCTCCTCGCAAGCTCGACGCGACTGGTCTACGTCGTTTAGAAGGGCTTCAATCAAATGAACCCTCGGCCGGCATGAACGCTGCGCGGGTCAATATTTGGCCGAACGTCACAGACCTGAAAGAAATATCGAAAAGTCGTCGCCGCCGCATGCGGTTGCAATCTGAAGGGCAGCAGTGTGCGGCAGGGGGGTGGGCTCAAGTTTGGACTCTCGAAAGCGTCACGGGGTGGTGGTGGAATGAGCAACCCTTGTCGCCGTTGGGAAGTGCGAGTTGGCCATTCGAGTTATTTCCCCACGAGAAGGCGACAAACGTGCCTACGCGCAACGTAGGGGGGGTAAGTGTTGCTCCGACAAGCCGCACCGTCTTCAATTGCAAAGCTATGTCGACCCCCCGCCCCAACGGACTTCCTACCGGCTTGAGTCTCAATGAGCAAACGCACTGACGCGCATCCTCTCCACCCGACCGGGACTGCATGGGGCCGATCGACCCCATCGCCAACCCCGCACTGACCCTCCCTGTTTCGGCCCCACGCAACAACCTGACCGGTGATAAGGAGGGCCAGAGAGTGGTGGGATCCTGCTGCTAGCTGAATGGCCTTCACAGGGAGAGGGCTGGATGTGATGAGAAAACAGGAGGGGGGGTGAGGGGGTTGACATTCTCTGAAGAGTCCTGCGAGACGAATCATCCCCAAGACCGAGTTGGCCAAAGTCATTCAGCCCGCAGGAGTACGCGCCATCACCTTAAGCGAATCAGCGTGACGATGGATGTCCACTCACTCGCGAGCACAAGCGTGTGGTACTCCCCCGCAGCCGCAGCCTCAGCAATCGCATCCAAAGGCGCTCGAACTGAGTCTCGTCAGCCACTCACAATCCCTGGCCACCAGGGTACGGACGAGATTGCGATGCACCATCGCCAAGTCTGGGCTATCAGAGGACGCAAGGGCAGTGCGACTGGCCGGACTGCCCGTAGCCCCAAGCAAAGACAAAGCCCGACGCTGGGAAGTCAAGACAGAAAGGCGGGAGAGAAACCGGAAATAGCGACGGTGTGCGCGAAGCCGCAGCTGATTGAAGCGCATTTGATCTCGTCGAAGAACTCGATCCGCTTCGGCGCCGGCTGTGCTCTGGGCATAAAATGGTTGACATTGGGTGCTGACTTGAAGTCGCCGTGACCCAAGCGGCCTGAGTCTCCGGACCCCCAGCTGTAGACGGCGCCGAGAGCTGCGCAGTAAGCCATGAGAGGGCATCCGCACCTGTCGCGGCGACACAATGGGACATGCCGCATGAGATTTTGGACACGGAGAGACCCCGGAGAGGAGAAACTTCGCGAAGTGGCATGCTCCCATCTTGGCGACATTCTTCTTCCACAAGAGAGTGATAGAAAACTCTACCGGTTGCTGAGCCATGAGAAAACGATTGAGCTGCGAGCGCACAGGTC
Source organism: Verrucomicrobiaceae bacterium (assembly GCA_027487435.1). Lineage (GTDB taxonomy): Bacteria > Verrucomicrobiota > Verrucomicrobiia > Verrucomicrobiales > Akkermansiaceae > UBA956. Next base: position 14,385 of record JAIYDP010000141.1, on the reverse strand, counting down.
AAATAGAGGGCATTGGCGCCACAACAACTTGCAGCAACAATCGCGCGGTCTTTCGTCCGAGCGAGCCTTCGCATGGATGCGACTGCAGTGGACATTGAGGCTTCGGAGTCCTGAAAGCTCACGCCAGCGAGAAAAACGTAACCCTGCATTTTACGAGGTACTTCCTACCGAGTTAAGCACCTTGATCACACCGAGCCCCATTTTGCACTGTAGTCCTTCCTCTCGATTCGTATCGTTGTAATCCTTCCCTCCGGTAGGTTTTTATTTCACTCCCAGAGGGTCCAAAGTACAAGTCAGAAGTACATGAACAAGCTTACGATCATTTTTGCAACTCAAACTGGATGCGCGGAGGACGTAGCCAAGCGGATACACAGGTCAGGCATGCATCTTTTGAGCTCACATCATCACCAGGATGTGCCAACACCTCCGCATTCGAAGCTCCTTGTCGTCTATTGAAGAATACGATCGAGTCCGCGGCCTGTCCATGCCTTCGCTGACTTTTCAGTCTCTTCTGCCATCCGAATCAACGATTCTCTTCGTTATCTCCACTACTGGGCAAGGAGACCCTCCCGATTCCATGAAGGTCATCCGTTTTTTGCATTCTCCAATGAACTGTTGACCCCGCAGACTTTTTGGAGCTTTCTATTGCGCCGCAGCCTCTCGGTTTGTTCGACTAGCAGACGTTTCTAATCTGCAGAGCTCATCCCTCGCCAACTTGAGATATGCCGTGTTTGGGCTTGGTGATAGTGGCTATCAGTTGTTCAATGCGGCCGCGAAGCGCCTTTTCAATCGCCTAAAGTCCCTTGGGGCCGTCCCACTGCTTGGCATTGGTCTGGGCGATGATCAGGACAAAGGAGGGTTCGATACTGCTCTTGACCCTTTCCTCGACGAGTTCTTCCACGCTTTGACGCTGGCATGTCCCCTTCTGCAGGACGAGACGATCGAGCCGTTGTGATTGTTGAAAATGCTCCCTCATGGTGCAGAGGCCCCAACTTTGTCGTGCGGCGGGAAGTTAAAGCTTTTGAGAGTGACCTGACGATGAAGCGAACAACGACAATGTCATCATCACCTGACGTGTTTGTCCCCATCAAATGAACCTCAATGGTGCCGCAGGGTCCTGAAGCTTGCTCCCATCGAGTTCCAAATGATGTTATTCGTTTGAGTCGTTGCTTATGCTGCAGCTGCCAACACAACACTCGAATGACTCCCGAGAGTTACGCAAGGGATGTCCGTCTCATCACATTCTCTTCCCCTCCCTACCAAACAGGCGCCGCTGTTGGCATTCGCCCCATTAATGACGTTGCTCTCGCTCGGTCTTTTGTGTCCTTGTGGTGACCTGCTCGTTTGGGTTGAGACCTCTCACACGCAGCTCTTTTGACGCAGACGATGTTGTCGAAGTCGTGGGTAAGGAGCTGCCGATAAGCTCGCCGTGCCGCCTCCTCGACCTCGCCCAACAGTTCCCCATTCAGTGATGCCCCCTCACCCAGGAGCTGCTGGGACTTCCTCGCATCTCCCCACAGGTCATTTTTTGAAAGCGTTGCTCCCTACGCTCAAGAAGAGATCCATCGAGAGCGACTGCAATATTTTGCCTCTCGAGAGGGCCGCGTAGTGCGCTGTTGGCCGCTCTAACCCCCAAGGACGACCTCTACGACTACTGTCAGAAGCAGGGGCGGTCGTATTATGAAGTCATGCGGGACTTTCCTTCTCTACGTGTCCCCTTGGACGTTTTGATTGATGTGATGGCGCCACTGAGACCCCGATACTTCTCAATAGCGTCATCGCACAACGTTTCCGTGCTATTAAGTCTCTAAGGCAGCAGGCCTTGCCGGGAATGCTCAAAATCCTCGTTTCCGTCGTCGATTTCAAGTCAAAGTCGGGCTTGACGAGGAAAGGCGTCTGTTCAGGATTCTTGTCGACGCTGGCGCCTCCTCGTGCTTCAATACTGCAACTCATCTCATCCCCCAGAATCTGTTGTCGCTCGCTTAAGCGTTGGGTCCCTCTGCCTTCCACATCTTGTGGACGTTTCTATCCCTCTGATTGCTATCGGACCAGGCACGGGCATAGCACCCATCATGGGCCTCCTAGCAGAGAGGGGAGTTAGGCGGGCGATCGCTCGAAAGGCAGGAGGATCTCCTCCTTCCTCTCGCGACGTTGTCTTGTTCGGATCGAGGCACCAAGCGACCGAAGATTATTTTGAGCAAGAGTTTGAGGTGCTTTTTGTTCGATTGCACTTTAATAGCTTAGAGCCTCATTCGCGACGGAGAGATTGCACAAATTTTGAAGGCGTTTTCCCGCGACGGACCAAGCAAAGTGTACGTGCAGGATCGAATCGCCGAAAACGCAAAGCTTTTGGGCAATTTGATAGCAGCTGGAGCGTGCGTTGCAGTATGCGGGTGCTGGTCCATGAAATCCTTCTCATTGAGCAGGTCGTCGGAAAAGATGCCAAGGGAGGTTCGAGAGAGCCTCCAGCGGGCAGTAGAATCTTCGCACTCCTCAGAAGAAACTAATGAGATCTTTTCAAGAGCAGATAAGAAAAGATATTACGTTGTCGAGGCCTGGAGCTGACAATGTGTGACTTGTACATCGGATTGAACTCAAAATTCCGGACACTTTATTTTTTAAAGTATGATGGCGCTGAGAGTCTCCGCGTCTGTCCCTCAGGTGCATTGGCATGGAAAATCACCAGTGTTTGCTCTGGACATGCACGGTGACCTACTTGCATCAGGCGGGGCCGAGCCGGAAGGTTGTGGGGGAGTTAAAGTGCTCCACCCCGATTTGCAATGACTCCTTAGATATGGCGGCTACTTGACAGAAGGGCAGATGAGTTTCCATTTGAGTTCATTGCTGATTTATGCGGGCACGAACGCCCTGTCAATTGTGTCCGTTTTAGTCCAAATGGTATTTGTCGCCATTCTGTGCCGTTTTCTCAACATCTAGGGGCACTTGTAGCTTCCGCAGGTGTAGGTATTGGCGCTTGTTCTGATCTCAGCTAATTACATGCAGATGCATTAATCGTTTTATGGAAAAAGGCTGGCGAGGCGGAGGATAAGTACATCATTCATGCCAACCTGAGGTGTCGCCAAAGCGCTGCAGCCGGCTTACCCGTTTGTAGAAGCCACTGCAGCGATATCTCTGATCTTGTTTGGTCGCCAGACTCAAATCACATTGTCTCTGCCTCTGTTGACAACACTGTCACGCTTTGGGCTTGTTTACGTTTCATCTGCATTTTATGCACTAATCAATGAAGCGAAGGGAGAATGGAAGGCGCTGCATCATTTCCGCGGACATGAGCATTTTGTTGTTGGAGTTGCATGGGACCCCCTCGTTGGGGACGATTCCCGTCAGCCTGACTTGGGCAGGGCCAGTTTGTCGCCACTGCAAGTCTCGACAGGACTTGTCGCCTTCTTGACGCTGCCACTCTGCAACAGGTTGCGTCAATTTCGCGAGTGGACGATGTTTTATCGATGAAAAATGTTCCGCTGACGGTGCAGTCAAAGATATTTTTGGATGACTCCGCATCAACTCAATTTCGAAGGCTATCTTTTTCTCCAGACGGGCAGTGGCTTGCCGTTCCCGGTGGTGTCTATTCCAGCAATGGAGCCAACGTGAACTGTTGCTACTTGTTCAAGCGGAGCCAAATTATTCAGTTAGATCCTTCTGAAGGAATATCTGATTGTTGCAGCCCATTCGCTGCCCTTGTGACCCAGTCACCCTGCATTTGTGCTCGATGGCGACCCGGAAGCAGTTGTTTTGTTTTGTTGTTGTTAACTTCGAAGCTGATCCATTGATTATTGCTGTTATTGCCTCAGACTGTGTGCTTCTCTATGACACGAAGGACCTTGACGTCCCTCTGGCTGTAGCAAAGGGTCTTCACCTTGCTCCTCACAGCGACGCATGCTGGTCCGTTGTCAGCAGTGGGTTCTGAAGTTCTAGGTCTCCAGATGGCACCATACTTGTCGTTTCCTCTATAGACGGCTATTGTACTATCATTCGATGCGAGTGGAGCACATGAGTCCCAGTGCACTTGTTGTAGAGTATCGTTGTACAAATGACTGGTCAACGTCAAGTCATGTTGGACGCAGGGGTGGTGACTGTGACTGTCCTCTTGTCCATTTTTTGCCTGTTTACGAAGGGTTCCGGAGAAGCATTGTTGCCCCATCCTATTGTATCTCACGCGTTAGTCTCGTCGACGTTGGCTTCGCAACTTGCGTTGTCTCTCTGGCTACAGTTTACATCTCCATTCAAGAATGCTTTTCCCGACGATGCGTTTTCTCCTACAGTTTGATTCTTGCATGGGGTCTTCGTCTTATCGTCTTTTTCATCATTCGGCGAGTAATCCGGGATGTCGACCACAACAAGCAGCTTTTGCACAACAGCAAGAATCTGATTGTCTACGGCGTTATTCGTGGCGCGGCAGCGCTATTTTTGAGTTTCTCGTTCTATTTGATGACATCCTCTGCTTATCAGCCTCTGTTCGGAACAGTCGATTCAATTGGACTTGCAATTGCGATTACCGGGCTGGCCATCGAAGCCCTTGCAGATGCCCAGCGCCTACAATCTCATGTACAGGGTAAACCAAAGGCTTGGTGCTCGACAGGACTTTGGGGTCTTAGTGTACTTCGATCCTTTCACACAGACCGCTAATGCTTGCAGAGACACCCAAACTACTTCGGCGAGATCCTGTTCTGGACGGGATTGTCTGTCATGGCAATCCCATCACTTTCTGCTTCGTATGTTATTCTTGCGCTCACGACCCCATCTTTCTCAGCCATATACATGATCCTCGTAGTCGGATTAGCGGCGAGCGAACGGAGGATGGATGACGCCCTCGTTGACGATCACGAGTACGCAGCATATCGGAGCAACACAAGCTGCTTGATCCCGATGACTCAGTCTCTCTATCAGAGCTTCACCCCAGCCGTTCAGCGATGGCTTCTGTGTGGAGTTTTTGGAGAAGCCTCGGACGAAGAGCTGCCGCTGCTGTCATCATCGATTGGAAGCGCCAAGGGTAGCGATGGCCCGTGCTGATGGGCGATTCTTGGTTGGATGACGTCTTTATGAAGGCCAAGCACACGTTGGAGGATGAAGAGCGCCACGTCCAGAGAGTGCCTCTATTTTTAACTTTGCCTTCATTGTCACTTACCAATACGTCCTGTGCGCGTTCAAGGACGTGATCAGATCGTTCAGCTTCACTTCAACTCTTCTGGATAGCGTAAAGTCAGTCCTATCCCAGGCTCCTGTTGCTGGGACAGGACCCCCAAAGTATGCATGACTCTCGGATCCTCGCAGGGATTCTCGAATCCGTCGTATCCGCTCCTTCTGAGGTCTCAGGACGACCAGATTGGACGGATTAAACAATGGTTGTCCCGACTCGATGGTGTGTGGGCAAACGAGCGATTGTCGCGGGCAAAAGTACACCTCTGTTGTCGTCGCTCCGCATCAAAGGCTCAATCCGATAAGCAACTGGGTCGGAGGGAGAGAAAATGTTCCACACCTGTGCACTTGAATCACGGACACAGTGCACCAACATGTGCCACATTTGCGGGGACGCGATATTCTTCAGAACGAGCAGTCAAGAAGAGGCCCATGGGGGAGCCAATAGTGAATAAGTGGGCGATTGGAAAACTCAATGAGTGATTCGGATTCTGTGGTGTGAGGAGAAAGGGGGGATGGTGAAACGTTCAACATATCATGCGCTATGACGCAGCCTAGCGAATGCGCAAGAATGGAGACAGACGTCACGGTCGAGTCATCGCTGTGCTTTTCGACAAGTAGGTTACATTGCGACGCCATGTGGCTCACGATATTCGCCCTGTGATGAGGGACATCATAGAAAAGTACATCGCTGTCAATTCATGAGTTGATAGTGTGGGTGCACCTCAAGTTGTGATCCAGCAGCTCTCGCAGCCTTGTTGAACCTGATCTCGTCGTGGTTTCCACCAATCAGAACAAATATCAGATATGCAAAATGAAGTGATTACATTGAACGATGGTCGCTGAGAAGGGAGTTCCACTCTGGAAACTCTACGATGAACTCGTCATCATGCTCAGGGTAAAACTTATTCAGTAGCATGTCAATGTTCTTCAACAGGCTACTAGCTGCACGAATCAGGATAAGCAGCAAACTCGTACAATATCGTTGCCGCTTCTCTGGACTATGAGGACCAACCCCGTGGAACAGCATAAGGACGTGCGACTTCCGCCTCAAGGCCATCGCCTAAAATCAAAGTTAAATGTTCATGGGAATAATACAGCTAACAACTAACAGCGACAAGTGCCCGATTTTTAACTTCTCCATCAAACCACATCCATTCGATGTTCTGTTGCGGAGGGAGAGGCGAAGCTTCAAATGTCAGCAAAGTCAGCAGATTTATGAAAGTCGAGCCCCCCGATGAGAAAGACGACAAGAAACTGTACCGGCAGGCGCTGCTGGAGGTGGCGAGACCTCTTGCCGCCAGAAAGCGTCTGGATTTCGAGCACTTCTTGAAGCATAATCCGCCGTTTTTATCGCATGATCCATCTGTTGAGGTTCGGATTTCCTGGTAGGCTTGACCCCTGCAGAGCCGTGTCGTCATCCAGAAGCAAGGGCAGAAGTTCAAGCGAGGTGAGCTTCGTTTTCCTTTTTGTTTTGTGCTGCCTGTTCTTGATGCAGCAATGATCACGGCATTGTCAGCATTCTCCGTGCAGGAGATCAACAGACTCGCCATTCTCACCAAGCAGGGGACATGATGATGGTTGATGTGGAGGAAGACCTCTCCATCCGCATCGAGCAATCGGAAGCCCCCTCACAGAATCTCGTCGACTTCTTGGCGACCACTCAGTACGGCGATGGCCTCCTTGCGTGGCTTAATGCCGTTTCCGCTGGCCTCGGGCCGAAGTGTGCGTCCTTTTCGCTCTCTTTCGTCCGCTCGGGCTCGATTGTCGCGGTTTGCTTTGGCTGGACCCTTCAAGACTTTGACATCGTTCGTTACTTGTCGTCAGCGCTGACGAAATCAATCGCTTCAATCCGAATCGGCCCCTTTAAACCTTTCCGATTTGCCGTCACGTTCGTTCAAATCCCCATGCTGGAGCTGCCAGGAGTCGTTTTTTCCGACGCTCTTCGCCCGTCCGAACGCGTCGCCATCGAGAGGATTGCGTTTGACTTCGTCGGCTCCTGCGTCGTTGCTGACGCCACCATCGCATTTTCTGCCGAACAAACGTCCGCCCTGCCGCAGGGGTTCGACAGCTGCCCCTTCCTCCCCAACTGCGTCCTCGACATTTCGACCTTTTCTGACTTTGATGAATACTTAGCCCGCAAGAAGTGGAACTTTCGCAAGAATTACAAACAGCGCTACGCCAAATTTAAAGAGCACAGCGGCTCGTTTCGAGCGGTCCGGTGGCTGTCACTTTCGGACGCGGAGCGCGCTCGAATTGTAGAGCTGTGTGCGACGACGACGGAGTTGCACAACGCGGAGGGCCATAGCGACTTCATCGCGCCTACGCCGCAGCTGCTCTGTGCCCTTGGGTCGCTTTCGGACGGCGTTTGGTTCCTTGCGGAGGTTGGGGAGCCGAAGGAGATCGTCGGGGCCCTTTTTTGTTTTGTGAGCGGGCGCTACGCGTTTGGGATTTTGCAAGGGCTTGATTACGACAAGTCGCACGACGCGATGGCTTACTTTGTGCTCATTTTTGAGCTCCTCCGATTTTCAATCAGGTCATGCATGAGCGCGCATGGGCTCACTCCGCAGGCAGAGGTTGAGTTTTGTGCACATCGGAGCAACGACGTACTTCACAAAGAAGCAGCTTGGATGCGACATCATTCCAATGGAGTTCATTTTTCGGACCAAGACGTTGCTGTCGTTTTTACAAGCGCCTGTGATGAGGATGATCAACGACACGCTGAGCACCTCGGGGAATTTCAGGGGCTAGCGACTGATGTATTTTTGTTGGAATTAGGTATATACAAGTGTTAAGATTAGCTCTGGCTCTTGAGGAGGAAGAAACCGACTGCAGCGGCGACAATGAGGACGACCACGATGATGATGGGGAGATTGCTGGAGGCTGGTTTGTCGGACCAATCTGTCCTGTTGGGGAAGCGTATGAGAAGCCAACCTTTTGAGTTTCCGTGGATGCTGTGCCGTGAGCGGAGTTGGGATGCAGAGAGCTCCGAATCAGGAGCGTTGGCTAATGAATCAGGGAGGCCTTGCGGAAGAAAAGGAAGAATTTCGACCATCTGATGACCTACCGTATCGTTGACGGAGCTGAGAGGCTGACATCTGATCGTCACGAGCGCTGCTGGCGCCGGAGGAGGTCCAAGCGTTGTTGGAAAACGACGACATGACTAAAAGACTAATTCAAATTGGAAAATAGAGTAATATCATTTATTCGGGTGCGTGTGAGGGCGCGCAGGTTCCGTTACATGACCCGGCATCGCTGTCTCCGATTCCAGTCGGCGGCCACTCGATGACTTCGCTCTAAAGTCCACGGGATAGTCAAACGAGTCGCGAATGACCTCTGGTCGAACATTAGCATTCATTGCTCCAATTCTTACTGTATGCTGCCGACGGAGGCGGCCCAAGTGCTTTCAGGAGCTTGGTTTTCGCCTACATGGTGTGTCAAGAGACCTAAAACCTTGCAGACAATCCCTTCGCGAACTTTGCTCAGTCGCAACGCGTCATGTCCTTCATTCATCTCCATAGACTTCTCCAAATCGCGTCGCAACGACCTAATTTCCTCGCGACGGGACTGCGCTTGCGAAACCAGCAGTTCCCTCACTTTCATTTTTCGCACGGCGTCCTCCGCTTTCGACGTGTCTGCATTGGCCGCCAGCCGCATGAGCTCGGCGTCTTCAGCGTCAGCACTCCACAGCCCCAATTCAAAACTCTTTTTTGACTGCATTTCCGCAATAGCCAACTGAGAAGTCATTGAATTTACAGACGCCCGGAACGACGTCGAAAACACGCGCGCGTCGGCAGCCTGCAGAGTCAAAAATTATGCCCCCCCCTCTGAACTTCTTTTCTCTTCTCTTGCATGGCCTTTCGGTCTGATTTTATCCTCTCCAACTCCTCAGCCCTCTTGGAAATCTTCTCGTCGTGCATTGCGTGCAAACCCTGTCGAATCGCGTCCCGTTGCTCCCCCGCAATGTCCAACAAGTTGCGTCTGTAGGCGCGATTCCTCGCGGCGATGAGGCGGTGCTGCTCCCTTCGCTTGTTAGCTCGGCCTCTGTTGCGCCGCACCTCTTCAAATGGCACGAGATCGACAGGAGCCTCTGTGCGTCAGTCTCTTCGACTTCTGGCGGCTTGAAATGCTCGACGACCTCACGGCATTAGAGGCCGACTGCACTTGACCCAACCCTCCTCAGCGTGTTCAAATCAAACGCCCCGTCTTCTTTTTGACGGCGAGTCCGGGCTTTCTCCGCTCTCTTCTCCAGAACAGCTTCTTTTCGAAGCGCAGCCTCCAGCTCCAAGCGGTGCCGTGACTCCTCGACCGCAACTTGGACAGACTCGCGCAGCACCGTTGCAAGCGCTCTGACGGGTTATGTCATCGCCCATCTCGTAGCGACTTGCGATGAACGGCGATGTGCTCCATCATCTCCGCAGTTCGTTCCAACGCGGAGCGCGAACCAGGCCTGTCGCCGATCGGCGGGTACGTCTTTGGCGGAGGGAGCGTTGCAAACTTCTCCGTCGTCACCTCCTCCTCCCTGCGTTAGCTCGCGTGCGGCAGACGTTTGCAACCACGCCAGTGATTCGAATCGCATTCAAGGGCGCAGCCGATGGCGCCGGCGGCGGATCAACCAATCCTGCTGACAGCACTGACCGATCAGACGGAGCAGCAACCACTTGCCTGATTGTGGGAGGTAGCCCTGGATCTCCCAGTCCCTGTACACCCTCCCTTTGTTCTCCCCTTCGACGGTGAGAGTAAGCACAGGGAGGCGCTACAAATTCGGACACGCTGTTCGAACACGGACCTGTTCAGATACTCCTGCATGTATTTTTGAAGCGGCTTGTACCAGCGCCGAACAGTCCGCCCCCGCGCAACTGCAGTGAGAAGTACAACCGCAGAGCGACGACGAAATTCATCAAGTGTCATCAGCGGTGACGCGTGACAGGGTCGATGACGCTGAGGCTGTCAGCACGCTTTCGGATCGGCGCTGACCCAGGTCAACAGCGCAACCAGCACAGCCCGCTGCTTTGCTTCCGACGCTGTTGCAAATGTCAAGGCGCCGATGGGGGCGGGAAGCTTCAAATGACGAGATGACTTCAGCGCGACGGAGCCGTCTTGAATCTCTTGGAGAGTCATCAAACGGCAAATGAAGAGCGACCTGATGCAACGACCTCGACGGTGAGGAGTGCCTCAATGTCGATAGGTCGCTCGATATCGGGAGCCAGCTGGAATGCAGGCCCGTTCACCCACAGCGGCAACCCTCTGAGGCGTCATCAAACAAACTGAGCGGCCACCTCTCATCACCGAGCTTTAGAACAGTCCTCTGGAACGAATTGAACCCAAATGGGAGGCGGTGCTCAGGGAACGCCCGCGCCACGCGCCGTTGGAGGAGCTGACGCAACCGCGGCGCGTCCAAGAACAAGGTTGGCGAGCCGTGGCCGTCAAACCTGCCTCTTTAGATATGAAGAGCCAAGGGGTACACGACGCGAACATAATGGAGCCAACGCATGCGGCTGCGCATTACGTGCCATCTCCAAAACCGTTGGAGCAAAAGTACGGCGCGTCGGCGCGTAAGCTGGCAAATGAGAGGGGCCATGAGAATTCGAACTCTCGTCGCTATGGAGGGACGTAGGGTGCGGCGGCTGATGTGGGCGCGGGCAAGGCTCTGAATGGATGTTGCGGCCGCCCTGACAGAGTCAGCGGCTATCGCCGACTTCGACAGACTTGACGTAGAGCATTTGTGGTGTCAAATAGACGATCGGGTAGTGATGTGGCGGCGTCGACACGCGGCGAAACATGTCGCCTGAGTTGTACAACTCCACCTTCAGCGTGAGGGACGCAACGATGGCGCTGGACAAGCTGGTGGAACTTGTACAAGGCTTGGCGCGAAGGAAACTCCACGCGGACGAGGAGCCTGCGGCTATGAGCTTGACTTTGATCGACGTTGCTTCGTCTTGTCGTGGCCGCTTGACGACGCGCCGCGGTCAAATGCAGCGACCATTGCGGCTGTGACGGCACATCCCCTCTGCCTGATCATGCTCATTGCCGTGAACTTGAACACTCAGACGATGGCAAAAGTTTCAAAACCTCAACCAAAGTTGGATCCAAACGCAGCCAGAGGTCGTCGTAGCTGCGAGAGACGCCACGCGTACGCCGCACGGTCCAATCTGCGCCGTGAGGCCAAACAAGATGCGATCGACGCCCCCCCAGCAACGTGCCGTCCTCTCGATTGCGCTGCAGCGGCAGCGCTAGGATGGGCATGGCGCTGAAAAACTTGGCGCACCTCATGCGTCGCATCATCGGGTCTCTGAACTGACTTCCGCACGTAAGCTCAAAAATGGAGCGAACGGTGAGGAAGTCGCGGGCCATAAAATAGAGGATAGGACCCTGTGATTCAGCCAAGGGGGGTGTGAGTTGGAACTGCCGACGGCTTGAGGAGAGCCCCAAAAGGGAGGTGCGGGAGGAGGGGGAGTTTCATAATTTCCGTCTGGAGAAGAGGGGCTGTGCGCTGTTGGCCGACAAGCCAAGAGAAGTCCCGCGAGCTTGTTGGTCAAAATAAAAGACCATGGCCAGACCCCTTTAGCCTCTTTCGGTACATGGCTCGCTGGATCAGGACAACGGCCCTTCGAGCGATTCTTTTTCGTGGGTTCACGAGCTTGCGGGCCTGCGCGGGTGAGTTCGGGACGCAGCCATCAACGAGGTGCCCGCGGAGGACTTTTTGAAGGAGTACAACCGGGCGGCACTGGCCGTTGACTGCGTGGATGCAGCGAAGCTCTTCAAAGTAAACAGACGCAACAGCTGTGGATGGGGCGTCAACGGCAAGCTCCAGCGGTTGGACGAGCTACCAAAAATGAGCATCATTGAGAGCAGTGCGGACCCGTAAGCGTGAGCCAAGAGCCCTCATGGCACCAAGCCGTCCTGGGTCTGTCCTCGTCAGAGCGGTGATGGAATTCAGACTTGGGAAACCAAATTCCTCGTCGCTGACAACCATTCCATCAAGCCCGATAAGCGTTGGGATCAGTTCAAGCTACAGTGGTGAGAGACTGCGGCTTCATGCGTCAACAATAAACGTCCTGTAGGAGGGGTGCAGAGACAATGGATTCCAATACAGCGTGAGACCGCGCAAGCTAACGCAACCTGCCTTTGAAGTTAACGATAGGAAATAGACGACGAACAAGGCCCTTTGCCGCTGAGAGCTTCTGAACGTTGTTTTGATGCAAGTACAAAATTCGGAGTTGTCGCATGGATTCGAAAAAATGCTCATCTGGAAGTACTCCGATGGAGTTGTTACTGAGATCAAGCTTGCGAAGTTGAGGAAGCTGGTTGATCAAAGATATCTGGACGATTCTGTTGGATGAAAGATTGGCGAAGCGCAAATTGAAACAAGACAGCGCTGCTTTCGGGAAAGTGGGAATAGAAAGGTTAGCGAGATTCAGTGCTGCGACGTCTGCAATAGTCTTCACTTTAGCCGCAGCCAAGATGGCTTTCTCCGTGATCTCGGCCATGAATTCACGGCCGTTTCTTCTACAAATTAAATTTTAACAAATTTGTACAAAGAACTCGAATGTCTGCAAAGTTGGCTGCTTCCTTCGTTCCGCCAGCTCTGAACTCTGCACCCCTTGCCGTCATTGCTCATGGAATCATGGGGTCTGCTCGAAATTGGACTACCTTCACGAGGTCCTGCTGACATCGTTGAACGTCTGACAGGTTAGAGAACTATCAAAACGGATACCGCATTGGCAATTTGCAGCTGTTGACCTCCGAGGGCACGGGGACTCTGCAAGTGGGACTCCACCGCATACAGTTCATGTATGATTTTTGATTTTCTTTGCTCATTTCGAGGCATGCGCGAAAGACATCGAGACTTTCTGCGATTATTTAGGGAAACCAGCCGAAGTCGTTCTGGGGCACTCATTCGGAGGAAAAGTCGCCATGGTTTACCAGCAACTTGCAGCAAACAAGCCAAAGCAAGTGCTCACGCTCACATGTTGCATTAACCATGAGGTGTGGGTTCTCGATTCTATGATAGATCCGCAATTGCCAGAGACAGACCCATCCGACAAAAATTCTGTACCCAGGGTAACCAGCCCATTGGCTCTGCCTTAGTGAAGGTCATCGACTTCGTGAAGGGTGCGCCAATCCCATTCCCATCGAGGCAAGCAATGTTAAAATCCTTTCAGTCTGTTGCCACCACGCAGCGCGTAACATGTCAGTGACGCCGGATTTTCAGAAGGGATTGGACTTTGGATGACAACGAATGTCAAGACTGACCATTCGTGAGGGCAGCACGCTTTTCTTAACTGCATTTTAGTGGAGGGCTGATTTGGAGATTCGACGTCAACGTTATCAGCCGGTTGATCGAAAGCTACGCGAAAGTGTAAGTTCCAATGACGCCGGCTGTGAAACCTGAGGGACGGGTGGCCAATTCTACAGAATCGCGGAGAGACTCAATTTATGATGGTCCGAGCAGGTCAACTTGATTCACACCGCTCTGACCCTTCAGAGAGGGGCTTGCGCTGGACAGATGATACAGTGAGCAGATTGAAGAGACAAGAATCTCCGTCAGAGATCGGTCAACGCCCCTCATGATGAAGGACCCTACGTAATTTTGAAATTCCAAACGCTGGCCATTGGCTTCATACAGACAATCCCCAAGGGCTCCTTGACCTCATTTGTTCGCATTGGCCCTCGTGAGCCGCGCTTTGTTTGCAGGAAGGTCTCCCGTGATAAACAAAAAGGTGCCAATGTAGGTGCATATCCTCTCTCCTTGCTCCTGCTTCACTTGTGGATCCTTGAGGTCTTTAAAAATTAACAAATCTCCCATTTCAGATTTTTGTTAGTCAAAGATATCGTTGTTGTGGATGGGGGCCGAACGTGCAACAAACCCTCTTCTCACCATCGCCATTTCTGGCATCGGCTTCTTTGCCGACTCTTACGGTAAGCCCATGACAAGCACTTACGGACGGGGCCGATTCTTTGAATGAAAACCCTTGAGGGCCTGTGATGCCAACGTTTGGGTTGTTCTGATCTTGCAGACATTTTCGTTATTTCTACTGTGAATCGCATATTCTCGACACTCTACCCGCACGATTTCACGAGCAATATCAAAGCGTTACTGTCAGATGCCGTTCTGGTCGGGGCCATTGTAGGACAAGTGTCGTTCGGAGCATTCGCAGACAAGCTGGGCCGCAAGCGAGGTCTGATCTCCACTGGCCTCATCTTGTTTGTCTTCACCTTGCTGTCTGC
>JAIYDP010000040.1 GCA_027487435.1 Verrucomicrobiaceae bacterium | reverse complement strand
GGTGCGCCTTTCCCCCCTCCCCTCCGCCACTCTTGCCCCCCCCCCTCCCCTATCTCGCCGCCTGTTTCTGCGCGAGGCAGCAGCGGCTTGCCGAAATTGACTTTGGGTCGTTCCCCAACGTCAAATCTGTTAAATTTGAATTCGCAAGCAGCGCCCCCTGCACGCTGCGCCTCTTTTTTCTCCCCTCCCCTCGAGTCGGCGCGCTCGACACTGCGGCTGCTCTGACTTTCAGCCCCACCTCCTCTCTCACCGTTGTCGTCTTAAATGTAACAAACGGCTTCTTCGACGGCGCGTTTATCTCCGCCACAATCGCCGCTGGCCCATCCGACGGATGCGCGACCCTCTCGGCGCGAGGCATCGCCGACTTTGTCGACGCGACCGCGTCGTCGACGTTCCTCCTCAACTCGCCGTTTGCGTGGACGTCCGTAGGGTACCTCCTGTCCGTTCAGCTCCGCGACGCTGCGCAGCGGCAGTACTTAATTTACGGCCGCAACTTGCGCATAGCGTCGACGGCGGAGGGGCTGCGCTGTTTGATCGAGCCGCAGCAATTCTCGTCGGAGTTCATCTGCTTTTTCACGGCCGCGACGCAGGGGGAGTACCCCATCCTCGTCACCGCACCGGCACCCCCCCCCCTTGTGGGCAACATCACGCTGACCCTCGGCAACATCCGCGTCGTTTGGATCGGCTGGCCCATTCTCTGCGGCGTCATCTTTGGCCTGGCCCTCCTCGCCGCCGCCGTCTCTCGCATCCGCTTTTATTTAAGCCAGCGCCAGAAAAAGTAGTCCCCCTGCCCCCCCGGCTGACCCGCATAGTCTCGTGAACAATTTGCTTCAGAACTACGCGGGGCTGCGGTCTGACCTGACGATGCAGGAGCAGCTGGACCAGCACTTGGTCATCGAAAAGAGCTGGGTCATCGCCTTCGATGAGATAAAAGTCCTCAGAGACATCGCAGGGGGTGCGACGGGGCGGGTCATGTTGGCCAGATGGCGCGGCGTCATCGTCGCGGTCAAGCGCTTTTTTATCGCGCCGTCTGCAGACCCCTCGGCTTTTGTTAAGGAAAGCGTCATCCACCGCGAGCTGCGCCACCCCAACATCGTCCAAATGTACGGCGTCTGCATCCGACCCTACTGCGTCGTGATGGAGTTCATGGCGAGGGGCTGCCTCTTCGACGTCCTGAACGACATTTCGCTCGAGCTGCCATCAAAGTTACGCCTTCGCTTCGCCCTCGACATCGCGTCGGGGCTGACGTACATCCACTCCCGCGCAATCCTCCATCGCGACCTCAAGACCCTCAACATCTTCCTCTCCGACGACTGGCGCTGCAAAGTCGGCGACTTTGGGCAGGCCCGCTCTGAGAATGTGCGACTGCTTTCGTTTGGTTTTAACTTGCTCAGGCGACGATTTCAACCGTCGGCGGGACGCTGTTGTGGACGGCGCCGGAGGTGCTGTTGGGCACGTGCGACCTTTCGCTGCCTGCCTGACGCTTCCAGACAATGCGAAGCAAGTGCTGATGTGTTCTCATTCGGAGTGATGCTTTGGGAGTTGTACACGAGGCACCCCCCGTACGAGGGTGATCAGAGCGTTCCAACGGGACTGGTCGCGTTTGCTCAGTTTCTCGAGAGTGGAGGCAGGCCTCGGATTCCTGACGACATGGAGGATTGGCACAAGGACTTGATTGAGCGTTGCTGGGCAACTGATCCTCAAGCGAGACCAACGATGGTTCGCATCCTCGAAGAGCTGACGGATCGTGGGGAGGTCCATCATCGGATGTCGACAAGCGGGCAAGAGATGCTCCGTATGGTTGAAGAGCTAGAAGCGGCGATGGAAGAGGGGGCGCCTCTCCGACCGTCGTTGAGAAGAAAGAGCAAAGGCATTCAGAGCTTGAAGCGCTGGGTACGCATTTTTATGAGCAGCATACTGAAAAAGGTTCGGCCTGGAGGTGGAGGGAGCTAAGCTTCAATGTATTCCTTGTAGATACGCGATCTATTTAACTTGGAAGCCCTGACACCTTCGACGTCGACTCCATTCTCAACCCCTCGCCATTGCAGCCCTCATAAGTTCATTTCTCTAAGTTGCTCGGTAATTCGTACTCACACCACCCGTTTTCAAACAGACAATACTGCATTGGGGAGATACAACATGTATGTTGGTCAAAAGTACAATCTAACTTAAGCAAAAACAGGATGGACTCTTCCAAGCCCACTGCAAGAGACCGAATTCAGCTACTTCACGAT
Organism: Verrucomicrobiaceae bacterium; assembly: GCA_027487435.1. Classification (GTDB taxonomy): domain Bacteria; phylum Verrucomicrobiota; class Verrucomicrobiia; order Verrucomicrobiales; family Akkermansiaceae; genus UBA956. Next base: position 2,579 of record JAIYDP010000040.1, on the reverse strand, counting down.
TATAATGACATCAAAGACGCATGCGTTGCTGTCTTTGGCAAGCTTGGTACCTCCAAAGTTGTCTGCTCTTGTAACCCGTCGCAGCCGAACTGCAGGGAGTGACAGTGTCGGCAATTTACAAGCAGTTAGAGGTTTTCCACCGGCTCGCTGACGCGGAAGGTACGGAATGAGCCCAGATGACTGAGATGTACGTGAACCAAGACTTCATAAGTGTCAGAAGAAGGTCAGATGAGTCTTTTTATCACGGGGCATGTCTCAATCACATGAACGGCTTGAAGGTGTTGACAAGTAAAACGCAGAATGCTATTGCAGACGCTACAGCGACTGCTATCGCTACAGAGGGCTTGCTGAACATCGTCGAGTACTCGGTCAGGGCACCTTTCTTCAGACCCCACCTTCGCCTTCAGATTCAACCAACAACTCACACCGCTGGATTGTCATCTTCTGCGACTTCCATTGCAGTACCGCAGGGACAAAAAATGTCATCAAGAGGCCAAGGAGGCCTGTGATTTCAATGACTGCTCAAATCAGGCGGGAAACAAAAAGAGGTCACTTTTCGAAAGGTCGCGGACAAAAAACGCGCCAATGATGGGGGGGAGGGAGCCGATCAACCGTGTCATGACCTTCACCTTGCGGGACGTGCCTTCCTCCGTCCACTCGTCCGGAAGCGACGCTAACAAATTGTTTCCGACCTGGGGCATGAGCTGCCCCCCCCTTCAAAAAAGTGCAAAGTACAGTCACGCCAACGAGGGGGAAGGCTGATACGACGTCGAAAACGGGAAAGAAGACGACGATGATGCTGACCATGCGACCCCACCACGGCGGCTGCAACGTCAGCGCATGGAGGGTCGCACATACATCAGCCATGCCGTGCGGGAAGACAACCCAGTCAAGGGTGACGATTTTCTGAACGTCCTTGCCAAAATAGAGAGCACAAACGATGCCTGCGGGTGAAAAACGAAGGTGGAGGCATACCGAGGCCTCCGTAGACGATGCACGTGGAGGTGAGGACGGAGGAGAAGATGGCACGCAGCTGACTCTTGCGGCGCACTGGCTGGACGAGCCCTGGGATCGAGTGGTGCAGGATCTGATGGGTGAGTCCGTTTGATGCGAAACGGACTTGAGAGAAGACTGCGGTGGTGAAAATGAGCTGAAAGTTCTTGATCGAAAACATGGGGATGTCCTCGTCGACGTATGGCGGCCCGGGCGTGTCGTCGTCGTAAGGGCGGACGAAAATCCCGACGACGGTTGTGATGATCATCGTGAGGATCCCAAGAAACCTGTAGAAGCACAAAAAGACTTGGATTGGCTGTTGTGCTGTCAGCGAGAGGGGGGGGGGTGTACTTTTTGCTCGGTGAGATCGAGGCATGTGAGGGGGATGACGATGGCGGCGAAGACGGCGAGGTATATCATGTAGGCATGCAGACATTGCGCAGGAACATCCGGAGACTCAGGATTTTCGCCACTGAGCCCTCAGAACAGTGGGAGGGGGGGGGGACCATTGGTTGTACGTTGTGATGCCGGGCAGAGGGGCAAAGGCCATAAAAGTGTTTGACCAGACGGCCGCGTAGCCCCAGAGGCCTCCGGTGAGGTAGATAAAAGCGAGGACGGTGTAAAGGCGGTTGTAGAGTTTCCCTGCGCGTGAGGAACTTTTTCTTGGGGGGGGTACCAAAAAAGAAATGACAGAGCTCATTTATTTCAAACTTTCTGTACGTGATTTTCACACGCGGCTCTTCGAAGATTGTCCGCACACCAATATCGGAGTGATCAACTCCAGTAAAGCCATCAAGCTTTAAGCCTTCTGCGCGGGCGAGGACTTCAAACAAGAAAAACGCTGTGAGGAGGCAAAGAAATGTAGCGAAGAGCAGGGCAATGATGCTCAGTGCAATACCACTATTGGATACTGCATATGGCATGCTTAACACGCCAAGGCCAATGACGTAGTTTACAGAAAAAGCAAACGCTACCTGCGCGGTCAATGAGGCTCCAATTACGACTCACAGGGAATGACCAGGCTTTTGTTTGCTCAGGGAAGGGATGCTCCTTCATCTCCTCGTGCAGGAGATGCTGATCCTCTGGAATAAAATCAGCATCGACCTGTCGCAATGTCATGGAGTCCAGTTAACCAATAAATACAAATCTGTTTGGGAGTTTGTTATACTTTCGAGGGACTCTTAAAACCTCCGCTGCGACGCGCTCATCCGCCCCCTCCTCAACTTCCTCCGCAGCCCCGTCCTCCTCCAATCGGGCGTGGCAGTCCGACCTGGACGCGGCGTGCGGCAGGGCTGCCCCCTCAGCCCCATCCTCTTCGACCTCGTCCTCGAGCCGCTCCTCCACTCCCTCCCCACCGCCGGCCTCTTCGCCGACGACCTCTCGTCCCTCCTCTGCACCCCCGCGGACCTCTTCGCCCTCGTCCAGTCCCTCGGCGTGTGGGAGGCGGCGTCGGGGCTGGCCAACGCGTGGCCAAAGTCGCACGTCCGGTCCATCCACCCCCCCTCAACGCAGGCCTTGCGATACCTCCTCTCGTTCGTTCCGAACGTCTCCCCCACCCTCACGCAGGCGGTGTCTGACCCGAAGTT
>JAIYDP010000289.1 GCA_027487435.1 Verrucomicrobiaceae bacterium | reverse complement strand
CCCCCCCCCCCCCCCCCTCACCATCGACACCCTCTGGGACCCTCCCAACATCCGGCGCGGCGCCCCCCGCTGCGGCTCTGCAGCCGCGTCGAGGAGCTTCTGGCGGTGCGCGTTGTGGTCGTCGTCGTTGGCGTCGTCGCTGTTTGGCTAACAGATTAGTTATCCGCTCCATGAAAGGTTGTTGGTACATCCGACTGCCCCTCCTCGTCGCTCCCCCCCCCGCGCGCTGACGTTTTTTTCGGCGGCTGAGGCTTTTCGCCGCTGACGAAACGCCGTGGGGCGTCCTTGACAACATAAGAGTAAGTCTTTAAGTCCTTAGCACGGCAGTGGGGTCATCGTCCGCTGCTTCGCTGCTAAGCATTTGCTAACAGATCATAAAATAGAGCAGAATGAAAAACCTTCACGCGCGCCGCCTCCTTTTCCCGTGCGCGCCGCATAAACGGCAGCGCCGCAATGCCCTGACCCGTAAGCATCCCCCAGCGCCTCCCCCCCCACTTCGGCCGGCTCCGCGTCCGCCGCCGCCGCAAGCGCCGCGAGCTCCTTTTTCTCCGCCTCTTCGTCCGACTCAGACTCCGAGTTAACAGATTCCATCTTCTTTTTAAGTTTGTCGCCTGCTGCTAGCTGCTCCGCAATCGCCTTGCGAGTCTGCCGCGTCAATACCCCCCCCCCAGCCAAACCTCGGCGTCAGCGCCGGCCCCTTTGGAGAGCTGCCGCCTCACCCACGCGGAGGAGTTTCGATGTTTTAACGTCAGCCGCTCCTGTTAAGTTTAAGGACTAAAGGAGAGGGGGTTTCGAGACTTTAGCCCGCTTTCGCTCGAGCTCCTCCAATTTCTCTTTCGCGGCGTCCTAAAGAATAAAAATGAGACACAGTTTAATGCGGGAACCCCCCCCATGGCTGCAACGTCCTCGTCGTCAATGGCCTTGCCCTCTTTGGCGCGCTTGAGACGGCGGTGGAAGCTGGGCGGGTGTCAAACCATCAGGTTACTCCTATTCCCAAACTCTTTGCTTTTTATCTTTTTGATGCGGCGCTGCTTCAGCTCATGATAATAAAGCAGATTCCGCATCTTCATTATCTCGTCCCGCCGCTTCTTAACTTCCTCCGGTGACAACTTGTTAAGCGCAAGGTCCTCCCATTTCGCCGCCGAGTCATCCCCCCCCCCCGTCACCTCCGCGACGGACGTTTCAAGCGCCGTCTTGGCAGAGAAGGTCGCCACGAGGGTGGCCGTTGAAGAGCCCGCCGACCCCGCCTCGTGCATCGGAAACGCGAGGTGCGGCGTCTGCAAGCATCAAACAGAGGGTCACGTTACTCTAGAAATAGAAATGACGGGACTAAACCTGGCGGTTCGCCTTGACAATGCCCTGCCACTTGCGCAACTCCTTCTTGGCCGTGCGAAACGCCTCCTGTCGGTTGGCGGTCAGGACTTGGGACGGCGTGGCCTGCGAAGGGACGTGGTCCTTCAGAGCGGCAAGCTGCTTTTTTAATTTTCCGCTGCGCGCCTCCTCCGGCAGTTTCGAGAGGAGGTCCGCAAGGGACAGACCTTCCGCGTTAGAGCCATTGCACCCGCAGCTGCCTCCTTGCGAAACGGAGAACTCGCTTTCTTTCGACGCTTCGAATCCGGCGTCTTCGTTCTTTTTTTTGCGTGTCCCGCGCAGAGCCGATTTGAAATCTTCGCCGAAGTCGTCGGCGACCTCGTCGTCTTCTTGTTCGGGTGCTGCAGTGCCGAATATTTGATTGAGGTCAAGATCTTCATGCTCCTCATCATCTTCGCCATCGTGCCCAGAGCTCTGTTCAGAAGCCGTACCCGACTCATGTTTCTGCCAGTTGAGATGAAAATGCTGATTCCAACCCTAAAGAAGTCGCCGTATTTCTCCTCATCACCAGAGTCGAAGGCTTCATCCTCATCAATTTCTTCGTCAGCGCCACCATGGGCTTCGTATTCGTAGGACTGAGTGTCAGGAATCAACCCTTCATGGCTTCACCTGCACGTCATCGAACCGTTTCTTATTTTGGAATTTCTTTAATGTCAGTGGCATGCAAGAATGTTGAAAACATCCTCGTCACTCGAAGAAAGTTCATACGCTTCTTCTGTGCTCGAAACTTTGGACTTCTTCTTTGGCATGATCCCACTCCCTTTTTTGCCGTGAATTTTTGACCTTGTTAAAAATTAGAAGACCAGAGAACTGGGGTTCGCAATTTGAACGAAGGATTCATGCTGCTGACGCAAGATGAAGCCACCTGAGCGAGGGATCGAGCCCATAGTGCGAGACGGTCAATAGATAGATTCGTCCCACTCGACCATGTACAACTGCCTCTCTTCACTTTTGGCGCACAAGGACGCCGCGGGAAGATGATGAGGCGGATGCTCCCCTTCATCACCGCTTGCACAGTGCACTTCGTTCCTTCAAGGTCCTGTCGCTGCGCACCACTCCCTCCCCCCGATCTTGCGCCGTTTGATTTCTCTCCACCCGATCCCATCTTCACTTGGAGAGTTGTAGGTTTAAAATATGCCCGCCCGACGTGGTCCGACGAACTTGTACACAGTTTCTGCCGTAGGGGAGGTTTCGAATCAAACGACCACTCTAACGCCGATGACAACTTCTCTTCTGCATTTAGTTTGATGAAGCTTGTCTTTTGTGCAGGAGGGGCCACCTCGCCCCTTCCGCCTGCTCGCCACAAGACGGGAGCGATTGCACACGAGAGCATACTGTTTGAAATTTGCAGAGGAGGCGTCAAGCGGCGCCCTCTTTACCCTTGAGGACGTCGAGGAAGGGACAATACATTGCGGAAATGTGGTCGAAGGAGGATGCCGATAACATTGCCGACGATTCGTTGTCCATCCCGTTGCTAGTGGTTCATCAAAGTTGAACTCTAACATTGCTCTTTAATTTAACATGAACATCAATGCTGACGGTGCAAGAAAGGTGACTTCTCCATCATGCTTTTGACACCCCAGACTTGAGTTTCTTCGCCGCTCTTATTTTTTTCTCTTCATTGCGAGCTCGTGCCTTCTCGTCGGCTACGTGATGGCTCGTTGGAGCGGCGAAAACATTACCCGTCTTATTCTTCTCGCTGCTGCTGCTTCGTTGTGGAATCTTTTGAAAACGAGAGAAGTTGCCAATAGCTCTCAGCTGCATGTTAAAAGCGCCGCGGTCATGTGCATAGCCCTCTTCATCGGCCATACGCTCGTCCCATCCGCTGATTACGTTCTCTCTGTCGGCAGTGGTCGAAAGTACACTTCTTCCAACCCCCGTCTCACTATCAGCCCAATAGCAAAGTTTATGTTGGGCCTTTCAGTCATTCTTCTCGTCCATCTAGTAGGCGCCCCATTCCTGGCCCAGCAGCAGCGCCATGACCGAACGTCGGACCGTCTCCGCCTCGGCGCCCTCATCTCCTCCTTCGCCGCCGTGAAGGTCCTCCCCCACCCCCTCCTCTCTCACCCATTAGCTTGTCGCCCTCCTCTCCTCACCCTCCTCCTACTTCTTCGACGTCTACGTCGCACTCGCCCTCGCCGTATTTTTTTTTCAAATCGCAACGTCGGAAGTCCTCTCCCGCGGCGTCCCCGCGTCGTTCGACGACGTTGCCGACGCCATCCACCTCCTTTCCGCTGCCGCCTCGTTGGCATGGCGAAATTTAGTTCCCAAGCATTGGCAGCTTGCCGTCGCAGCGCAGCGCCCTGCGATCGCATTTGATGGCCTTTTGATGACTTCAAGCCAAATGGCGGCGGAGATGTCATCGCTTTCGACGGCTCTCTTCTTGCGCTCCCTCACAGTCTTAAACCCCGGGACCGCAGGCCTGCGCGCGCTGGAAGCCGCGCTGCGGCTTAACCGCGTCGCCTTTGGGCTGACGGCGCTGGATCTGTCATCGACGAGCGCCGCTCGCTTTGACAAGCTGAAAGGCAAAGAGTCCACCCTCGGGGCGCTACTGACCACGCTCACGCGGCTGCGGCTGCTAAATTTGAGGGGAAATTATTTGGGCGACGATGGCATCCAAATGCTCTGCGCAGCCCTCACGCGGCTGCGCGATCTTACCGATCTTGACCTGTCTGATAATAGAATTTCTGATGTGGACGCCATTGCCATCGCGCAAGTCCTGCCGCAGCTGTCGCACCTCGTCGCATTCAAATTTCACGCGGGGTCATCCAATGGCGCTGCTCAAGTCCACACGAGCCTCACCACCCTGTCCGGCGCACTCAGGGCCCTCACGCAGCTCACTGACATCAACCTCGGCGGCCACAACGCGACGGCGTGTGAGTCGCACCTCTTCAGAGACTTGTCGAGCCTCACCGGCCTCAAGCGCCTCGACCTCAATGGCCTCGACGGCGGCGACGCCATTTGGACGGAGTTCGCGTCATGCTTAAAGAGCCTCCCCAAGCTCGAGGTTGTTGCGTTCCCGCCCCCTCAGAGCAAATCCCCCCCCCCTGGCACCCCCCCAAAAACCCGCCCCCCCCCCCCCGCTGTATTCAACGCCCTCCAGTCTTGCCGCTCCCTCACCATTTTGGACGTCGACGTCACTCAAGCCGACGACTCCCTCAGCGCTGCCATCGCCGCTGCTTCGGCGGCCCTGACCCACATCTCCCTGCGCGCCGACCCCTGCGCACCCTCTCCTCTCCGCGCGGGTGTTCTGCCCGCAATCGCGATGTGCTCAAATCTCACCCGCTTGGACCTCCGCCACACCCCCATCGCTCATTCCTCCGCGCAAGCTCTTTTTGAGACCCCCTCCCCCCGTTTGAAAGCGCTGGCGCTCCAGCACATCTTCCGCCGCACCGGCGTAGCTGCGGCTCTTCGTCGCGCAGAAGGGATGGTGGCGCGTTTGGAGCAGCTGGAGCTGCGAGATAACCAATTCAGCCTTGAGGAGTCTTTAGCGCTGGTGGCCTCCATTGGGGCGGGGCGACGGCTAAAAAGCTTGACTTTAGCCACTTGCGCTGGCGTCGGCGACGCCACGGAGGCGGGGGTGGCGTTTGCGTCGGCGATGATGGGGTTTGGGGCCTTGACCGAATTGGACATTGGGGGGGGCGGGTGGACGATCGCACACATCGCCGAGAGCTTCCAGAGGCTGCCTCTGCTTGAGAGTTTAAATTTAGAGAAAAGCGATTTTAAAGGGGCTGGCGCCGCGGCAATGTTTTCGTTCCTGCCGCGCCACTTAAAGAAGTTGAAATTAGAGCATTGCCTGTGGGACGCTGCGGCCGTCGATGCGCTTGCAGCTGCGCTGACAATTTTAACAGACCTCTCAGAAATAGATTTTAATGGGGGAGACCTCGCCGCAGACGATTGCTCGCGCATCGCACGCAAATTCGAATTTTGTCCGTCCCTTCGGGTCATCGTCGGACTTGACGTGGTCACCCTCGCGCGGGAGGTATGCTCCGCCCTATTGAGCGCCCCCCTCCCCCCCCCCCAACGCGCGACGCTGCGCGAGCCCGACATCGCGCAAGGCGGCAGCATTTTCCTCCCCCACGGCGTGCGCGGCAATCACGCGGTTTGGCGCCACTTCTCGACGCTTCGACGCGGCTCGGGCCAGCGCATTTCGGGGGGGGGGGGGAAAGTGATTGTCCTCGGCGATGGGGGGGTTGGCAAAACGACGCTCGTGCGGCGTCTCGTGACGGGACGGTTTGAGGCGCAGGGGCAGGACGTGACGCAGGGGGTGGCCGTCTCATCAGTTACAAAGGGGGGGGTGGATTTCACCTTCTTCGACTTCGCTGGCCAGGCGCTTTTTCAAATTGCGCACCCCCTCTTCTTTTCCCCCGACGCCATCGTCCTCGTCGTCGCATCGACGCGCGCAGGCCTCCCGTCGGACCAAACCCACGCGTCTTTCAGCCGCTGGTTCGCCTCCTTCGCCAACCGCTTCCCCCTCAAGCCCCCACCCCCTTGTGTCGGGCCGCACTTTGCCATCGTCGGCACGCGCGTGCGAGAGGGGGGGCCAAACATCGACGTTCTTAACCGCCCATTTTACGCAGACCTCATCAGCGCGGCGCGCCTCATGCCGGCCCCCCTCTATGTCGATTCGGAGTGCGGTGATGGGATTGAGCGGCTGTGGCGCTTCCTCATGCTCTACGCGCAGCCGCGCGTTAATCGACCAGCGCCTGACCTCTTGCGCGACGTGTCGGCGGTGCTGGGCGACTTGCGGCGGCAGCGCGAGGCGATCGTCGACGTCCAGACGTTGCTGGGCCGCCCTCCTCTCAGCGCGCACCCGAAGGCGAAGGTGGAGGAAGCGCTGCGGCGCTGCGACAGCAGCGGCTGTTTATTTTATTTCCCCAAGGAGCTCCCGGACGTCGTGTTTTTGGACCCCCCCGTCTTGACGAACCTCGCCGCCCAAATGATGGACCCACGGCGACCCCTCGTCAAATTTTTGAAAACAGACGCCATCACCCGCCTTGCGCGCGCTCTGCGCGGCGACGCCGCCATGGCCGAGCGTTGCGTCGGGCTGTTTAACAAACTAGCCCTTCTTTACGAAGTCGCCATCCCCACCGGCCATCTCATCGTCGTGCCGGGCCTCCTCGAAGACGCCCCCCCCCTCCAGGCGGCGCAGTCGCGTTTGGCTGCCGTCTTCGACATCGCCAACGACGGCTTGTCCGCCTTCGCTTCGAATCGCCTCGTCGTGCGGCTCAGCTCGCGCGCGAAGGAGGTGTGGCGGCGCGAGGTCCTCCTGGAGGATCCTTTGGGGGGGACGGAGACGCGCGTCCGCGTCCGAGCGACGCCGTCGTGCGTGCGGCTCGAAATTGAGGGCCCAGCCGCGCTGGGGATGCTGAGGTGGGGGGGGGATGAAATTGAGCTGCTGTTCAAACGCGAAATGAGGTCGATGCCGTACAAAGTGCGGCTGGAGTTTTTCGAGGGGGGGGTGAGTTTGTGCAGCCGGACGCCGGAGATGTTACTGGCGGCGCTAAGTGCTGACGCGGACGCGGTGATTGGGGGGGGGGGGGGGAGATAGGCAGTGCGAGGTTTAATTTGGAGGACGCCTTGGCAGGAGGACATCATCCGCAGCCTCACCGACGGGGGCGACGCGAGTTTGAGGGATTTGGACGAGGGGGACCCTGTCGACGGCGCCATCATCGCGGAGCTCAAAAAATTGCTCGAGGAGAAAAATTTGAGCCAGGACGTCGTTCGTTGGGTGGCTTTTAAGCCCCCTCAAGGCGGCGCTGCTTTCGGCGCGGCATGGGCGAGGGTCGTCGCGTCGGCGGCGAATGACGCGACGCGCGACCGTTATTTTGAGAGGAACCCGCAGCTCAGTGCCGCGGAGAAGAGGGAGAAGCAGGAGGTCCTGAAACTTTTTCAGTCGCAGGGGGGGGTGTTTCGGCACCTTGGCACGCGCGGGACGTGGGTGATGCGGTTGGCGCATGGATGCGATGCGAGCGCGCTTGGGAGCATTGCGCAAGGGGGGCTGATTGACCTGCGCCGAAAGGACGACACGGGATGGTTTGGGGCCGGCGTGTACGCCACGACCGACGTCTCATACGCGCATTTCTACGCCCGCCGGAAGGCGTCGCCGTGCATTGTGTTCTGTTGGGGTGTCGCGTCCGCGTTGTACCCCATCACGCGCGCCGTCGACTACGGCGAAGAAACGGTGTGGGACGCTTCGCTGCAAGCGATGGTGTCGAAGGAGAAGTCCAAGTTCGAGGACTTGGTTGGAATGGGGAAGGCGCTGCTGCCAGGCCATGACGGGCATGTCGTCTTTGTGAGCAGGAGCGACTATCAGGCGGTGAGGGTCCTGTCGCAGCCCAGCTTCGTCGAAGTCGTGCTGGGACAGGAGAAAATCCTGCCCATGTTTGCGTGCGTCTTTAGAAAGTAAGACTTGTCCTCGCCTCAACGCCCGACTGCCTGCGCCCTGGGGGAAGGGTCGAGGCGGCAACGCGGCGCTGTGGTTTGAAGACACGAGGCCTCGTCTCGCACATGCAGGGCGAGCAGGGTCGAGTGGAGCGCGATGACCCACTGCCGCCGCCACCGCCTCATTTTGGCATCAAACACGTCGCCGCCCCTCTGCGCTGGTGTACCGCAATGCTAAAGCAGTTGAACGCTGTGTGCGACCGAGCGGGGCATCAAAATGTGCGTGGCCGTGGGGTCGCTCAGTTAAATTTACAAAAGCCCAGGGAGGCGTACATTTTAATAATTTCGACATGCGACGGCACACTCACGTGGCCGGCAGAGCCTCATGCCCTTGCTCTTTCAGCACCGTCGTCCTCAACTGCCCACTTTCAGAGTCAAAAGTGAAGTACGTCCGCAGCTGCCCCGCGTCGGACATTCTCGACCTTTGCCTCCGCTTCACGACGACGTACACGATGACGAAGACAACGAGGAGGAGTCCGACAATCGAACCGAAAATGATCCCAACGAGAGCAAGAACGCCTGTCGGACACTTGTCGCCGCTGAAGACCCACGTCTCTGCAGAGAGGGCGCATTCGGAGCCCTGCGCGAACGATTGGTTCTTGTTGCCTTCTTCGCAGTGGTTGTGAGACATGCACCAGCCGCAGAAAGGGGACTCGATGCAACTATCGCAGATGTCTCGAATGCTGCATAGCGGACACGAAGTTACGCTCAACGAGACGGCGCAAGGAGTCTGTGCCAATGCACAGGATTGCGTTGAAGAGCACCAGCTGCATCCGAGCTCGAAACACTTTTGACAGTTCACATCGCGGGAGTCTACACACGAGCAGTTAGAGAGGTGAGGAACTCTTGCCTCCGAAGACACGTTGGCAGCACAGCTCGACGAACGCAAGTCCCAATCGCAGCCGCTGCCCAAGCAGGCACTACAATTTCGGAATAGGGTGCACGATAATCCCCCTTCCGCCAATATAGGACTCGCGTGGAGTAACAGGGGAATGAGCACGGATATTCCAAACGACGTCATTCCATACGGAGTCATTTGTACAAAATAAAAAATTGTTATCTTACATTCACCAAATGACCCCTCCTAAATCTTCTGATGTTTCCTGGATGTTATTTATGAATGTGGAGAGCTACCGATGGAATCCGATGCTTCTTGAGAAGCCCCTTCGACCATTCCTTGCATTGGGAGAGTTTCACAACGATCACTCTGCGTGCATGAGTGCTCATGACAGGCAGGAGGTACTTCTCCTCATCGAGGTCGAATCGTATGAACTCATCGCTGCAATTCCGCAACAATTCATGTAGCTGCTTCATGTTTTTGATAGAGACTCCTTGTGGACTTAAAGAAACGCGATCTGCGGCGAACCATTCACAGCTTTCAGTTGCAAATTCGTCAGCGTCTCGTATCTGATCAGTGAGGTTGTCAGCGTGAGGCCGAACCCATGATTCGATTCATCTTGCAGAATTTGGGACAGGATGACTAACTTAACGTTCAGTAAACAACTCCTTCGACTGCGACCTGGTCGTCCTTGTCGCGGAGATCCCACGAGATCGCCCGCTGACACAACTTTCTAGGAGAGCTGTTGTACCAATCCTCGCCATACTCATGAAGATACGGCTGGGTCAGGGGAATGAAGACGAAGCCCGCGACGATGAGGTACGTTGGCAGCTGGTCATATTGATGGACAGGCACCAAGGTCTTTGGGGTCGTCATCTCCACGGAGATGTCGACGGGCTGAGCGGAGTGAGGGGGGTGAGAGCGGGTGCAAACGGCTCCTTTTCTAAAAATAGACAAAGCACAGAGATCGCCGGCGCACTTGAGGGAGGAAATGAAATCGAATGAAATCCGCTCGGCTGCGAGGTCAGTCTGGAGGGCATGAGGATCTAGAAACCGTTTCTGAAGAGAATTGTTCCATCGTTGGCAATTCGATGCCCGTCGATCGCCACGATGACGTCATCTCGCATCAACTTTGATGCGCACGATGAAATGGGCTGGACGTGGTTCACAACAACGCCTGTGATGCCATCAGGCAGGTTCAAATAGCTCCGAAGGGTCGGGTTGTCAAGCGACTGGCAAGAAAGACCCAGATGACAAAACCCGACGTATTTATGAAACTTCTCTAGATCCATCAAGAAATGATGGATGATGGGGACAGGAATCTGGTCGGTCAGCGAAGGAAATGGACGGAGTGACGATGAAGCCAATGTTTTCAGCATCCTGAAGGCTCTGAAAGGCGATACCGACAACTTTTCCGTTCATGAGTGCAGGCCCCCCGCTGTTGCCTCTGCGGCGTCAGGTCAGTCGGGACAGATGGGACGGATTGATTGCTGCATCAATTTGAACGGCGAGCAAGTGTGTAGCGCCTGTACGGACGTAAATGGAAAGCCACAGAGGGGAGGGGGGTTCACTGTGAGCATACGGCTGCGGCTCGACGCGAGAGACAACTCCGTTTGTCACGGAAATGTTGTCACCTGCGAGCATTAGGGACATTGATGATATAAATACCTCCTGTGGGGTAGCCAACGACAGTTACAGGTTCTTGCAGCTCCTACGCCATGAGCTGAAGCGGCGGCGATAAACTGGAATGCCCCCGAACGAAAGAGGCTTCACCCCTTTCCAAAAATCTTCATCTGCAACAGAGAGTTCGGCCACGTCGCACTCGTGTCCGACTGCACTGACCTTGATGATTAGGCTTGGAACTCCTAAGTCACCTTGGCCACCCACTTTCGCGAGTCGCCATGTCTGCGAACCATAACGTAACTATGGTCTGCAATAACATGGGCATTAGTCAAAATTCTGCGCCCAGCAATGACAAAGCCACTGCCAGATGACTCCCTCTGAGCTTTATTTTGCCTTGCCGTCAGCGCCAACAGAGAAGCAGGAACCAGGGCATGAAGTAATTCGGGGAGGAAGAGACCGTGAAAACTTTCACGACAGAGTCGTACACTTCATGCGCTCAAGGATTAGGTGCGCATTCTCAATCTACCAAGAGCTCTCGGAGTGGATAAGAGACGCACTCCGACTCGGCGAAAGAACATTAAATAACAACTATTGCTTGTAAATAGTCAGGAAAAATGAGAAGCAGAGTGTATCTTGATTACAATGCCACTACGGGTATCGACGAGGAGGCAACTAGAGTGATACATGATCTTATCATACAGGTTGCTGATGTCATGTTACCGTACCTGAAGGGCCGGTTTGGGAATCCATCAAGGTCCATTGTGAAGTGAAAGGCAGGGTTGACATCGCAGCAATCACTTTCAAGGAGCGAAAGAAAGGGACGCTCTAAGTCATGCCTTGAAGCAAGTCGCAGAAGCTGTCGGGGCGAATCCGGACGAAATTATTTTCACGAGTGGCGGCACAGAGAGCTGCAATTGGGCATTACGTGTGCGTGATGTTTGCGTTGCCATGACCAATGCGCAATCAGGGGGTTCTAGAGAAATATGACTCGGGGCATCTTGTGATTTCTAATGTCGAACATGATGCAGTTGTTGAAGTTGCCAAATACCTGGAATCGAAGGGGTTCAGCTACAGCGCTGTCCCTGTCGACGCTTTCGGCGCTGTGAACGTGCGTGACGTCGAGGAAGCTCTTCGCCCCGATACGCGGATCGTTTCGATTATGCATGCGAACAACGAGGTTGCGTCTACGTCCGCTCCGCCCTCACCCGCAGACTGGAACCATGCAGCCGATCGACGCCATTGGACGCCTCTGCCGACGGAAAGGAGTTCTACTCCACTCTGACGCTTCTCAAACCATTGGAAAAGTCCCTGCGGATGTCAAGACGTTGGGCGTTGATCTGATGACCATCACCGGCCACAAAATCTACGCACCTCAAGGCACTGGGGCTCTGTATGTGCGGCAAGGAGTTGAGCTGGCGCCGTTCTTCTTCGGGGGTGGCCAGCAAAGAGGGCGACGTGCTGGTACTGAAGCTGTCATGAATTGGGTCGTGACACTTGGTTGTCTCTAACGCCATAGGTGGGATTTGGAAGGGCGTGCGAGGTGGCCGCACGTCGATGTGCGGATGATGCGCGAGCTATGCAAGAAAATCGAGACGCGCTGCATGAGCTGCTGTCCGATGCCACTGACACGAAATTGAACGGACACGCCGTCAATAGACTGCCGAATACCCTGAACCTGTCGTTTGCCGGTTCGTCTGCGGTGAAGATGATTGCGGCCCTGAAGGATCAAGTAGCTTTCTCTGCAGGATCCGGTTCGCATTGAATAATGCCGCTGAGTCGACAGCTTGCCATGCTCATCGCGTCACAGTTTCACGGGTGTTGACGGCGATGGGGACAGACGAAGCGACCGCAAAAGGCGCATGCCGCTTCTCAACAGGCCGACACACTACGACAGAGGACATCCAGTGTGCCGCTCAGCTGATTAAAGCTGCATTGCCAGACTGTAAACTGTAGTATCACAACGATTGGCCGTGCGTGACACTAACAGAGGGCGAATGACTTCTGTTAAGAAAGGAGCAATTTTAGCAGGGCTCTGCATCGCACTGTACCTGAAATCGATGAGCGACCCAAAGCAAACCACGTCATTCCCTGGCGCCTCTGCCCTCATCTTTGCATAGGTCTTCGAATGGCATGTCCCCCAAGTATGACGGGAGAGACTCCGAAGCACCAGGCGATTTCGTCCAGCGAAGTCCTGGATTGCCTTGGCTGTTACCTCTGATGTGGTCTCTCTTACATTGTCAGATACGTACAGGACTGGAAACCGGAGGGAGAGCCCATGTACGATTTGTCTGTTCTGTGTGACGATGCAGCGGCATAATCTTCATCATCCATGGGTTTGGGGAGCACTGCGACAGATACCGTGAACTGGCGAAGGAATGGGCGTCGAACGGATTCCTCGTGCAGGCTCTTGATCACCAAGGTTCACTCGTCACAGCTAGCTCTTACAGACAGGTCACGGTCGTAGCGAGGGTCTGAAAGGTCACGTGGAATTCTTTCGCGATTATGTGGATGACGCTCTCTTTGTCGCTGACAAAGTCCAAAGAGAAAATCTTGGAAAGCCCCTGTTTTTGTTCGGGTTTGGCATTGGAAAGGTGTCTTTGACGATCCAAGTCATTCGATGGGCGGCGTCATAAGCCTAAATATGATTCTTGCGCGCCCAAATGCGTTCAAGGGTGCAATTCTCAGCGGCACAGCGATCGCAGTAGACCCCAACGTCGCCACGCCGTTTCGGAAGTGGCTCGCCTCGTCTGACGACCCTTCGCTTGCCTCTCTGATCAAGCAGAAAGCTCGCCTCCGTCCTGCCCAAACTTGCTGTCCCGGGCACTTCCTTGGACCCTTCAAAGCTGTCCACCGAACAAGCGAAATGTCTTGTTGGGACTTTATTCGTTTGATACGCGCAGGCGACGCATACGCAGACGATCCGCTGATCTATCACGGCGGGCTACGCGTCAATTTCGGGAAGCAGTTTATGGACGTTTGCGCCGTTGAGAATGTCCATGACTTGCCAGATTTGCGAAACTCTCCCGGCGCAGCTGAGCAAGATAAAGATCCCTTTGTACATTTTTCATGGAGTCGGTGACGAGATTGCACTTCCCTCCGGCTCAAAACTCGTCCACGAGAAAGTCTCCTCCACGGACAAAGAGCTGAAGTTTTAGTGAGGGTTGCGCCAGCATCTCTGAGCTTGCAGCGACAACTACAAGCACGAGGTCTGCTTCGAAGAGAAGGCGAAAACTGAGGTTTGGCCGACGCTCACGCAGTGGTTCAAAACACATTTGTAATCGTACGCAGTGAAACTCATCCCTTGCTGTTTCCGTCAGTTTATTCCTGTAATAAGTCGGACTACAAAAATGTTTTCACTTCGACTTCAAAGGCTCCAAACGATGCGGACACGCTCGAAAGCTCCTCAAGCTCTCTCCTTCCCAATCATGTGCTACTGGCTTGCTCGTACGCCGAAGGTGTCTGGAGGACAACTGTTTGGCAAGTGGTTCAAGGCTGACGTCGCGCCTCT
>JAIYDP010000253.1 GCA_027487435.1 Verrucomicrobiaceae bacterium | reverse complement strand
TGTGGGGCGGGTGGGGGGGGGGGGGGGGGCTGGCGGGCGGGGGGGGGCGGGGGGGCGGGGGGGGGGGGGGGGCGGGGGGGCGGGGGGGGGGGGGGGGGGGGGGGGGGGGGGGGGGGGGTAAGAAGTGGCAGCGGTGGAGGTGCCTTGGGCTGAGTGGGGGCGGGCTTGGCGGAATTCTCTCAAGGCCTCATGAGAGCCTAAGTCGTGAGGAGCAATTGAGAGGGGAGATGAGACGCTTGTCAGATTGCCGAATGCGCTCATTGTCGGCAAGCATGTGGGACAAGATTCGTTGCTTCGACACGAGGACAGAATCTGGGGCGGCCTTCGAAGGTAAGATGCCTGTTGTCGGTGCAGGATGTGGAATCAAGCAGGTACTGCATTGGATTGTTCAGGCGTACCCCATAATCAAGAGCTTTTCGGAGGCCGCCGCGTTCAAAACGCCCTTCTTCATCTCCAGTGGTCAGGGAGGCAAGCGGCCTCAAACCCAGACGCTTGTCATTATCAAGGATGTTCACAGCCTCCTTGAGGACATTTTCACACTGACAAGTTACACGGCCCCACCCACTGCTTACATCATCAACAGTCGGCGAACCGGACATGACCGGAAATTTGAACTTCTAACGAGCTCAAACTAATAATAGCACATTCTTTAGAGAAGTCATTCATACATTGTGTTGTACATCCTTGAGCAGCAAGTCCCCTGGTTGTCCTTCCAGGGAGGCCAACGAGCTCTGAACTCTTCGTCTTGTGAGCTCAAGGCTGTCTGCAATCTCTTGGACGTTGGGTCGACCAATGGGCTCTGTCCTCCAACACCGTTCGATGAGATCTCGCACCTCGGGGTTGATGTGGTCTGGAATTGGTAGAGTGTAGCCTGATATCACTTCCCGCTTGATCTCTTCTCGCGTCATAGTCGAAAATGGCTTTTCTCCGGAAAAGATCTCCCATAAGATTATTCCAAACGCATACACATCCGATGCGTGTGTGCATGACGACCCAGCCATCACTTCTGGCGCTTGCCATTCTAAAGTCCCTCGATCGCTAGTCTTCGTCCCGCTA
Organism: Verrucomicrobiaceae bacterium; assembly: GCA_027487435.1. Classification (GTDB taxonomy): domain Bacteria; phylum Verrucomicrobiota; class Verrucomicrobiia; order Verrucomicrobiales; family Akkermansiaceae; genus UBA956. The sequence goes on along the minus strand of JAIYDP010000253.1, from coordinate 7,504 downwards.
GTCGATGTGAGTCCAAGGTCTCCAACCTTGCATTTCAAGTTGTCCGTCAAAAGGCAGTTCATACTCTTGAGATCTCGATGGACATACTGCTTCGCATGAAGAAACTGTAACCCCCTGGCAATGTCAATAGCAATGCTGAAGGCCGTCTGAGGCGGGAGTGGCCTTCCTCCCGTTTTGATGAGGTAGTTGAACAAGTCGCCGTTCTCACACCATTCCGTCACGATGTACAGCGAGCTCTCCCTGATCGTCAGGCCGTAAAGTGTCAGCACGTTCGGGTGTCGCAGCCGAAAAAGGGAGTACAGCTCCCTTTGAAACGATTCCGCAACACCTTTCGCAATGGACTGGTCGATGGGAATTTCCTTCACCGCCACCAAAGTCCCCGCCCAAAGCGCTTTGGAAACGACGCCGTACCCTCCGACGCCGACGACACCCACAAACTCGAGCTCGTCGTACTCGATGAGAGACTCCCGCACTGCCGTGACGCTCTTGAGTCGTTGTCCGACGGAAATGTCGACAAGCCCCAGCTGCTCTTGCCGGTCTCTTAGCTTTTTGGCTGAGTTGCGGAGGAGGATAAGCCCGACCAAAGCAACAACAGTGAAGGAAAGAAGGACCCATAGCGCAATGAACGGGGCTTGCTTGAACCATGGCACGGGGTAGATCGTAATCGACACGAGTCGGACGATAGAAGTCTTGGAAAGCAGTGGTAGAAAAACGGCAAGGCTGTCGTTTCGACGCCCACCTTTGTCGAATTCACCGTGGAAGTACGCCACGGGAAGGTCAGTAAAGGAGAAGTTGAGGGTGGCCGACTCCCATTGACGGCTCACGGTGTCATAAAACCAAACTGACGGGGCGTTCGTGAAGCCGGACACCCACCCGCTGATCGTTGCAACCATGTTCCCGTCGCAAATCGGCACCATCGTCCCTCCGTTTGAACCTTGGGGCCAGGTGCGGGTGTTGTCCCAGTGCCGAGTCCACGTCCCGTTGAAGATGATCAAGTCATTGAGGTTCTTCGGGTATTTGCAAACGGTCGCGTCTTCACACCAGCCACCGAAAATAAAAACTTCACCGCGAAGGTTTACCGCGTGGGGTGCATTCGTTCGACCGAAAATGTCCGGAGGGACTACAATTTGGCGAAATGAACGCGATTCGACGTTGTAAATCCAACTGTCCGTTAGAGTGCCTTGGAGGAAGCTGTTGTTCTTGTAGCCCCATCCACTGAAGAGAAGGAGCTCGACGGAGTCGCCATTTCGAAACCAGGACAGAACGGCATTGTTCCGTTGGGTTGGCCACGCACCTGAGCTTGCAGTCCAGTTTGACCACGCCATCGTCGTCAAATTGAAGACCCAAAATTCGTTAGTCATGGCTTTGGAAACGTTGAATTCGCCGCCAAACATGAAGCATGCTCCAAGTACGCACGTCATCGAAGCTCGAACTCGCGGGCTAGGGCCGCCAGCGCTCCCAATCATCGCGATGCTAACATCTTGCGTAGATGGATCCCACGAAGCAATTGCAAACATGTTAGTGCTTCCATCTCCAGACTCACCACCAAAGATGGCCAAGTGCGTTCGGTTTATTTGAGCATGAGAGGATTTTGCCAGACTCAGGGCAACGTCAGCAGTTGAATTTGCCTGGAACTCAAAATCGTTCGGACACGAGATGTTTTGTGCCGCTGCAACACATGCTCCGAAAACTACCACAAGACAAGCATGCTCAAATTTCATCAAATTATCGGTTAATTTAACTTGTAAATCGATTTTGCACAATTCGAAAAGAGGGACGCTCTCCTCTCGGATGAATATGAATTAACCATTGAAACAGTAGCTCTGAATATTTCTGTGGCAGACTTCGGATCGTCGTCTGGAAAATTTGAGGCGAACATGCACCTGGCAGTCCCGAACACTTCGATGGCCTCATGTACATACCTTTGGACTTTTTCGAACGACGTAGCGCAAGTTGCATAGTTCGGATGTATGAAACTGAGCTTCGACAGCTTGATGCTACTATTTGGAAGCTTGGACAGAGCGGATATTCCTTCAAGCCACTCTTGATGGATCTTTTCACTACTACTTGCCGCATGTGTCCTCGGAAGACCAAGATGATCCAGAATAATCCGGATATTTGGAAAGTGAGAGAGAAACTTTGAAGCAGCAATGAGCTGGTGGTGATTGACCTGCAAATCGAAGCTCATGTCCAGGTCATTCATTAGGGAAAACGATTTCTGAAAGCTCTCATTGGAGAAGTAATCAATCGGCTGAACGAGAGGCCATCGAAGAGACTCATCAACGGTGTCATAGTTAAGAATCTGACGGATACCAACGAGTTCTGGAAACTGCTCTTTCATGGAGATTAAGTCGGCAAGTGACGCAGGGTCTTGTAGCTCCAATCTAGAAACGAATCTGTGCGGGAGATTTTGCCAATCCAGGGTCGACAACCATTTCAACTGTAAGGCTAAGTTTGACAACAAGTCAACTACTTCCTTTGTCCCCTGCTGAGGAATCCCTTCGATGTTTACAAGACCTGCGAGGCGGAGACCCTCCCGCTGGAGAGTACTGGTAGGATACATTGACGGGTAAAATTCCAATGAGTCTCTGTTTGCAGCCCCTAGGACCTCCCTTGAATGCCCAGAGACGGTTTCATCGCCGCCGATGCGGTCAGGAAATCGAGTTGCTTTCCATACCAGTTGCGCTGCGGAGGTCCCAGAAGTGCACGTGTGCGTCGACAAAGTCCATACACAAGTAACAATTGGAAACTCGCTTTTACATGGAGGTGACCCCTGCAGACCTTTGTTTCGACGAAACTGTCCACTCAATTCGGTTTCACCCCACTGAAGACCTCATTGCGTCCGCACTTGTCGATGGAAAGCTCTTCATGTTTGCAAGTTCTGTCCGCGTTGATTCCGTAGTCACCGAATTGGCATCGGAATACAGGAGCAGCTCTACGAAGCAAAGCAGCACCGTGTCTCATGTCGGTGTGCAGACTTTTCTAAATCTGGCGAGAGTACGCCACGTCAGTTTTGCTTTGATATCTCAGTGCTGTTTTCTGGGGGTGCAGACAAGTCCATCATTGCCATGGGATTGGACAACATGAAGATTCGTGGGAAAATGACGTCGTCCCACAAGTTGTCCTGCTCTTGTCAGTCTCACTCTTCAGATCTCCAATCAACTCTATTTTGACTTTGGACGAAAATTTGCTTGCGTCTGGTGATGACGACGGGGAGATCAAAGCAAGTCCTCATCTGAGTCCCTGACGCTTTCAGATTTGGGACTTGAGGCAAAATCGAGCTGTCGTGCACTTCAAAGAGCATCAGGACTTCATTGCGGACTTTGCTTACTCTGAGCCACATCATTTTCTGCTCTCTGTGAGGTTTGGACCCCTTGTTTTTCATTTCCATTTGATGCTGGAAGTGGCGACGGCACTCTTGGAGTCTTCAACGTCAGAGGGGGGAAGCTACAAGCAATGTCGGATAATTTCGAGGACGAGTTGCTTTCGCTTTGCATCATCAAGGTCCCACCATCAATCTCGAAACGGCTGACCCTTCGCAGAAAGGGACCAAAGTAGTGTGCGGGTCTCAAGAAGGCATTCTGAACATATTCACATGGGGAGATTTCGGCGACGTGAGTGATCGATTTCCTGGCCATCCGAACAGCATTGACACGATGGCGTTCATTGACGATGACACCATTGCGACGGGGTCAATGGACGGGATCATTCGGTTCCGAACAGCGCGTGGTCTATCTGACCGAGGTAGCCTCGTTCAGATCCATCCGAATCAGCTTCTTGGCGTGATTGGGCAGCATGAGGACTTCCCCATTGAATGCATCCACATCAACGGACAACGAACGCTCATGGCGAGTTGCTCTCATGACAGCACCGTCAAGTTTTGGGATGTGAAAGAGCTTTTTGAAAAAGACGAAGCTGAGGAGATGGAGGTATCAGAAGGAGCTCAGTGATGAGCCTCCTTTTGCGATTTAACATTTGTAGGCAACCCTCAGCAGCAGCCCAAGTTGACTCTGACGGTGAAAGCGAAGGCGACGGCAGCAAGAAGGCACCCGTTGCAAAGTCGACAATGAAGAATGCGAAGAAGAAAGAGAAGAAAAAGATTGCAAAGTCAAAGGGCAAGGCGGACGATTTTTTCAAGGACATGTAAACTAACTAAGTTATTTGTACAGTGTAAATAAATCCAACTTGGATTGCGCCGCGTGGTGCAAAACTTCGCTTCGCTTCGGTTCCTTCAAGAGCAGGGTCTGCCGACGCACACGCTGTCATGAGTTCCATTCAGGAAACGTCTGTGCATGTCGGGCGCATTTCCTTGTCCCCCGTTGACGTCCCCGTGGAAGAACAGGAGGATCGACGCGTGCGAGCGCGGAGCGACGGATTCCTGCCTTCAAACGAGTCTCTCGTCTCATTGCTTGTTCAAAAGCTCCCCAAGTCCCCGAAGGACGCTTGCAAGGTGCCCTCTTCGTTTACCATCCTGACATGTCGAGGGTGTCCTCAGGGCCCTCAGGTACCTGTTCTACATTTCAATGTGGATACCGCAGTACAACGTCAAGAAGAACTTGCTCTCAGACGCGGTCGCGGGATTGACTGTGGCTGCCATGTTGGTCCCTCAAGGCCTCGCCTACGCCATCGTCGCGGGCATGCCCCCCATCTACGGCCTCTACTCTGCTTTCATCCCCCCCATCATTTACGCCGTCTTCGGGACGTCTCGAGAGCTCTCAGTCGCTCCTGTTGCCATCTCCTCCTTGCTTGTTTTCGAAGGCATCTCACACGTCGTTCCCCCCACAATCAACGGGGCTGCCAATCCCGAGTACGCAGCCCTCGCCATCATTGTAACCCCCCCCCCCTTCATATCGACGTCTCATATGTCAGTCTGCCCTTCTTGTGGGCCTCTTTCAAGTGGGGCTAGGCCTCTTTCGGCTCGGCTTCATCGCGTCGTTTTTGTCCCACCCCGTCATCGTCGGCTTCACCACAGCGTCCGCCATCATCATCGGTCACCTCAGCCGCATCAGCGTCTCACTCCCACAGGCCTGTCGCAAGTGTCCAGCGTCTTGGGCTACTCTTTCGAAACGTCCACGCAAGTGTACATGACCCTCTACAACCTCTTCTCCAAAATCGGCAAGACGCATTGGCAGACAATCGTCATGGCTGTGATCACCATCGCTATTTTGATGACATTCAAAAAAATTAAGAAGCTGAGCCGACTTCCAGCCGCCTTGATCGTCGTTGTCGTTTCAACCGGCATCACCTACGGCGCAAGGCTCGACAAGACGGGGCTGAAGATCGTCGGCGCCGTTCCAAGCGGCCTCCCGAACGCGCTCTCGCCGATCTCCCTCCCCGAGTTCGCCAAGGCGTCCGAACTTGTTGGCGTCATGGTCTCCGTCGCCCTCATCGGCTTCATGGAGTCCATCGCCGTCGCAAAAACCTTTGCCGGCCGCAAGGGCTACGAAGTCGACCCAAACCAAGAGCTCATTGGTACCCCCTCCGCAACGTCTGTCCTCACCCACCCCCTCCAGGCCTCGGCATGGCCAACGTCATCGGCTCGATCGGCCGATGCTTCCCCACGACGGGAGGATTCAGCCGCACGGCCGTCAACGCCTCCGCAGGGGCCAAGTCGCCCCTTGCGTCCATCGTCGCCGGCGTCGTGATGATGTTTGTCCTTTTGTTCCTCACGCAGCTCTTCTACTACCTCCCCAAACCCGTCCTCGGTGCCATCGTCCTCGTCGCCGTGTCCGGGCTGCTTGAGTTCGACGAGATGAAGCACCTCTGGAAGCTGTCAAAGGAGGACTTCTTCGTCTCCATCGCCTGCTTCACCCTCACCCTCATCATCGGCGTTGAAAACGGCCTCCTCGTCTCCGTCGGCCTCTCCGTCCTGCTCGCCCTCAGAAGGACTGTCCTCCCCCATTACGCCGTCCTGGGACGCCTGCCCGACTCGGACGCGTTCATGAACGTGAAGAGGTACCCCGAGGCGGCAGAGCTCCCCGGCATTGTCATTCTGAGGTTTGACTCGGACATCCTTTTCTTCAACTGCAACACCTTCCGCGACATGATTCTGGCCCATTCGCAAGACGGCGAGCGGATCAAGGCGGTCATTCTGGAGTTGTCCGGCGTCAACAACATGGACAGCACAGCCCTGTTGGCCTTGTCCGAAATAGCCGAGGCGATGAGAAAGCAAAAGCGGGTCCTGTTGATCTCCCGCATGAAGGGGCCGATGCGCGATCTGCTGCGCTCTGCGGAAGTGGAGAAGTCCATCGGCTTGGACAGATTCTTCGTCAGCACCATCGAGGCGACGGAGTACGCGAGCGAGGCGATCCGGCCGAAGCCCAACGACGATGGCCATCACGAGACGATTGAGCTTGTGCAACAAGTGTGACGCCTCGTTTGTACATTTGTGTTTGTGGGACTCGTGAGAAGCACCATTCGTCTCCTTTTGACATTCTGAACACCCTCTCTATTGATCGCGCCCCATGCTTAAGGGGTGCGGCTGCTCGAGTGGGAGCAAAAGAAAAACGCGCGGACGGGGGGGCCTTCATTGCTACTGTGCTCTTGCTATGGGGACAATACAAGGGTGGCAAACGGGTACATTGCTCTAGCAGTCGTCGGGAGATGACATTCCAACCGGCACGGCAACTCCAACTGGCGAAACGACCCCACCTAAGATTTTGTCGATTGTCCCGTTCTTGCCCACAAACACGACGCGGTTTCCTTGGAGGTCCCCAACAAAAATTTCACCATCTGAATTCACGGCAATTCCAAACGGCTGGCTGAACCCCCCCAGCCTCCTGAGGATCTTCCCGTCTTTGTCCACCCAGAGGATTTCGTTGCTGGCGGCGTTGGTGACCACCAACTCCCCGTCCCCATAGGGCGAAATGCCAGTGGGAGCAGCGAACCCGCCGGCGGTCTTGACAATTGCGCCCTGCTTGTCAAGCCAAACGAGTCGATTGGCGCCTCGATCACAGACGACGATGGACCCGTCTGAAGCCATTGTAACGCCAGCTGGGCCACTGAATCCACCGACGAGTCTGACGATCTTGCCGTCCTGGTCAACGAAGGCCACTCTATTGCCAAGATGCTCTACAACAACTATACCTCCGTCATACATGGCTTCGATTCCATGAGGCCAATGGAATCCTCCGACGGCCTTGTAGATTGCGCCCCCCCTGTTCACCCACACAATTCGACCGGTGTCGCGATCACTTACGATGAAAGAGCCATTGGCACTGAGGATGACTTCATTCGGGGAACTGAAGCCATGGACTGCCTTTGTAATATTTCCGGATTTGTTCATCCAAACGACTCTGTGCCTGCCGTGGTCCACCACCACAACCTCTGTCTTGTTTGACGGACAAGGCGTGGGCTTCGTGGAATGGAGCGATGGACAGTACGACCCCGTCGGGCAAAGTTTTGGCAATGACGCGTTAGAGGAGGGACAGTACCAACCAGCGGGACATGGCGTTGCAGCCGTCATGTTGAGGGAGGGACAGTAAGAGCCAAGCGGACACGGGAG
>JAIYDP010000465.1 GCA_027487435.1 Verrucomicrobiaceae bacterium | reverse complement strand
GTGGTTAAAATGTAATTTGCATGCTGGTAACGCTGCATCAATGGTTTGAAGACGAAATCAGTCACATTTGAGCGTATTTTAGCGTTGTAACTGCGGATTCTAGGATCATGCCAGGCGGCATCATCGAGGTCTGAGAATACTCGATCTTGGTGACTTGGTCGGCGGGAGCTTTGGCGAATTCGCTGTTGTTGAAGGGATTTGGCGAGACGGCGACTTCTTTGTCATTCTTGTAGATCAGCCGTCCGTAGAGCGTTTTGCCGTCCTTCAAGGACACGATGCTGGCAAGGTATTGCTCGGAAATGGACTGGCTCGGTTCGCAAACTGCGACGAGGATGTCGCGTGCCGAAAAGCGCTTGCCGACCGAACCCAGGTCAGGTCCCGAAGTTCCGCCACCCCCTTCAAAGCGATGGCAGGCAATGCAAAGTCCGGCGGAAAACATCTTCTTGCCGTTCTCGAAATCACGTCCCTGAAGGTCCGACTCAAAGAGCTTCATCGCGGAATCGACCGTCCAAGCAACCCCTGGTCCTGCGGGTTTTGGCAGCTTGGAAAGGTCGATCGTGCCAATTTCCTTGAGAAGGCCCGCGATCTCTGCGGCATCCTCGGAATTCATGTGTTCCATGGCATCCTCACGAATCGAGCGGATGTAACCGGCGAAGCTCCGGCCTCCATTGTTCTCCAGTGAGTACTTCAACCAGCTGAAAAAGTAGCGTCGGTGCTCCAAATTCCAGCCGTTTTGCACACGGCGTAGGCAATAGGCAAAATGGATGTTGCGGGTGTTTGGCGTGCTTGCCATCATCTTCAGAATGTTTTCACCGTATTCGTGACGAGCCAGCATTTCCTTGTCGTATTCCACCTCTTCCGCCCGGGTCGCTTTCATCAATGCGATGGTTTTTCCTACAACGGAAGGAGATTCCAGATACGAGAGAACTCGGCAAAGCTCGGCGTTGAGCTTGTCGTCGTTTGCGGGATAATGGGGATGAATTTTCGCAATCACAGATGCCAGCCGATCGCCAGTAGGACGGCCCAGACGCATGAAGCAAAGGGAATAGGTTCGTAGCAGCGCGAGTCGATCGTCAGGCGCGAGGCTTTCGAACGGAATCCCACCAAGCAAATCGAGCACACGAGCTGAAAGTGAGGCATCGCCATGACGACAAAGTGCCATCGTCGCATACATCGCCGTGCGAGGGTTTTTCTCAGCAAAGGCTTTCTCTTGCCAAAGAATGAGTCTCTGGTTCTCGATAGCGATTCGAGCCGCATAGCGAATGTAGCGATCGTCATGAGCCAGATACGGCCAGGCTTTTTCCACCGCCTCCATGCCTCCAGTGCCGCCGTCATGGTAGCGCTCTAACGAATGCCGCAGTTCCCGTTGATCGCGATTGGCGAGATGCGTTTTCGCAGTGCCTTCGCGATGTTTCCCAGTATAGCGAACCCGATAGAGCCGCGAGGCTGTGGTACGACCGCCGGTAAGGAAATACATCGCACCATCGGGACCAAAGCGCATGGCGGCGATGTTCAGAGGACTGCCGTGGAGAAATTCTTTTTTCTTGCCGGTATAACTTGAGCCACTTTCTTGCAAATCCACCGTGTAGATGGTGCCAAACGTCCAATCGCAAATGAAGAGTTGATCTTGGTAAGAAGCGGGAAATTTCGAATGATGACCAAAGCTAATGCCCGTGGGCGAGCCGGGGCCAACATTGATCACGGCACCTAGGCTGTCTGAAAAATATTCGGGCCAGTTGTCCGAACCGGAGCGCCAGCCGAACTCCGAACCGGAGGTGACGTGGTTGATGCGCGTGGGGCGATACCAAGGACAACCGACATCGAATTCCATATCCGAGTCGAAAGTGAAAAGCTCCCCTTCGCGGTTGATTGCGATATCGACAGAGTTGCGGAATCCTGATCCGACCAATTTCCAATCCTTACCATCAGGCGAAATGCGGCAGATCCAGCCGCCCGGAGCCTTCAATCCCACTGCATGCCCTGAGGGATCAGGGATGAAGGGCAGGAGCGAATCTTCCGCCCAAGCTGGCGGTTGACGTGAGGAAACCCCTTGCGGAACTCGCGTGTAGTTGCCGCTTACCAGATAAATCCCCTTGCCATCTGCGGTCTGGATGAGGGAATGCGCGGAGTGCTCGTAGCCGTAATTGAGCCGCTTCAACAAGGTGAATTCATCAAAAGCATCATCCCCGTTGGTATCGCGGACGCGGTAGAGGCCCTTCATCGTGGTCATGTAGAGGCTATCGAAGGCATAAAGAAACCCCAATGCCCCGCCAACCTTGCGTTCGCCCCAGTCAATCGGCTCATACGGGAAGCCGGGCAGGCTTTCGACCCGAATTGCGGAACTCGCTTCGCCTTCTTGGGGAAGTGTTACGCGGAACACACCCTTGTCATCTTGATCGGACACGATGAGCCGCCCCTTTGGATCGAAGGCCATAGCGACCCAAGAACCCTGGGATTTTGGGACATCATAAAGAATTTCCGCGTCGAAACCAACTGGCAGTGTGATGCCGGTGTCAGGATCGGCAATGCCTTGATTTTTCTTGGTAGAATCGGCGCGAGCAAAAGACGAAGAAAAAATGAAAGCGAGGGAGAAGGTGAGGAGAGAATGTTTCACGGAAAAAGATTGCAAGAAGAGAGGTTTCGCCATGCATCATGCAAGCGCAGTCACCTATACAACGAAACCTAGGCCACCCATCTTGCGGGAGATGTAAGGATTTTGTGAGACGATGGGATTTCGATAGATGATAAAATCTAACTACTTTCTGAACGGAACACGGAAAAACTTTTTATCGACCATTTTGTAGGCAGGATCCAAAACCAATGTTCCTTCTGTGTGACGAGTCACATCGACTTTTGTTTGGGAATAAGGACTGATGACCATGCCGGGCTCATCGCTGAACTCCGCTACGGGATAGTCCTTCGGGTCATAGGTCTCTCCTCCAGGGTAAAAATAGCTACCGGGAAGCGGGACACCAGATGTGCCAGAGGTTCCTTGCTTGGCTTGGTTCTGCCTCTGGATCGAATCTTCGGAAGCGGCAGACGAGCCATCAAGCGAACAGCTTGAAAGCGCGATCGTCGATCCGACGACAGGGCCCACAATTTGCCACATCACTCCACAGACTCCCTGTGCGAGCTTTTTCGGCTGGCATGGGCGCGAGACATCGACAAGATTTTCTTGGCACTTACGGCAAATCATTCCCGTGGGAGTTGATTCCAATTGTGTTGGGTCAACGGGGCAAAATACTTGGAGTTTAGCAAACGTGTTCATTGATGTGGATTCTTCCACAGCGTATAGACCATCGACCGGGGAGAAGGAAGCCCGAAATCCCATTGGTTATAATCGAGCCTCGGCGTAGCGCGTTACCTCTCCAAATCCCGTGCCCCATGGAATCAATGATTGTCGTTTTTCTTTGTGGGTGTCTGTTGTGCAAGAAGTTGCCAGCGATGGGTTGTCACGAGTGTTTCAAACCAGTAGTTTTGATCTTCTCGACCCGCTAGAGTAGCCACGGATCCGATGCCTGGATCCTCTTGCATATTCACAGGCAACGATTCTAACATCGTGTGTAGTGCGCGATTCGTCGAGACTGATAATGTCGAGGCTTCAATCTGATTGTGCGAAATGATGGAGACGGCATTTTAGGTGAAGCATAAGTGAGAGGTAACAATTTATGGATGGTAAAATGGATCGTTATGAAATAAGATGCGTCTGTTAGCAACCGAATCAGGTAAGGGAAAAATCTTAAAATCACTCAAAAAATGCAAAGTACAGTCACAAATGCTACAATGCGCAGATTGGTAACAGCCATGCCCTTTGATTCTTCTAAATTGGTGTGCTTAGTCACAGCTATCGTGTTGACGATGGTTGTGGGATTTTGGTGCGGTTCTTCCCATCATAAAATGAAGTCGGAACCTGAGCATCCGCAGAGTCGGGCAAGTTCCCTAACGGAGAGAAATTCCGAGGCACAAAAGTCTGAGAGAACCATCAGTCGATTGGTCGAGAAAGCTATGACACATACCATGGATGATCGACAAATCTGGCACGAAGTCCGTTTCCTCTCCGAAGAAGAAGTGGAAGCTGCCATTTCTGAGGTGGCGGCGAATGGGGGCATTCGATCAGATCCCTTTGGCGATGATTCGCTTCTCCCCGCGATGCTATTGTATCGCTGGGGCGAGCTTGATCCACAGGCGGCCAATAAGAAGGCAAAGATTCTTTATCCCGAAAAATTTCAAGCTCCTCGTGAAGCTGTGTTCGCAGCATGGATTCAGCAAGGAGGTAGTGCTGCGGCATGGGAAGCGACAAAAAATGAAAGTGGAATGTGGGACTGCACCATGACAGTTTCTGGTGAGGTCGCGGATATGATTGTTGCCAGTCTAGCATCTCTGAATGATGAGGATGCCTTTCGCGCAATCAAAAGCATCAACGATGACAATTGCGAAGTTGCTGATTCCTTGTGCCGATTGCGCGCGAAAAAAGCCTTTTATTCTGGTGAATCACGAAGTGAATTTCTTGCGGCAGCACGGTCTCACCCAATGCCTTACATTCATGAAACCGCCGTGCGATTTCTTTTCCGCGAATGGATGAGCCACGACAAGGAACAAGCAAAAGCCGCTGCCATTTCCATGCCGCTCACTGATGACGAGCGAGTTTACGCGATCGGTGAAATCCCGTATGATGAGAGACCCAATCCATGACTGTGACCCGCATAACTTCACAAATGATTGCTGTGGCATGCATCGCTTCCGCATTCGCTGTTGGCTTCATAACCGCAAAATGGAGTGAAAGTGATCAGAAGAACAATCCTGCAAAGCAGTCGAATTCAAGTATCAACAATCGACCGATTCAACGCAACACAACGCAAGTCATCGAAGGACAAGCATGGAAAACCAGGAAAGAACAATTGATTCAAAAATGGGAGGTGTCTCCCTCCGTATATTACGATTTTCCGCTTCATGAGGAAACACGTGCGATACTAGAAAAAGTGCCGATTTCCGAGCTTGAGAAATGGTTTCTTGAAATCAATTCCTTCCTCGCTCACAATGACGAATGTGGTATCAAACTAAAGATGCAATATATGGTTTTTTTGGTGCTGGCGCATCGCAGCCCAGAGCGATTGATCCAGCTTTTAGCGGTACATTCGGAAGAAGCATCGAATTTTTCAATCGAAGAGGCATTATCAATTTGGATCAAAAAAGACCCTCTCAGCGTACTCAAATGGCTGGAGAATGCTGACATCCCCGAGATATTGCGAGAAGACGTTGATGATTGTGTCGAGGAAGCCCTCGTAAAACTTGCGGTAAGCGATCCCGCAGAGTTTGAAAAACGAATCGCAAAGGTCACTCCAGAAGTTCGAGAAAGCATTCTTCAAGACTATGCTTATGAAACGAGTGTTGCCTCTGGCCGTGCGGCCATACTCGGGCGCGCGGCATCCTCAGACCACGCGGAAGCCATGGCACTCTGGAAAGGACTGCTGCTCCGAGAAAGCAAAATTCACCCTGAAAAAGCCTACAAAACGCTGAATCAGCTAACCATTTCTGAGGTTGATCGAATGACGCTCGATTTGAAGTTAGTCGAATGGACTATGTCATCCAACACCGACAATTCAGATCGTGGTGTGGAATTCATGCAAACTTGGTTAGAGAGAAATCCACAGAGATCCGTTCCCGTTGTGATGTTAGAGTTCTACATCAAATGGTTCGGTAGCGACGCCCATAATGCCTGCGACTGGGTTGCCAAACGCTTATCTGAAGAGCGCTATAATACCTTTGTAAAGTTTGTCATCGAACAACGCATCAACGATAATGATGAGGATTATCCCTTATTTGCTAAACTGGCCGACCAAATCACGGATTCATCTACCCGCACTGCTTCGCTTCGATTGGTGAAAAACTCCTGGCACTCAAAAAATCCAAGCGCTGCAAACGAATGGCAAAGAACCCTATCCGAAGAAGATCAGGTGGCATTAAAATAAACCCAATCTGGTAGTGAGTGGGATTTCATCGGGTCTGAATGGCAGATGACTCTAGGAAAAAATTCCTAAGCTCTGTGTTTGCAGCTTAGAGGGCGAGTCACGATTCCCACCTTGAGATGCTCTAGCATTTTTTGATTTCTATAATCCTAGAATCCGCAGTTATAACCACTGATTACGCTGGCATGTAGTTGTTCAAGTTTTTTATGTGCGTGGCATAAGTTTTTTTTATAGGGTGTGATGTTAGCTCGTTCTTAGGTGATTG